>DASPZL010000418.1:0-7186 GCA_035636295.1 Paraburkholderia sp.
TGACGCTTACGTAAATCTGGCGTGAAATGCGCTTTGACCGTTTCGCGCCTCGTGCGGGGCGAGAGGCGGCCCACGAGGCCGCCGCCATCCGCTGAGCCGCACTCGGACCAGCCGGCGCCCACCGTGGCAGACCGGCCGCCAACGAACTCTGGAGACACCGCAATGAGCAACCTGTCCGGTTTGCAATTCCCGCTTGGCGAAGAAATCGAAATGCTGCGCGACAGCATCGCGGGATTCGCTGCCAAAGAAATCGCGCCGCGTGCCGCGGAAATCGATCGCACGGATCAATTTCCCATGGACCTGTGGCGCAAATTCGGCGACCTGGGCGTGCTCGGCATGACGGTCTCCGAGGAATATGGCGGCGCGAACATGGGCTACACCGCGCACATGATCGCGATGGAGGAAATCTCTCGCGCGTCGGCATCGGTCGGTCTCTCTTACGGCGCGCATTCGAATCTGTGCGTCAACCAGATTCATCGCAACGGCACGGACGCACAAAAGCAAAAGTATTTGCCCAGGCTCGTGTCGGGCGAACACATCGGCGCGCTCGCCATGAGCGAGCCGAACGCAGGCTCGGACGTGGTCAGCATGAAACTGCGCGCGGACAAGAAGGGCGACCACTACGTGCTCAACGGCACGAAGATGTGGATCACCAACGGCCCGGATTGCGACACGCTGGTCGTCTATGCGAAGACCGATCTCGAAGCGAATTCGCGCGGCATTACCGCGTTTATCGTCGAGAAGGGCACGAAGGGTTTTTCCGTTGCGCAAAAGCTCGACAAGCTCGGCATGCGCGGCTCGCATACCGGTGAATTGGTATTCGAGAACGTCGAGGTGCCGGAAGAAAATATCCTCGGCCAGTTGAACGGCGGCGTGAAGGTGCTGATGAGCGGCCTCGATTACGAACGCGCCGTGCTTGCGGGTGGCCCGACCGGCATCATGGTCGCGGTGATGGACGCGGTGGTGCCGTATATCCACGACCGCAAACAGTTCGGTCAGCCGATCGGCGAATTCCAATTGATTCAAGGCAAGGTCGCGGATATGTACACCACGCTGCAAGCGTGCCGCGCGTATCTGTACGCGGTGGGCCGGCAACTCGACACGCTCGGCAAGGAACACGTGCGCCAGGTGCGTAAAGACTGCGCCGGCGTGATTCTCTACACCGCTGAAAAAGCCACGTGGATGGCCGGCGAAGCGATCCAGATTCTCGGCGGCAACGGCTACATCAACGAGTATCCGGTCGGCCGTTTGTGGCGCGATGCGAAGCTTTATGAAATCGGCGCGGGCACGAGCGAAATCCGCCGCATGCTGATCGGCCGCGAACTGTTTGCCGAAACGGCTTGATGCAAAGCACTGCGCAAGCGCACCGCAATACGTTAGCGCGAGCCTATAAAAAGCGGCGATAGCAACCACCTTGCATGGGATCGGAGTAAGCGCTAAAGCGCCAACTCTGATCGACACGCTAACTCCGATCGACACAGGAGAAGCCACGCAATGCCGATCATCGAATCAAAGCTGAACCCGCGCTCGGACGACTTTCGCGCCAACGCGGCGGCGCTCGAAGCGCTGGTCGCCGATCTTCGCGCGAAGATCGAGGCGCTCGCGCTGGGCGGCGGGCAAGCCGCGCGCGACAAACACACGGGCCGCGGCAAACTGCTGCCGCGCGAGCGCATTGAGAAACTGCTCGATCCGGGCACGCCGTTTCTCGAGTTCTCGCAACTCGCGGCCTATGGCATGTACAACGACGACGCGCCGGGCGCGGGCGTCATCACCGGCATCGGCCGGATCGCGGGGCAGGAGTGCGTGATCGTTTGCAATGACGCGACGGTCAAGGGCGGTACGTACTATCCCGTCACCGTGAAAAAACACGTGCGCGCGCAGGAAATCGCCGCGGAAAATCGTTTGCCGTGCGTGTATCTCGTCGACTCGGGCGGCGCGAACCTGCCGAATCAGGATGACGTGTTTCCTGATCGCGATCACTTCGGCCGCATCTTCTACAACCAGGCGAATCTGTCGGCGGCGGGCATTCCGCAGATCGCCGTCGTGATGGGGTCGTGCACCGCGGGCGGCGCGTATGTGCCGGCCATGAGCGACGAGTCGATCATCGTCAAGAATCAGGGGACGATTTTTCTCGGCGGCCCGCCGCTCGTTAAGGCTGCGACCGGCGAAGTGGTGAGCGCGGAAGATCTCGGCGGCGGCGACGTGCACACGCGCCTCTCGGGCGTGGTCGATCATCTCGCGCAAAACGACGCGCACGCATTGGCGATCGCGCGCAGCATCGTCGGCAATCTGAATCGTTCGAAGCAGGTGCCGGTCGCGTTGCAGGAACCGAAGCCGCCGCGCTACGGCGTGAAGAGCATGTACGGCGTGATTCCGGTGGATACGCGCAAGCCATTCGACATTCGCGAGGTGATCGCGCGCGTCGTCGACGATTCCGCGTTCGACGAATTCAAGGCGCGTTACGGCACCACGCTCGTCACAGGATTCGCGCATATCTGGGGGCATCCGGTCGGCATCATCGCGAACAACGGCATTCTGTTTTCGGAGTCGGCGCTCAAGGGCACGCACTTCATCGAACTGTGCTGCCAGCGCAAGATTCCTTTAGTGTTCCTGCAGAACATCACCGGCTTCATGGTGGGCCGCAAATACGAAAACGAAGGCATCGCGCGCAACGGCGCGAAGATGGTGACGGCGGTGGCGACGGCAAAGGTGCCGAAGTTCACGGTGATCATCGGCGGCTCGTTCGGTGCGGGCAATTACGGCATGTGCGGTCGCGCGTATTCCCCGCGCTTCCTGTGGATGTGGCCGAATGCGCGTATTTCGGTGATGGGCGGCGAACAGGCGGCGTCGGTATTGGCCACGGTCAAGCGCGACGGTATCGAAGGCAAGGGCGGTGCGTGGAGCGCCGAAGAGGAAGAAGCGTTCAAGCAGCCGATCCGCGAGCAATACGAACATCAAGGCCACCCGTACTACGCGAGCGCTCGCCTGTGGGACGACGGCGTGATCGATCCTGCGCAAACGCGCGACGTGCTCGGTCTCGGCTTGTCGGCCGCGATGAACGCGCCGATCGAAGACACGCGTTTCGGCGTGTTCAGAATGTGACAGAGCGCTACGCGCGGGAGTTGCGAAGATGCAATACGAAACGCTGAATCTCGGGATCAACGGTCGAATCGCCACGGTCACGCTGAATCGCCCGGACGTGCGCAACGCGTTCAACGAAACGATGATCGCCGAAGTGACTTCGATCTTCACCGCGCTGAACGATCGCGACGACCTGCGCGCCGTGGTGCTGGCCGCGAACGGCAAGGCGTTTTGCGCGGGCGCCGACCTGAACTGGATGAAGAAGATGGCCGGTTACTCGGACGAGGAGAACCGCGCCGACGCGATGCGGCTCGCGAACATGCTGTCGTCGATCTATCGCTGCAACAAGCCGGTGATCGCGCGTGTGAACGGCGACGCGTACGCGGGCGGCATGGGTCTGATCTCGGCGTGCGATATCGTCGTCGCGGTGGACAGTGCGCGTTTTTGTCTTTCCGAGGCGCGTCTGGGCCTGATTCCGGCGACCATCGCGCCGTACGTGATTCGCGCATTGGGCGAGCAGGCGTCGCGCCGCTACTTCACGACGGCCGAGCAATTCGATTGCGCGACGGCGTTGCGTCTGGGCCTCGTCAGCGAAGCGGTGAGCGCGGAGCAACTCGACGCCACGGTTCAACAGATCGCCGACACGCTGTGCGCGAACGGTCCGCAAGCGGTGCGTGCTTGCAAGCAGCTTGTGCAGGACATCGCCGGGCACGAGTTGAATGAGGCGATGATCGAGGACACGGCGGCGCGCATCGCCCGCACGCGCGCCGGCGCGGAAGGCCGGGAAGGCGTCGCGTCGTTCCTGGAAAAACGCCCGCCCGCGTGGCGTAACTGAAAACGCAACTGAAACGCAACGCACGCACACATTCCAAAGCGCCAGCAGGCTTTCAGCAAAACAACAGCCCCGAACAAGACACTTCATCGAGACACTTCATGTTCAACAAGATCCTGATTGCCAACCGCGGCGAGATTGCGTGCCGCGTCGCCGCGACCTGCAAGCGGCTCGGCATCGCGAGCGTGGCCGTGTATTCCGATGCGGACGCCAACGCGAAACACGTGGCCGCGTGCGACGAGGCGGTGCACATCGGCGGGGCGACGGCGGCGGAGAGCTATCTGCGCGTCGAGCGCATCATCGAGGCCGCACGCGCAACCGGTGCGCAAGCGGTGCATCCAGGTTATGGCTTCCTGTCGGAGAACGAAGACTTCGCACATGCATGCGAAACGGCCGGCATCGTCTTCATCGGCCCGCCGGTCGAGGCCATCGCCGCGATGGGTTCGAAGGCGGCGGCGAAGGCGCTGATGCACGCAGCCGCGGTGCCGCTCGTGCCCGGTTATCACGGCGACGATCAGGACGCGCAGTTGCTGCATCGCGAGGCGGATGCGATCGGTTATCCGGTTTTGCTGAAGGCGAGTGCGGGCGGCGGCGGCAAGGGCATGCGCGTGGTCGAGCGCAGCGAGGATTTCGCCGCCGCGCTGGCCTCGTGCAAGCGCGAGGCGGCGAGCAGCTTCGGCAACGATCGCGTGCTGATCGAGAAGTATCTGACGCGGCCGCGTCACGTGGAAGTGCAGGTGTTCGCGGACCGTCAAGGCGGTGCCGTGTATCTGTTCGACCGCGACTGTTCGGTGCAGCGGCGTCATCAGAAGGTGTTGGAAGAAGCGCCCGCGCCGGGACTCTCCGCTGAAATCAGGCGCGAAATGGGCGAAGCGGCGGTGGCCGCGGCGCGCGCGGTGAATTACGTCGGAGCGGGCACGGTCGAATTCATCATGACCGGCACGGGCGATTTCTACTTCATGGAAATGAACACGCGCCTGCAGGTCGAGCATCCGGTCACGGAAATGGTGACGGGGCAGGATCTCGTGGAATGGCAACTGCGCGTTGCCGCTGACGAACCGCTGCCGCTCACGCAGCAACAGTTGAAGATCGACGGTCACGCGATCGAAGCGCGTATCTATGCCGAACATCCGGCGCGCGGCTTTTTGCCCTCGACGGGTACGCTCAGGCATCTGCGCATGCCGGAAGGCGTGGAATTCACGTTGGGCGAACCGGACCGCAAAGCCTCGGTGCGCATCGACAGCGGCGTGCGCGAAGGCGACACCATCACGCCGTTCTACGATCCGATGATCGCCAAGCTGATCGTCCACGGCGCCACGCGCGAAGAAGCGCTCGCGCGTCTGAATCGCGCGCTGCGTGCGTGCGAGGTGGTCGGTCCGCATACCAACGTCGAGTTTCTGCAACGCATCGTCACGAGCGAACCGTTTGCGACCGGCGACCTCGATACGGGTTTGATCGAGCGTCATCACGATGCGTTGTTCGCGCCGGTGAAGAAGCCGTTCAAGGAGGCGCTCGCGCTCGCCTGCGCCGCGTTGCTCACGCGCGAGGGCGGCACCGCGCACGGCGCGTCGCCGTGGGATGCGTTATCGCACTGGCGCTTGAACAGCGGCTATACGCAGACGCTCGGCTGGCGCGATATCGACAACGAAACCGCATTCACCGTCACATTCGCACGCAACGGCGGCGTGCAAACCTTGGAGCACGACGGCGTGCGCGAGGACTTCACATGGTCGAGCGGCACGGGCCGGCACGAGTTCCGCGCGACCATCGGCGATGCACGCGTGACGGGCCGTGTGTTCATCGACGGCGATACGTTCCACGTATTCTGCCTCGGCGAAGCGTTGGCGTTCGAGTGGCAGAACCTGCTCGCGCATGCCGCGGACGCGGAAGGCCACGAAGGCCGTTTGACCGCGCCGATGCCGGGCAAGGTGATCGCGGTGCTGGTGGAGCCGGGCACGGTGGTGGAGAAGGGTACGCCGCTGATCGTGATGGAAGCGATGAAGATGGAGCACACGATCGGCGCACCGGCAGCGGGTACGGTGTCGGAAGTCTTGTATGCGGTGGGCGATCAGGTAGCCGACGGAGCGCAGCTTCTCGTATTGGACGTGCAGTAATCTCGTGGATCAGGCGAGGCGCGTATAGCCGACGGCGCGCGCTTCGTTTTCGAGCTCCTCGATCCGTTCGTAGTCCGTGAGCGGTAACGCGGAAAAGCCCTGCAAACGCAGGCGTTTCGCGCGCTCAGGCTGCGTTGTGAGCGCCTCGTTCAGCGCCTCGCGCAATGCTTCCACGGTCGCCAACGGCACCGTATCCGATGCGATCAGCGGCAAACCCGGCGCCGCCGCGGTCATGCCGAGACGGCGAACCTGCCGGGCGAGTTCCGGCATTTCATCGCACACGAAAGCGAACGTGACGCAATCGATCGCAGCGACGTCCGCGCGATTTTCCGCTACCGCCCGCAACGAACCGAGATGCGAACCCGTGCGCATCACAGCGCTGAAAAATGTGCCGTCGCGTGCAAGCGGCGCCACTGCGTGGCGAAACACGTTCATGCCGCTATTGGAATCGTCCTGATTGTAGGCGGCGCGCGCGCCACGGCAACTCGCGAGCGTATCGAACCGCGCGTCCGCTCGCGTCACCAGCACGCTCGAATAGTGCGCGCCCTCGCAGCCCGGTGCGTTAAATCGTGGTGTCGCAATCAACTGCACCTGCTCGTGCAGACCGTGCATCAGCGGATAGCCGCAAGTTTGCGAGATCAGCAGGTTGGGCCGCCGCCAGAAGCCATGCAACTCCTCATCCGGCTCGACGATGCGGCACGCCGGCTTGACCATGCGCAGCACGTCGGCGAGCCACTCGCGCCATTCGGAGGCGAGAGCGGGCGTGACGTCGTACATCGGCAGGGCGGCAATCCAGGTCATGGATGTGATTCTGGCATAGCTAATGTCTGATCATTCGGAATTCGTCGAGGCCCAGCCTCACCGGCTCCGTCGGTTTGAACGTCCATTTCCGCGCCGCCACCGTCAGGATTTCCAGTTGCGCGTCTTCGAATGCGGCGAGCAGGTCCTTCCTTCGGCTGCTCGCCGCGCCGCAAAAGGCCATGAGTGCCTCCGCGCTGACCTCGAAGATCTGCGCGCGATCGTCACAGCACACCCGGAACGCGACGGTTGCGCATTCCGTGACACAGGGCCTGAATCCTTCATCGACATAGACCGACATAGCGTTCTCCCGCTGCACGCCTGAACGGTCAGGATGACAAGCCGTAAGCTTTCGGTATGT
>DASPZL010000419.1:0-4998 GCA_035636295.1 Paraburkholderia sp.
AGCAGGATGCGCCACGACACGCCGTCCACTGACAGGTGGTGGATCGCGATCAGTACGCGGGTTTCCTCCGGCGTCTCGAAGTGGCCTACGCGCCATAGCGGGCCGGTTTCGATGTTCAGGCTCGACTGGATGCGCTCGCATGCCGCTGGCAGCTCTGAGAGTGAGGACAGGTGTTCGTGACGGACTATGGCTGAGTGTGATGTTTGGGTTGCCTGTGCTGCCTGCGACGGCTGTAACGCCTGCGAAGCTTGTGCTGCTTCGGCCGCCTCTGTCGCCTTCACCGCCATCTGCTTCCAGCCGTCCGCCTCCTTCACGAACCGCAGCCGCAGCGCGTCGTGCCGCGCTTCCAGCGCCCGCACCGCGCGCTCCAGCGCCGCGGGCACGAGGCGCCCGCGCACCTTCAGCAGCACCGCCTGGTTCCAGTGCGACTCGCCGTGCGGATAGCGCTCGAAGAACAGCCGCTGGATCGGCGTCAGTGCCAGCGCCGCGCCGTCGTCCACCTCCTGCACGCCGCCCGCCTCCAGCCGCTGCGCGCGCTGCGCCAGACCCGCCACCGTCGGATGCTCGAACACCTGCCGGGGCGTCAGACGCCACCCCGCCTCGCGCGCCCGCGCGATGATCTGCAGGCTCTGGATCGAGTCGCCTCCCGCCTCGAAGAAGTTGTCCGTCACGCCCAGATCGTCGCGCCCCAGCACCGCCGTCCAGATCGACAGCAGCGCCGACTCCACCCCGTTCGAGGCCGCCACCCGTTCGCGGGCGCCCGTCTGCGGCGCCGGCAGCGACGCGCGGTCGAGCTTGCCGTTGGGCATCCACGGCAGCCGCGCGAGCACCGTCACGGACGACGGCACCATGTAGCCCGGCAGCTTCTGCCCGAGTTCGCGTTGCAGACGCCCGGCGTCGGGAATCCGTTGGACCGCTCCGTGGGCTCTGTTCAATGCATTGCCCGGTGCATCGCCGGACACATCGCCGGCCCCCCCGCCGGATACGTCGTCCGAGGCGTTACCCGACGCATTGACCGACACATCGCCAGACACCTCCCCCGCCACATACGCCGCGAGCCGCTGCTTCTGCCCCTCGCCCACCACCATCACCGCCGCCTCGCGCACCCCCTCGCACTGGCGCAGCACCGCCTCGATCTCGCCCAGCTCGATGCGCTGGCCGCGCAGCTTCACCTGCTGGTCCAGCCGTCCGAGGAACTCCACCGTGCCGTCCTCGCGCATCCGGCACAGGTCGCCGCTGCGGTACACCCGCGCGCCCGGCGCCCCGTACGGGTCCGGCACGAAGCACCCGGCCGTCAGGCCCGCCCGTCCCAGATAGCCGCGCGCCAGCGTCGGCCCGCCGATGCACAGTTCGCCCAGCCCGCCCACCGGCGCTTCGTCGCCGAACGCGTCGAGCACCCGCGCCGTGCGCCCCGGATACGGCTGGCCGATCGGCACCGTCACCTGCCGTGCGTCGGCGGCCTGCGTGCAGCGGTACAGCGCCGCCACCGTCGTCTCGGTCGGCCCGTACAGGTTGTCCAGCCGGATGTCCGCCAGCGGCCCCTCGCGCCAGCGCGCGAGCGCGTCGCCCGGCAGCGCCTCGCCGCCCACCGTCACCTGGCGCAGCGCGAGCCGCGCGCGCGGCGGCGCATGATGCTGCCACTGCTGCCACAGCGCCGTCGGAATGCGCGCGAACGTCACGCGCCGGTTCACCAGCCGCTCGCTCAGGCTTTGCAGGTCCCACGGCTGCACGCCGCGCATTTCCACCGTCGCGCCCCGCAGCAGCGCCGGCAGCGTCTCGTGCAGCGCGACGTCGAAGTTGACCGTCGACGAGTGCAGCACCGTGTCCTGGCCGTCGATGCCGTAGGTCGCGAGAAAGTCCTGCAGGTGCGTCCACAGCGCGCCGTGGCTCACGCCGACGCCTTTCGGCCGGCCCGTCGAGCCCGAGGTGTACAGCACGTAGGCGAGCTGATCGGGGTGCAAGGCCGCGTCGATGCGGCCCGCCGCATCCATTGCAGCCACCGGCACCGAACCGGCGTCAAGCACCTCACACTCCGCCAGCACCCCGGCGAGCTGGTTCACGCTCGCGCCATCCGCCACCACCTGCCCGATGCCCGCGTCCTCGATCATCTGTATGAGACGCGCAGCCGGATACTCCGGATCCAGCGGCACGAACGCGCCGCCCGAGCGGATGATCCCCAGCAGCGCCGCAACCAGCGCCGGACCGCGCGTCACGCACAGTCCCACGCGCCGCTCCGCGCCCACGCCCCGCGCCACCAGCCGCGCGGCCAGCGCCGCCGACCATGCATCCAGCTCCGCATAGGTGAGCGACGCGTCCTCGCAGCGCAGCGCAGTCGCAGCCGGCGTGCGCCTCGCCTGCGCCGCCAGCGCCGCACCCAGCGACTCGAACGGATACCGCTGCAACGGCGCCTCCCGACGCCCCGCCGGCAGCGTCAGCGAGCCGACCCGCCGCTGCACGCCGTCCGCCATCTGCGCCAGCACCGCTTCATACTGCGATGCGATCCGCTCGACCGTCCTCGCATCGAACACATCGGCCGCATAGTTGAACATCAAGCGCAACCCGCGCCCGTCGTCGACGACGTTCAGCACCAGATCGAAACGCGCGGTGCCGGTGCCGCCCGCCTCCGGCTCCACGACGAGGCCCGGCATCGCGACGGCCGCTTCGCTCGTCGCCTGCTCGAGGTTGAACATCACCTGGAACAGTGGCGAGCGGCCGAGATCGCGCTCGATGCGCAATGCTTCGAGGATGCGGCCGAACGGCACCGCCTGATGCGCATGCGCTTCGAGCACGCGTGCATGCAGCCCGGCCAGCAGCGTGCCGCACGGCATGCCGCCGTCGACGTCCACGTCGATCACGAGCGTGTTGACGAAAAAGCCGATCAGCCCCTCCGTCTCGCTGCGCTGCCGTCCCGCCGACGGCACGCCGATGCGCACGCCCGGCTGCCCGCCGTAGCGGTACAGCAACGCGGCGTAGGCGCCGAGCAGCACCGTGAAAAGCGTCGTGCGCTGCGCGCGCGCGAGTTCGCGCAACCGGTCCGCGAGCACCGGGCCGACATCGCGCCGGCAACGCCCGCCTTCAATGCCGCGCACTGCGGCGCGCGGCCGGTCCAACGGCAATTCCAGCGCGGGACGCTCGACGCCCAGCCGTTTCGTCCAGTACGCGAGATCGTCGGCGAGCGCGCCGTCCTGCCATTCGTTCTGCCATGCCGCGACGTCGCCGAAATGAATTTCGACGGGCGGCAACGCGCGAGACAGCGCCGCGCCTTCGCCCGCGAGCGCCGCGCGATACAGCGCCGCGAGCTCGCGAACGAACAGCGACTGCGACCAGCCGTCGGACACGATGTGATGCACGACGATCGACAGCACGTGGCGATCCGCGTCCACTGCGACGAGGTCGACGCGCAGCAGCGGCCCTTGCGTGAGATCGAACGGCTCGCGCGCGGCGGCACGCAGCGCGTCGCGCAGCTGCGTCGGATCGTCGAGCGTACGTTCACGCCAGAAGTAGTCCGCGTCGTCCGCGATGCGCTGAGCCGCCACGCCGCGCGTCTCCACGAAGCGCGCGCGCAATGCGCCATGCCGGGCGACGAGCGCGTCGAACGCGCGGCGCAGCGCGTGAACGTCGAGGCGGCCCGTCAGGCGGATCGCGCGCGACAGGTTGTACGCGGGGTTCAACGGATCGAGCTTCCACAGAAACCACAGCCGCTCCTGCGCGGGCGCAAGCGGGTAAGACGCCGAAACAGAAGCAAAGGAAGAGGCAGAGCCGCCGGCTTCATTTGCTTCATCGGCATCACGCGAGAGCGGCACGATTGGCAGGCGGGCAGGATCGACGCCCTGCTCGCGCGCCTTCTCGCGAAAGCGTCGCCGACGCTCCGGCGACAGTGCGGCGTACTTGCGTGCAATGGCGAGCGCCTGGCTCGCCGCGCCGGCATCGGCTACGGGTGAAGCCGGCGCGGCAGCCGGTTCGTTGCGGGTCGTGGTCAACATGTTTTCAGTTTGCATAGGTAGACGCGGGCGTCGTGCCCGCGCATGGTCGCCGTCGTCGAGTGGACGGCAATGCTGCAACGGACCGGCGCGAATTCATATCGCGGCCGGCCGCTTTTATCGATGCGCCCCGCCCGCGCACGTCAATCGAGCGCATCGAACAATCCATCAAGCGCCTGCAGTTCATCGTTCGCGGCCCCGCGCGACGACGCGTCGCCGTCCACGTCGCCCGTGAGCAGCGCGGCCAGCAACGCCGGCGTCGGACTGTCGAACAGCGCGGCGAGCGCGACCTTGCGGCCAAGTCGCTCCGACAGCCGCGCGACCAACCGCACCGCCGCGAGCGAATGCCCGCCGAGCGCGAAGAAATCATCGTTCGCGCCGACCCGTGCGAGGCCGAGCACGTCGCCGAAAAGCCGCGCGATCAGCGCTTCGGTCTCGCCCGCCGGCTCGACCCACGGCGCGTCGCTCTCCGGCGCCGCATCGAAACGCGCGAGCGCGTTGCGGTCCAGCTTGCCGTTCGCGGTGCGCGGCAACGCGCCGACCTCGTAGAGCGCCGCCGGGATCATGTAGCCGGGCAGGCGCGCGGCGAGCATCTGCCGCCAGCCGGCCGGCACCGCACGCGACACGCCGACCACATAACCCACCAGCCGCGCCTGTGCGTCGCCCGCGCCCGGCACGAGCGCGACCGCCGCGTCGAGCACGCCGTCGCAGCCGCGCAGTGCCGCCTCGATCTCGCCGAGTTCGATCCGGTAGCCACGCAGCTTCACCTGCTGGTCGATCCGGCCGAGGCATTCGAATTCGCCGTCGGGCCGCTCGCGGCACAGGTCGCCCGTGCGGTACATCCGCGCGCCCGGCGGCCCGTACGGGTCCGGCACGAAGCGCTCGGCGGTGAGCCCCGCGCGACCGAGATAACCGCGCGCGAGATTGTCGCCGCCGATGCACAGCTCGCCGACGCCGCCTTGCGGCGTCAACTGGCCGCTTGCGTCGACGATGCGCAGCGCGTTCGCATGCATTGCGC
>DASPZL010000420.1:0-3179 GCA_035636295.1 Paraburkholderia sp.
TCGCCCGCCGAACTGCTCATGTAGCGCACGCCCGAGCCCATGCCGAAGTTGCGCAGCGGTCCGCGGTGGAACGTGTAATCCGCCCACAATGCAGCCGTGTTGCGCGGCGCGATCGCCGGACGCTTGCCCAGGTTGGCCATCGTGCTGTTCGTCACCTCCTGGTTCAGGTACGTGTACGACGCGATCAGCTTCACGTTCTCGGTCACGTTCGCATGCGCTTCCAGTTCGACGCCGCGCGAGCGGACCTGGCCGGTCTGCACCGCGAAGGTCGGATGCGCGGGATCGGTCACGGAGACGTTGTCCTGTGTCAGGCTGAACGCGGCGAGCGAGAAGAAGCCGTCGAACCACTTCGGCTGATAGCGCACGCCGGCTTCGACCTGCTTGCCTTTGGTCGGCGAGAACGCGGCGCCCGAGTACGACGCACCGAGCACGGGCTGGAACGAACGCGAATAGCTGACATACGGCGCGATGCCGTTCTCGAACTCATACGCGAGGCCCGCGCGCCAGGTGAACGCGTGGTCGTTCGAGTGGTAAGTCGTGCTGCTTCCCGAGGTGAGCAACGTGGTCTGCTGGTTGCCGCCCGTCCAGTCCTGACGAACGCCGAACGTCAGCACCCAGTTGCGCCAGCGCGCCTCGTCCTGCGCATACACGCCGACCGTGCTCAACGAATAGTCGAGGCGCGTATTGGCCTGCTGCGTGGGCAGCGACGAGAAGTTCGGATTGTACAGATCGACCGTGCCGAGGACGGAGTTGCCTTCCGTGTCGCCGAGCATCGAGCGCTGATAGTCGAGACCGAACAGCAAGGTGTGCTGAACCGGGCCCGTCGTCACCTTTGCCTGCGCGTGCGTGTCGACCTCGAACTGCGTGTAGTGCTCGTTGTCGACGTTGCCCCACATCGACACGGTGCGCTTGTCGGCGCCCAGCGCGCTCGTCACCGAGGTCTGGTAGTAATGCTGGTCGATGTGCAGGTAGCGCAGGCTCTGCGACACGCTGACCTTGTCGTTGATCGCGTGATCGAACTGATAACCGAACCAGTATTGCGTGCGGTGCATGCCGTCACGGTCCGGATCGCCGAAGTACTTGTCCGGGCCGAGCTGACCATTCGGATTGCTGAACAGCGTGGCGCCCGCCGGAACGGGATTGAACAGGCCGCCGTTCGGATCGCGCTGGAAGCTGCCTTGCAGCGTGAAGGTGGTGTCGCGGTTCGGGCGGATCGTGACCGACGGCGCGATCGCGAGCCGCTGGTCCTTGATCTCGCTGACCTGGGTTTCCGCGGTGCGGGCCACGCCCGTCAGCCGGTACAGCACGGTGCCGTTCTGGTCCACGGGACCGCTCAGGTCGAAACCCAGCTGATAGTTGTTGTGGTTGCCGATCTGCATCATCACTTCGTGGTACGGCTGCTCCATCGGCAGCTTGCTCACGTAGTTGACGAGGCCGCCCGGACTGCCTTGCCCATAGAGCACCGAGGCCGGACCGTGCAGCACTTCCATCCGCTCCATGAAATACGGATCGATGCGCGGCGTCGCGAAGCGCGGCGACTGGTACAGATGCAGGCCGTCCAGATACGAGTCGAGCAAAAAGCCACGGCCGTAGAGCTGGTCGAAACGGACGTCCGTGCCGTCCTGCGAATAGACGCCGGGCGTGTAGCGCAGCGCCTGATCGACAGTCTGCGCGCCCTGGTCGTCCATCTGCTGACGCGTGACGACGGACACGCTCTGCGGGTTCGTGAGCAGCGCGGAATCCGTCCTGGTGCCCGTCATCGAGCGCTTCGCGACGTAGCCGACGCCCGGCCCCAGCGGATCTTCAGTGGAACTGCGCACCTGGACGGCGGGCAGTTCCTTCGCGGCATCAGCGCCGGAGGCGGGTGCCGGCGACTCCTGCGCATGCGCGCCAAAGCCGGCCAAACCCAGCATCAATGCGACGTAAATCGGGCGCAGGTGCGGCAAGCCGCGCTCCTGCAGAGAACTGCACTTCCCTGCTTGCTCTACCTTCATTCTTCTTGTTCCCCTGTTTTCTATCCCCGAGTCAAGGCTGGCGATCGGGCGCCAGTCTTGGTGCCCGATGATTCTCTCAAGACACGATGTTAATGTAAACAATAATCAATCGCATTCAACAATTGATTTTGTTGGGAACGTGAGACAGGGGCGTCCGCCCGGGCGCATGCAGCACGCGCCCGAAACGGATGTCGAAGGTGAACCGGTCAGAACTTGGGTGGCGAAGGCTCGGCCGTGTCGCCGATGGGTCGGGCGAGCAACTCCGCGAGTTGCGTAGCGAGAACCGGATGATGAACGATGCTGGAGTGACTCGCGTCGACGTCGAACTCGTGCAGCCGCCCGAGCGTGTGGCGCGCCCAGGCCATCCTGCGTCGCGGATCGGTGATGCGCAGCGCGCGCCACACGTGCAGATCGCCGCCGATGCGCGGCAGCGCGTGCCGCGCCATCAGCGCCGCGTGCAGCGAGTCGGCCGCGAGCGCCTGTTGAAGCAGCGACGGCTCCGCCTGCTCCAGCAGCGCCAACTCGGGCGGCGCCGCCCCGGCCTGGTCGGCAACGGGTTCGGGGCCGTCCTCGCGATGCGTCGCCGTATCGACGATGCCGACGAACGACACACGCTTGCCGCGCTGCTCGAAATGATCCGCGATGGCGATCGCGAGCCGGCCGCCGAACGACCAGCCGAGCAGCGCGTAGCCGCCGCGTGGCTGCAGCGTCTCGATGCACCGTGCGTAGTGCGCGGCGAGCGCCTCGAACGTGTTGCCTTGCCACGGCTCACCCCGCACCGCGGGCGCTTGTATCGCAATCAACGTCACGCGCCCGTTCAGCGCTTGAGCGAGCGTCCGGTATTCGCCAACCATGCCATAGCCCGGATGCAGACAGAACAGCGTGGCGGGCGCCCCGAGCGCGTTCAGCGGCACGGCCGGCAGCAGCGCGGCCGGCGACGGCGCATCGTATGCGTTAGCGCTCGCGCCTTGCGGCCGACGCCGCGCGAACCAGCCCGCGAGCGCGTCGGAAAGCGGCACGGGCAGGTTTGCCTCATAGGTGGCGCGCGCGGTCCAGCTCGCGGCGACGGCATCGTGCCGGGCGAGCGTCTCGAGCGATTCCGGCACGGCCCGCAGCGGCGCCGGTGTGTCGGGCGGCGGCGTGGCGGCGCGCAGATGCTCCAGCAACTCGACGAGCGCACGCTCG
>DASPZL010000421.1:0-4075 GCA_035636295.1 Paraburkholderia sp.
GCCGTCGCCGGCTCCCGCGCAGCCGTCCGCGCTCGCGCAGGCGCCTGTCATTCCCGCAGGCGAAGGCGGCGCGTATCGCGTGAGCCATGCGTCGCCGTCGGTGCGCAAGTTCGCGCGTGAACTGGGCGTCGACGTGTCGCGCGTGTCAGGTACGGGTCCGAAGGGCCGCATCACGCAGGATGACGTCACCGCGTTCGTCAAGGGCGTGATGACGGGCCAGCGCAGCGCGCCTGCTGCAGCCGCTGCGCCCGCTGGCGCAGGTGGCGGCGAGCTTGGTCTGCTGCCGTGGCCGAAGATCGATTTCACGAAATTCGGCCCGATCGATCCGAAGCCGCTGTCGCGCATCAAGAAGATCTCCGGCGCGAACCTGCATCGCAACTGGGTCATGATTCCGCACGTCACGAACAACGACGAAGCGGATATCACCGAACTCGAAGAGTTGCGCGTGAAGCTGAACAAGGAAAACGAGAAGTCGGGCGTCAAGTTCACGATGCTCGCGTTCGTGATCAAGGCCGTCGTCGCGGCGCTGAAGAAGTTCCCGACGTTCAATACGAGCCTCGATGGCGATAACCTCGTCTACAAGCAGTACTACAACGTGGGTTTTGCTGCCGATACGCCGAATGGTCTCGTCGTGCCCGTTATCCGCGATGCGGACAAGAAGGGTCTCGTCGACATCGCGAAGGAAATGGCCGAGCTGTCGAAGCTCGCGCGCGAAGGCAAGCTCAAGCCCGACCAGATGCAAGGCGGCTGCTTCTCGATCTCGTCGCTGGGCGGTATTGGCGGGACGAACTTCACGCCGATCATCAATGCGCCTGAAGTCGCGATTCTTGGGCTGTCGCGTGGTGCGATGAAGCCGGTGTGGGACGGTAAGCAGTTCGTGCCGCGTCTCATGCTGCCGATGTCGCTGTCGTATGACCATCGTGTGATCGACGGGGCTGAAGCGGCGCGCTTCAATGCGTATCTTGGGTCGATTCTTGCCGATTTCCGGCGTGTGATTCTTTGATTGTTGAGCTTTTGTCGCGCGGCGAGGTGTGAGCTTTTTGTGGTTGCTCATGCCTTGTCGTTGAACCTGCTTTGTCGTCTCGCTTCACGCGTCGCCCCTGTGCGGGGCGGCACCTACTTTTCTTTGTCTTCCAAAGAAAAGTAGGCAAAAGAAAGGCGCGTCCTTGGCGGACGGCATTTAGTCTGCGTTTGGCGTCGCGGGTTTTTCGAGGCGAAGGTTCATTTGCGGCTCATCGTTCAACACGGTCAATAAGAGAAGGGGACACTATGAGTCTCGTCGAAGTGAAGGTGCCGGACATCGGCGATTTCAAAGACGTCGATGTCATCGAAGTCAATATCAAGCCAGGCGATACCATCGAAAAAGAGCAGTCGCTGCTGACGCTCGAAACCGATAAGGCGTCCATGGAAGTGCCGAGCGAGGCGGCCGGTACGGTCAAGGAAGTCCGCGTCAAGGCGGGCGACAAGGTGTCGCAAGGCACCGTCATCGCCACGGTGGAAACGTCGGGCGAAGCGAAGGCCGCTAAAGAACCTGAGAAAGCTGCACCTGCAGCCGCGCCCGCTGCCGCACCGGCAGCAAGCGGCGGCGCTGTGCAAGAGATCAAGGTGCCGGATATCGGCGACTATAAAGATGTGCCCGTCATCGAAGTCGGCGTGAAGGTCGGCGATCGCGTCGAGAAGGAGCAGTCGCTCGTCACGCTCGAATCCGATAAGGCGACCATGGACGTGCCGAGTCCGGCCGCCGGCGTCGTCAAGGAACTAAAGGTCAAGGTCGGCGATAACGTCTCCGAAGGCAGCGTGCTGCTGTTGCTCGAAGGCGAGGGCGCGGCGGCTGCGCCCGCTCCGAAGGCTGCGCCTGCTCCCGCACCCGCTGCTGCTGCAGCGCCCGCGCCGCAAGCTGGCAGCTATTCGGGTTCCGCCGATATCGAGTGCGACATGCTCGTGCTTGGCGCCGGGCCTGGTGGTTATTCGGCCGCATTCCGTTCGGCTGACCTTGGCATGAAGACGGTGCTGGTCGAACGGTATGCGACGCTCGGTGGCGTGTGTCTGAACGTCGGTTGTATTCCGTCGAAGGCGCTGCTGCATACGGCACTCGTGATCGACGAAGCGGCTGCGCTCGGCTCGCACGGCATCTCGTTCGGCAAGCCGCAGATCGATCTCGACAAGCTGCGCGACTTCAAGTCGGGCGTCGTCAAGAAGCTGACGGGCGGTCTCGCTGGCATGGCGAAGGCGCGCAAGGTCGAAGTCGTGACGGGCGTCGGCACGTTCGTCGATCCGTATCACATGGAAGTGCAGGGCGAGAGCGGCAAGAAGGTCGTCAAGTTCAAGCAGGCGATCATCGCGGCCGGTTCGCAGGCCGTGAACCTGCCGTTCATTCCGGAAGATCCGCGCGTGGTCGATTCGACGGGCGCGCTGGAACTGCGTCAGATTCCGAAGCGCATGCTCGTGATCGGCGGTGGCATTATCGGTCTGGAAATGGCGACGGTGTATGCGACGCTCGGCGCGCAGATCGATGTGGTCGAAATGCTCGACGGTCTGATGGCTGGCGCGGACCGCGATCTCGTGAAGGTCTGGGAGAAGTTCAACAGCAAGCGTTTCACCAACGTGATGCTGAAGACCAAGACGACGGGCGCGGAAGCGAAGCCGGATGGTATCTATGTGACCTTCGAAGGCGAGAAGGCGCCCGCCGAGCCGCAACGCTACGATCTCGTGCTGGTTGCCGTGGGCCGCAGCCCGAACGGCAAGAAGATCGGGGCGGACAAGGCAGGCGTGGCTGTGACGGATCGCGGCTTCATCGACGTCGACAAGCAGATGCGGACTAACGTGCCGCACATCTTCGCGATCGGCGATGTCGTGGGTCAGCCGATGCTCGCGCACAAGGCCGTGCATGAAGGCCACGTCGCGGCGGAAGCGGCGCATGGCGAGAAGGCGTACTTCGACGCGCTGCAGATTCCGTCGGTGGCTTACACCGATCCGGAAGTGGCATGGGCGGGCAAGACGGAAGACCAGTGCAAGGCCGAAGGCATCAAGTACGGCAAGGCGGTGTTCCCGTGGGCCGCTTCAGGGCGTGCGATCGCGAATGGTCGCGATGAGGGCTTTACGAAGCTGATCTTCGATGAGGAGACGCATCGCGTGATTGGTGGCGGGATTGTCGGGCTGAATGCGGGTGATCTGATCAGCGAAGTGTGTCTTGCGGTTGAGATGGGCGCTGACGCGACGGATATCGGGAAGACGATTCATCCGCATCCGACGCTTGGGGAGTCGATTGGCATGGCTGCCGAGCTGTATGAAGGTGTTTGTACGGATCTGCCGCCGCAGAAGAAGAAGTAATTTTTGGGGCGGCGGTTGTGCTGCTTCCCAGATGATGATGGCGTGCCTCTTTTGGCGAAGGGGTGCGCCGTTTTTTTTGGCTACGCCGGGTGCGTGTGCGTTGGTTGGTTTGCTTCGGTTGTTGCTGGCATCCGCGTTATGCCTTCGCGCTTCACGCGTCGCCCCTGTGCGGGGCGGCACCTACTTTTCTTTGCCGCCGCAAAGAAAAGTAGGCAAAAGAAAGCGGCTCACACCGCTAATTCTTGTTCTTGCCTGAGGGCCCCCAACCGGTCCTACGCTTCTCACGGCAACATATCTGTTCACGCTCGTTGCCAACGCTTCGAATGATCGCCTCACCCAGTTCGAATACCCGCACAAGGGCTAGCGGCAGCGAATGGTTTCTGCCGCCCAGGTGGCAAACTGTGTGTAGGTTGTCGCGTCGTATAGCTTGGCGCTCTTACATGGTGGCATGCGTGCGCAATCGGTCCGAAGTGAGGCGTGTGAGGTGCTACGGCCTACACACAGTTTGCCACCTGGGCGGCCGTGGAATATCTGGCACGGCACGCTGCAACGCGGGCGCATGAAGCGGGTGATGCGCACCGCAAGACCGTTGGCAACGAACGCGAACAAGCGGGTTGCCGTGTGAAGTGTGGGACCGGTTTGGGGGCCCTCAGGCAGGAAGAAGAGTTGGCGGTGTGAGCCGCTTTCTTTTGCCTACTTTTCTTTGCGGCGGCAAAGAAAAGTAGGTGCCGCCCCGCACAGGGGC
>DASPZL010000422.1:0-2761 GCA_035636295.1 Paraburkholderia sp.
AGAACCGCCGCGGTTTCGACCTCTTCTGCCACGCGGTGTTAATTCTCGGCGTCGTGCTGGTGGTGTTTCCTGTGTACGTCGCGTTCTGCGCCGCGACGATGAGCGAGCGCGAGATATTCAGCGTGCCGTTCTCGCTCGTGCCGAGCTCGCATCTGTTCGAGAACGTCGCGACCGTCTGGGCCCACGGCAGCGGCAATGCGGCGGCGCCGTTCGGCCGCATGCTGTTCAACAGCCTCGTGATGGCGCTGGTGATTTCGATCGGCAAGATCGCGATCTCGATGATCTCCGCGTACGCGATCGTGTTCTTCCGCTTTCCGTTTCGCAATCTCGCGTTCTGGCTGATCTTCGTCACGCTGATGCTGCCGGTCGAAGTGCGGATCTTCCCGACCGTGCAGGTCGTGTCGTCGATGCATCTGAGCAATACGTACAGCGGCCTGACGTTGCCGCTGATCGCTTCGGCCACCGCCACCTTTCTGTTCCGCCAGTTCTTCATGACGCTGCCCGACGAACTGATGGAAGCGGCGCGCATCGACGGCGCCGGCGCGATGCGCTTCTTCTGGGACGTGGTGCTGCCGCTGTCGAAAACGAATATGGCGGCGCTGTTCGTGATCACCTTCATCTACGGCTGGAATCAGTACCTGTGGCCGATCCTGATCACGAGCCAGCAGTCGCTGACGACCGCCGTGGTCGGCATCAAGAGCATGATCGCCTCGGGAGACACCGCGACCGAATGGCATCTCGTGATGACCGCGACGCTGCTCGCGATGCTGCCGCCGCTCGCCGTCGTGCTGACGATGCAGCGCTGGTTCGTGCGCGGCCTGGTGGATTCGGAAAAGTAAGCCGCGCCTCGCATGGACGAACTTCGGTCGTGGAATGAAAGACACCGCGTAATCCGCGGCAAGCAACGAAAGGCTAAAACAGCATGGCTGCACTGACTCTGCAAGGCGTTAAAAAAACCTACGACGGCAAACAGTTCGTGTTGCACGGCATCGACGTGGACGTCGCCGACGGCGAGTTCGTCGTGATGGTCGGCCCGTCCGGTTGCGGCAAGTCGACCTTGCTGCGGATGGTGGCGGGACTCGAGCGCATCTCCGAGGGCGAGATTTCGATCGCCGGCAAGGTGGTCAACCAACTGGAACCGAAGGATCGCAACATCGCGATGGTGTTTCAGAACTACGCGCTGTATCCGCATATGAGCGTGGCCGAAAACATGGGCTACGCGCTGAAGATCGCGGGCGTCGATCGTGCGCAGATCACGAAGCGCGTGCAGGCCGCCGCGCAGATTCTCGAACTCGAAGCGCTGCTGCAACGCAAGCCGCGTGAGCTTTCCGGCGGACAGCGGCAGCGCGTCGCGATGGGCCGCGCGATCGTGCGCGAGCCGGCGGTGTTTCTCTTCGACGAACCGCTGTCCAATCTCGACGCACGCCTGCGTGTGCAGATGCGCCTCGAAATCCAGCGTCTGCATGCGCGGCTGGCCACCACCAGCCTATACGTCACGCACGATCAGATCGAAGCGATGACTTTGGCCCAACGCGTGATCGTAATGAACAAAGGCCACGCCGAGCAGATCGGCGCGCCGACCGAAGTCTACGAACGGCCGGCGACGGTGTTCGTCGCGGGCTTCATCGGCTCGCCGGGGATGAATCTGCTGGAAGGCCGCGTGTCCGACGACGGCTCGACCTTTGAAGTCGCGGGCAACGGTCCGAAGCTCCCGCTGACGGGCACGGCGGCGATCGGCCGCGAAGTCGCCAGCGGACGCGAATGGACGCTCGGCATTCGCCCCGAGCATATGACGCCGGGTCACGCGGACGCGCCTCATGCGACGCTCACCGTCGATTCCTGCGAACTGCTCGGCGCGGACAATCTCGCGCACGGCCGCTGGGGCAAGCACGATGTGACGGTACGCCTGCCGCACGCGCATCGGCCCGCGGCAGGCGAGGCGCTGCAAGTGGCGCTGCCCGCGCGACATCTGCATTTCTTCGATCCGTCGACGGGACGGCGCGTGAACTGAGCTCAACGCTAACCTCAGCGCGAACCTCTCCGCAGCCGCCCCTGCCGCCCCGCCCTCACCGCGAAGTACAATGCCACCTGAACCACCCGCCCGCCCGCGGGGCGTCGCGAAGTTCGACGCCGCGCTCGATGCCGCGCCGGCCGGCGCCGGGCACACTGCCCGGCCATAACACCGATTACCCATCCACCCTCGACAGCCCGCCCTCAATGCGGCCGGCGTCGTCAACGTCTATTGCAAGCAAATGGCCCAATACGTCTTCACCATGAACCGGGTCGGCAAAATCGTGCCGCCCAAGCGTCAAATCCTGAAAGACATCTCGCTCTCGTTTTTCCCCGGCGCGAAAATCGGGTTGCTCGGCCTGAACGGCTCGGGCAAGTCGACGCTGATCCGCATCATGGCCGGTGTGGACAAGGACATCGAAGGCGAAGCCACGCCGATGCCGAACCTGAACATCGGCTACCTGCCGCAGGAGCCGCAACTCGATCCGAACAAGACGGTGCGTGAAGCGGTCGAAGAAGGTCTCGGCGACGTGTTCAACGCGCAGAAAAAGCTCGACGAAATCTACGCGGCCTACGCCGAGCCGGACGCCGACTTCGACGCGCTCGCCGCCGAACAGGCCAGGTACGAAGCGATCCTCGCGACGACCGACGGCGGCAGTGCGGACCAACAGATCGAAATCGCCGCCGACGCGCTGCGCCTGCCGGCATGGGACGCGAAGATCGAACATCTGTCGGGCGGTGAAAAGCGCCG
>DASPZL010000423.1:0-3096 GCA_035636295.1 Paraburkholderia sp.
TCCACGGGTGATACAGGTCGAGATCGCGCGGCGCGGTTTCGAGCAGCTCGGCTTCGGCGAGACCGGCGCAGTTGTCTTCCGCGGTGAAGCGCGCGATGTTGTACGCCGCCGCCACCGTGTCCTTCAAAGCCTGCGACGAGAAATCGGAGGTGCTCGCGTTGCCGCGCTTATTGCCGATGAACACCGTCACGCCGACCATCTTGTCGCGGTTGTGCTCGATCGTCTCGACTTCGCCGCGCCGCACGGAGACGGACAGGCCGTCGCCTTCGGAAATCTCGGTTGCCGCGTCGGTGCCGCCGAGCGACTTCGCGTGACGAAGGATGTCCGAGGCGATTTCCTTCAGTTCATCCTGGGTATGCGGAAAAAAGCGCTGCTTGACGTCCATGTCTGCTGCCATTGTCGTTGCCGTCCTGTTCGGGGCCGAGCGGCCCTGTGGGTTCGCACATGCCACGCACTTGCGTGCGCATTTGCATCGTTAAGCATCCCGCGATCATAGCAAGGTACGCGCTGACGTACCTGGCATTCGCGGGCATTCTCCTCGCATTCTCCGAGCCTCGCGGCGCCGGTGCCTTGCTGCCCGCCCAGCTGCTGCCTAGCTGCCGCTTTTTAACGCTGCGTCGCCGTGCGCGAGGCCGCGTGCGCGGCAGCGCGGCGGGTTCAGCGGGCCCGGCACGCTACAATATCGGCATGACACGCAAAACCCGCATTCAACCGATCGAATCCGCCGAACCGGAAGTCGACGAAAACGGCTACGACCGTCCCAGCAAGTCCCAGCTCAAGCGCGAAATGCACGAGCTGCAGGAACTGGGCGCGGCGCTCATCGCGCTGCCCAAAGACGCGCTCAAGCGCATGCCGATGCCCGAAAAGCTCGACGACGCCGTACGCGAAGCACGCCGCATCACCGATCACGAAGGCAAGCGCCGCCAGGTGCAATACGTGGGCCGCGTGATGCGCTCGCTGCTGGACGACGAAACCGCCGCGCTGCGCACTGCGCTCGACACGTACAACGGCGTCAACAAGGCGGAAACGGCCAAGCTCCACTGGATCGAGCGCACGCGCGAAAAACTGCTCGCCGACGATGCCGCGCTGACCGAGTTCATCCGCCAGCACCCGAACGCAGACCCGCAGCAGGGCCGCACGCTGATCCGCAACGCCCGCAAGGAAGCACAGCAGAGCAAGCCGCCGCGCTACTTCCGTGAACTGTTCCAGTGGATCAAGAATGCGGACGGCCCCTCCGCCGACACCGATTCCGAAGCCGAAGACGCCCTGGAAGACGACGATGACGACCGCGACGCATAAACCAACGCCGAAGCCGGCGCGTAAGCATCCCGACGAAATCGTGATCGGCCTCGTGTCGATCAGCGACCGCGCATCCACCGGCGTGTACGAGGACAAGGGCATTCCGGCCTTGCAGGAATGGCTCGGCGCCGCTTTGACCTCGCCATGGCAGGTGGTCACCCGTCTGATTCAGGACGACGCGCCCACCATTTCCGCCACGCTGACCGAACTGGTCGACGAGGCAGGCTGCGATCTGGTGCTGACGACCGGCGGCACTGGCCCGTCGCGCCGCGACGTGACGCCCGAAGCGACCCTTGCGGTGGCGACGAAGGAAATGCCCGGTTTCGGCGAGCAGATGCGGCAGATCAGCCTGAATTTCGTGCCGACCGCGATCCTGTCGCGCCAGGTGGCGGTGATCCGCGAAACCGCGGATCACGCGGCGCTGATCGTCAACCTGCCTGGGCAGCCGAAGTCGATCAGGGAAACGCTGGAAGGCCTGCGCGACGCCGAAGCGGGCGGCGCCGTGAAAGTGCCGGGCATTTTCGCCGCGGTGCCCTATTGCATCGACCTGATCGGCGGCCCGTATGTGGAAACCAACGCCGACGTGGTGAAGGCATTCCGGCCGAAGAACGCGGTGCGCGCGCCCCGGCAGGATTAACTCTGTAACGCGGTTGCCGCGTTACATCACCACCGGCGCTTGCGGGGCCGTCGGAATCAGGAAATGCTCACGGTAGTACTTGAGTTCCTCGATCGACTCATGGATGTCGGCCAGCGCCGTGTGCAGCGCGCGCTTCTGGAAGCCCTTGTAGATCGCCGGCTGCCAGCGGCGGCACAGTTCCTTCAGCGTGCTCACGTCGAGATTGCGGTAATGGAAGAATCGCTCCAGATCCGGCATCCAGCGCGCCATGAAGCGGCGGTCCTGGCAGATCGAGTTGCCGCACATCGGCGATTTGCCCGGCGGCACATAGGCGCTGAGAAAGTCGCAGATCTGTTGGGTGGCGTCGGCTTCGCTCACCGCCGAGGCCTTCACGCGGTCGATCAGACCCGAGCGGCCATGCGTGTTCTGGTTCCACTGATCCATTTTGGCGAGCGTTTCGTCGCTCTGATGAATCGCGAGCACCGGCCCTTCGATCATCCTGTCGAGCGTCGAATTCGTCACCACCACCGCGATTTCGATGATGCGGTCGGAATCCGGCTCGAGCCCGGTCATTTCCATGTCGAGCCAGACGAGATTCATGTCGCTGCGCACGAGCGACGGATGTTCGATGGAAGCGAGGATGTCAGTCATGAGGGGCAACCCTGTATCCGCGCAGACGGCTTCTCAGGAAGCCCGCTTGCCACGGCGAATGTTCGTTTGAGATTGGTTTGAGCGTGTCCCCGCCTGGCGGCGGGAAGAAACATATAATTCTCGCATAGATACCACGGAATCCCCGGATGCCTACCCTGTACTTCACCGTTCTGTTCGTCGTCGCCGTCGTGGCGATGGTCGGCACCAAACTGTGGCTCGCGTCGCGGCAGATCCGCTTCGTCGCCGGCCATCGCGAGCAGGTGCCGAGCCAGTTTGCCGGCACCATCGCGCTCACCGCGCATCAGCGCGCCGCGGACTACACCGTCGAGCGCACACGTCTGACGATGATCGAGATCGTGGTCAGCGCGGCCGTGCTGATCGGCCTGACGCTGCTCGGCGGCGTGCAGGCGCTCGATC
Source organism: Paraburkholderia sp. (assembly GCA_035636295.1). Classification (GTDB taxonomy): domain Bacteria; phylum Pseudomonadota; class Gammaproteobacteria; order Burkholderiales; family Burkholderiaceae; genus Paraburkholderia. Next base: position 2,984 of record DASPZL010000423.1, read on the forward strand.
TGGCGATCTCGGATTGGCTCGGCCGCGGCTATGCCGGCCAGATCGCGCTGGTCGCGGCGGTGATCGCGATCACCAGCGTGATCGACCTGCCGTTCGACTACTACCGTCAGTTC
>DASPZL010000424.1:0-9201 GCA_035636295.1 Paraburkholderia sp.
CTCGATCCGGGCCCGGTGTGTATCGAATGCGCCGACCATGTCTTCCAGACGCGGCGAGGCGGCGCCGAAGTGATCTTCCAGTGCCTCCGCCGTGATCATGCATTCCACCCTCTGCCCATCGACCATCGCCGGGAAGGCCAACGTGAGTTCGCGACCTGAATATTCAGGAGTTTCATTCGGGAATAGGATCTGCATGGGAGTCACCTGGAAGGTTGATGCTGCGCATGGTATCGCCGGGTAATGCGCACGCTGGTTGCGTCTGTCGCGCTGGCAGCTCCATCCTCCTTGTCCAATGCTGGTGGCGCGGGCTCGTCACTTCACAGCGGCGGCGCCGTCTTCGCGCTCCGCGGAGGTGATTTGATTCACTTTAGACGAGTTCGGCCGCTCCGCAAGTTTTCCTTTCATTTGCTTGATCCGGGTGCACGGCGCGGCTTTTTTGGGGCGTCATTGCGCGAGCGTCGACTCCGTTCTTTCCCTGCCGCGCGCTTCTCTCTTCGTCCTGTAATATCGGTGTTCGGCCGTGCGCGCTTATGTTGCGCTGCGGCATGCAACGGCGGGCAACGTACCCGCCGCGTCCGAACACCGGAGACATGCCTTGACCCATCGTCCTGCCACGCCGCCCGCCACCGGTCGGCCAGATGTCATCGCGCAAGCTCACGCCCGCTCGCTCCAGATCGGCCTGCGCGCGTCGGAAACGCCGGACTTTCATCCGCTGCGCCGGCCCGCGCTGCGCGAACTCGTCGACCGCAATCAGTCGCTTTACACGCACGCGCTGCCCGTCATGGAGACGCTGCATGCGCAGATCGTCGACACCCAAAGCATGGTGCTGCTCACCGACAATCGCGGGTTGATCCTGCACAGTCTCGGCGACAGCGACTTCGTCGAAAAAGCCAATCGCGTCGCGTTGTGTCCGGGCGTGTCGTGGGCGGAAGCGGATCGCGGGACGAACGCGATCGGCACCGCGCTGGTCGACGGGCAGCCGACCGTCGTTCACGCGGGCGAGCACTTCCTGCACGCGAACCGGATTCTCACCTGCTCGTGCGCGCCCATCGCGGATCCGTTCGGGCGCACCATCGGCGCGCTCGACGTGAGCGGCGATACGCGCGGCTTTCACAAGCACACGCTCGCACTCGTCAGAATGTCGGCGCAGATGATCGAAAATCATCTGTTCTCCAATCAATTCACCGACGCCATTCGCGTGCGTTTTCATGCGCGCGCGGAATTCATCGGCACGCTGTTCGAAGGGCTCGCGGCGTTCGCTGCGGACGGCACGTTTCTGTCGGCGAATCGCAGCGCGCTGTTTCAATTCGGGCAGCCGCTTGCCGACCTGCAACGGCAACCGTTCGACGCGCTGTTCGGCATCGCATTCCCGAAGTTGTTGCAGCAAGTCACCCGCGCGCCGGGCGAAAGCATCGTGCTGACGCTGCCGAGCGGCGTGCGCGTGGTCGCGCGCGGCGAATATTCGGCGCCGCGTTATGTCGCGCCGGCTGATGGCGTGGCCGGCATGGCGCGCACGGCGACGTCCGCCGGTGCGCGCCACGCGGCCCGGCTCGATGATCCGGCGCCGCTCGCCACGCTTGAAACGCTCGATACCGGCGACGCTCAAGTCTCGGCTATCTTGCGGCGCGTCGCGAAGCTGCGCGGACGCGATATTCCCATTCTCGTCCTCGGCAAAACCGGCACCGGTAAGGAGTGGCTCGCGCGTGCGATTCACCACGACTCGCCGCGGCGGAGCGCGCCCTTTGTCGCGCTGAATTGCGCGTCGTTGCCGGAGACGCTGATCGAAGCGGAATTGTTCGGCTATGAAGACGGCGCGTTTACCGGCGCGAAGAAGCGCGGCAGCGTCGGCAAGATCGTGCAGGCGGATGGCGGCACGCTGTTCCTCGATGAAATCGGCGACATGCCGCTCGCACAGCAAGTGCGGTTGATGCGCGTACTGCAGGAGCGCACCGTCGTGCCGCTTGGCGGGACGCGGGCAATTCCGGTGGATCTGCGCATCATCTGCGCGACCCACCGAAATCTGCGCGAGATGATCGAAGCGGGCACCTTCCGCGAAGACCTGTATTACCGGATCAACGGACTCGTCGTGACCTTGCCGGCGCTGCGCGAGCGCACCGATCTCGCGGCGCTCGTCACGCGCATGCTGGAATTGCAGTCCGACGGCGAGCGCTTGCCGCGCCGCGTATCCGACGCCGTGCTGAAGCGGTTCGCGCAATGCCGCTGGCCGGGCAATCTGCGGCAACTGGCCAACGTGCTGCGCACCGCGAGCATCATGGCCGAAGGCGCGGAGCAGATCGAACTCGACGATTTGCCGGAGGACTTTTTGCAGGATTGCGCCGATGTTCAGGCTGATGAATTCGCGCAATTGCCCGCGGCGGTGTCGAGTAACGACGACGATGTGCGCGTGGCAGTTGAGGTGCCTGTGCAGGCATCGCCCGCCCGGATGGAGGAGTGGCAGACCACGTTGATCGCGCAAACGCTCGCGCGACTCGATGGAAACGTGTCGGCGGCGGCCCGCGAGTTGGGCTTGGCGCGCAATACGGTGTATCGGTATTTGCGGCGCGGCGGCACGACGCATTGAAGCGGCCAGGCCCGCGCCAATGAGATAGCGCGAGCGTGTAAAGTGTGGCGCACTCCGTCACCGATTCACACGATGTCCGACTCTACCCGCCCGCCTTTCGTTCGCGTCGAGCCGCTCGGCGCGAGTTTCGAAGCGCCCGACTCGCTCACGATTCTCGAAGCCGCCGGCTTCGCCAACCTGCGTCTGCCGCGCTCGTGCCGCAACGGCACGTGCCGCACGTGTCTGTGCAAAATGACGACGGGACGCGTGCGTTACACGATCGAATGGCCGGGTTTGAGCCGGGAAGAGAAAATGGAAGGCTATATCCTGCCGTGCGTGGCGATCGCCGAAACCGACATGGTCATCGAAGCGCCGGACGCGGTCGAACTGCCGCCCCGGTAAATCGCATCGCGCCATGGGATCGCAAGCGCCACCTCGCGACCCTTAACGCCCGCCACCCATCGCCCGGGCGATTTTCTTATCAGTGTTGTACTGGCTCAACGCATAGACCGACCAGATCGCGGCCGGAATCCAGCCGATCAGCGTGATCTGCAAGATCAGGCAAATGATGCCGGCAAACGGACGGCCGATCGTGAAGAACTGGAACCACGGCAAAATGATGGCAAGCAATAAACGCATTCAGATTTCCTGTTTGTAATGACATGGCAACGCGGCATGGCAACGCGCGTTCTTGAATTGAAAGCGCAAGAGCAAACGGCAACACCCAATGCAACGACGATCGCCACCGCGCTCACACTAACGCACCCGCCTGGTTGATCGGCGCGAAGCGCGGCACCTTCACGCCGTCCTGTTCGATCAGCTCGAAAAATACTGAAGCCGGACGCGTCCAGATCGTACCATTGCCGGCCTTGTAGACGATCATCGTGACGCTCGGATCGGACTCCAGCGTCGCCTCGCAAACCAGTTCGTAAATGCCGCCTTTGTAGTGCCGGTAGCGCACCATAAGCATCCCCCTAATTGAAAACCGCGACGCCCCGGCGCGGCGATCAAAAAATGTTCAGCCGCCCTCTTTCATCTGCTTCAGAATCTTGTAGACGGTGGCGCGTCCCATCGTCAGCACGGCGGCCACGTAGTTCGCGGAACTGCGGCCGCGAAACGCGCCTTGCGCATGCAGCGCCTCGACGATTTCCCGCTTGTGCTCGCGCGTGAGCGCATTGATGCCGATTTGCCGCTCGCGCAGCCACGTGTGCAGATACGTGTTGATGCGGTCCTGCCAGTCGTCGCGGAACAGATCCTCCGCGGGCGCGTCCGTCAGATTGCCGCCCTTGATGAACAGATCGAGCGTGGAGCGCACGTCCTCGAACACCGCGATATTGAAATTGATGCACAGCATGCCGGCCGGCTTGCCGTCGTCGTCGAACAGGATGTTGCTCACGCAACGCATGCGACGGCCGTCCCAGTTGAGCTTTTCATACGGCCCGATGGTCTGGCCGCGCGCCGCATAGTGGACCTCGTCGAGCACCGACGGTCCGCCCACTTCGAGCTTCGACAGGTTGTTCACGAGATACGCGATGGTCTGATCGCGCAGGTCGTGAATCACCACTTCGGCGCAGGGATAGAAGAGCGCCGCGATGCCGTCGGCGATGGGTGCGTAGCGGTCCAGCAGCAGGTCTTTCACAGGCGGCACGGTTGTCTTGCGCATTGGAAAATCGCAGTATTCGAGGGACGCGGCGCCGCTTCGCACGAGCGAGGCACGGCAAGCGCCACGGCTAAGCCGGCAAGCCGGCCACGCACGACCCTGCCCCCGGGACAGCCTCGCGCGATAACTCGCCATTGTAGCCACCCCGCCTGGGCGGCGCCGACCGCGACTCCGATCACGCCCTCAAAAAAACGACCGCGCACGCGGACAAGCCGGCTCACGGCGATTTTTGTCCGCTTGGCAAGCGATTTTTTTTCGTGCGATAAAAGAACCATCTATTTCACGGAGCAACAGATGGCCACGCTCGAAGCGTTTCGCGCCGTGCTCGATGACGAAGGCACGCCTGAGATCATCCGCAATCACATCATCGATTCGCTGCAATACGCGTTGCGCAATCACGGGCAAGTCTTCACGTCGAAGGAAATTGAATGGCTGGCCGTTTGGGATGACGCGCGCATTCCGCTCGCGGCGTCTCGCGAGTTGCAAAAGCGCGTCGCCGAAACTTCCCGCTGAGCCCCTCCTGTTCTCGCCGTCACGGCGAGAACCCGCACCCGGCGCGCCGCTCATGCGCCGGCGTGTCCCGCGCGACGCCCCTATCGCGCTCAACGCCCCGCCGGACGGGCGGCTTGCCGGTGCGCGGAACATTTTGCTATCCAATCAGGCCCATTTAGTGCATCATATTGGAATAGCTGTATCCGCATTCGTAGCACTGGCAATACCAGGTAACACCCAGGCAGTCCCAAACCGGCATCTCCGCACTACCCCCGACTGTTCGACCGCCGCCCGTCGGCGATCCCGTCACTCCGGCAATGCGCCGCATGCATTCGCCGTCGCGAGTTGTGCAGCTGAGTCGTTCAGCTTTTACGCGCCTGATGTCTGCGCGACATCAGCGTGTTTCTTCTCCATCGAATCCGCGATTTTACGCGGCCGCGCTCAAGCCCTTGCCAGTGGGCCTGTGCCAATCTTTTTCCATGGCGGCGCGCCCCAAGGTGCTGCGCCGCCGGTCTGTCGTGCCGCGCGTAACACGCGTGACACGGCGGCCACGTAATACAGGACACATGCTTCATGAATTCAGTTGTCAAGACGTACAAGGGTTACGAAATTCACCCGCTCGTCTATCCGCGCCGTCCGGCGGACGGTCAGACGAGCCGCAATCCGGACGCAGGCTACGACGCGTCGGTGCGCATCTGCCGCGTGGGCGCCAATCCGGCGGCCGACGGGCGAGTGTTCCGTCTGCAGTACCTGTTTCCGTTCGACGGCACGGGCAAGGCGCGCATTGCGTGCATGGCGCATGCCGAGCAATTGATCGACGGTCGCGTGGACGGCCAGTCCGTCGCCGATCTTTGAGCGGTACTATCAGCGCTCAGGCTGATGCCGCACAAGCAGCGGGCCCGCAGGGCCTGCTGTCAACCGTATCCGATGTTGTGCCGCGCGGCCTCGCCGGCGGCCAACACCCCTTATCCCATCGACCAGGAGTTATGCATGGCGAAAGAAGAACTGCTTGAACTTGACGGTATCGTCGACGAAGTACTTCCGGACAGCCGTTACCGCGTGACGCTCGACAACGGCGTCGTGGTTGGCGCTTACGCGTCCGGACGCATGCGCAAGAACCACATCCGTATTCTCGCGGGCGACCGCGTGACGCTGGAACTGTCGGTCTACGATCTGACCAAAGGCCGGATCAATTTCCGTCACAAAGACGAGCGCGCCACCGGTGGCGGCGGCGCCCGCAATTCGCAATTCCGTCGCCGTTAAGACGGGCGGCACGCTGAGCGCGTTCCGCGCGATCTTTGCGTGACCCATTGCAGCTCATCGCAGCTGTGTTGTTGGCGAAGCCTTTCGCGCGCCTTCTCCGGCTTGACTCATTGACTCGAGCCTGAGCGGCGCGCTGCGGCGGCGCTGTGTTCCGCTGTCTGATTATCTTTGCTGATGCTTCGGCCAGTTGCATCTCCTGCCTGCAGCGCCTCGTGCTGCTTGCCGCCCAGCGGGCGCTTCACACACCGCTTCACACACCCTTTCTCGCTTCCCTCCACTGCCCGAACACCGCACCGGAATTCTCTCCGGCGGTGCTTGCGCGCGTCTGCCCGACTGTGCCGGGTCACTCGCCGGCGGCTGCGCGATGCGCCGCTTCGGTGCATCGCCCACGCATGCCCCGCTTAGGTGCGGCGGCGTCTGCCGGCACCGTGGTTAAGTCCGTGATTGCGTTGCTTTCAATGCAGCAGGGTTCTGATGGCACGTTTCTCGCTTTTATTGGTTCAGCCGTCGACAATTCCTACCCCATGCTGCGCGTTCTCCTCGTAACCGACACCGACAAGCCCATCGGCGATCTCCGTGATGCCCTCGCCCGCCTCGGCTACGAGATGCTGGCCGGCACCGCCACGCCGCAAGCGCTGCATCGCGTGGTTCAGAGCGAACGGCCGGACGTGATCATCATCGATACGGAATCGCCCTCGCGCGATACGCTCGAGCAACTCGCGGTGATGAACGCCACGGCGCCGCGTCCGGTGCTGATGTTCAGCCACGACGACAACCAGCAGTTGATCCGCGACGCGGTCGGCGCGGGCGTCACCGCGTACCTCGTCGAGGGTCTCGCGACGGAGCGGCTCGCGCCGATCCTCGAAGTCGCGCTCGCGCGTTTTGCGCAGGAGTCGCAGTTGCGCGAACGCCTCGCGCAAGCCGAGAGCGAACTCGCCGAACGCAAGCTGATCGATCGCGCCAAACGCCTGCTGATGGATCAGCAGAAAATCACCGAACACGCCGCCTACGCAAGCCTGCGCAAGCGCGCCATGAACCAGGGCGTCAAACTCGCCGAGGTTGCGCGCGCCATCGTGGCGGCGGCCGACTCGCTCAAATGAAGCGCCGCCCATGAACGCTCCTACTCCTCTCGCCTCGCCGTCCGCCTCGGGGCCGCTCGAAAAAACCCATCTGCGGCTCGGCTTCGTGGCGCTCTCCGACGCCGCGCCGCTCGTCGCCGCGAAACTGCTCGAATTCGGCCACGCGCATGGCTTGACGCTGGAGCTGTCCCGTCAGCCATCGTGGGCCGCCGTGCGCGACAAGCTGCTGTCGGGCGATCTCGATGCGGCGCATGCGCTCTACGGGCTCGTCTACGGCGTGCAACTCGGGCTGGGCGGTCCGCAAACGGACATGGCCGTGCTGATGGTGCTCAACCGCAACGGCCAGGCCATCACGCTGTCGAACCGTCTCGCCGACGCCCTCGCCGAACAGCGCACGCTGCCCAAGGCGCTGGCGACGCTCGGCCGCAAGCCGGTGTTCGCGCAGACCTTCCCCACCGGCACGCACGCGATGTGGCTGTACTACTGGCTCGCGTCGCAAGGCGTGGATCCGTTGCGCGATATCGAAAGCGTGGTGATACCGCCGCCGCAGATGGTCGCCGCGCTCGCCGAGGACAAGCTCGACGGCCTGTGCGTGGGCGAGCCGTGGAACGCGATGGCCGAAGCCGAAGGCGTCGGCAAGACGATCGCTTACACGAGCGAGGTATGGCCCGATCATCCCGAGAAAGTGCTGGCATGCCGGCGCGATTTTGTGAGCGAGAATCCGAATGCGGCGCGCGCGCTCGTGCAGACGATGCTCGAAGCGTGCCGCTGGCTCGACGGCGCGGGGCATCGCGAGGAAATCGCGCACTGGCTCGCACGGCCCGAGTACATCGGCATCGACGAAGCGTTGATTGCCGCGCGCCTCGGCGACGAGATTGCCGCCTCCACGCCGCGTGGCCTGCCCGTGCGTTTCTTCGACAACGGCGCGGTGAACTATCCGCGAGCGTTCGAGGGTGAGTGGTTTGTCACGCAGTTCGAGCGCTGGGGCATGACCGACGCCCGCACGGATTATGCGCAGATCGCGGCACGGATCAACCAGACGCAGTTGTATCGCGAAGCGGCCGCGCGCGTGTGCGTGGCGGTGCCCGGCGACCACACGGCGCAGGTGTTCATCGACGGCAAGGTGTGGGGTGACGGCACGCCGTCCGCCGGATATGCGCAGAGCTTCACGATCCGCAGGTAAGGTGCTGACAGCGTTACGCCACCTTTAACGCCGGAAACTGCACGCTCACCACCAGCCCGCCACCGGGCGCATCGCTCAGTGCAATCAGCGCGCCGTGAACGCGCGCGATTTCCCGCACGATCGACAATCCCAGGCCGCTGCCCTCCACCGTCTGCGTCGCCTCGCTGCGATAGAAGCGTTCAAAGACCGCATCGCGTTCGCTAACGGCAATGCCCGGCCCGTTATCGATCACCTGCAGCAATGGCTGCTCGTTTTCACAGGCGACACGCACGGTGACCACCGCGCCATCGCCTGAATAACGGATCGCGTTGTCGATCAGATTGCCGACCAGTTCCGCGAGCAGATCGGTCTGGCCCATTACGTCGGTACGCACGTCCTGTTCGAAGCCGAGATCGATGCCGCGCGAGCGCGCCACCGGCGACCAGTCGAGCGTCACGCTGCGCGCCACCTTATGCAGCGGCACCGCGGCGTGCTTGACCGTGTAGCCGCTGTCCGCGTCGAGCCGCGAGAGCGACAGCAATTGCTGCACGATGCGCACCGCCTGCTGCACCGCGCGATTCAGCCGCCGCAAATGGACGCCTGGCCGGCGGTTGCCGCTCGCGTTTTCTTCACCGCAAGAACCGGAGCCAATGCCGTCGCTGTCACGCAGCGCCAGTTCCGACTCCGCCTGAATCACCGCCAGCGGCGTTTTCAACTGATGCGCGGCGTCGTTGAAAAACCGCCGGCGCGACAACTGCATCAACTGCGTGCGGCCGATGTACTGATTGATCGAATCGACGAGCGGCGCCACTTCGCTCGGCAGGCCCACGGTATCGAGCGGCGTGGGGTCGTCTTCGGCGCGCGCGGCGACTTTCGCCGACAAGCGGTTCAACGGCCGCAAACCACGCGCGACCCCCAACCACACGATGCCGAGCGCGAGCACCACCAGCAGAAATTCCTGCTGCAGCGAGCCGGTGAGAATCTC
>DASPZL010000425.1:0-7373 GCA_035636295.1 Paraburkholderia sp.
TCTTGCCGTATGGCGTCGATGAGAGCGAGTCGTTCTGGAGCGGCAAGGTGTTGCCGTCGTTGCGCGCGGGCAGACTGAAGTTGTTCGTGGCGCGCCGGGGCGATGCAATTGCCGGCACCGTGCAACTGGATTACGACACGATGCCGAATCAGCGTCATCGCGCGGAAGTGCGCAAGCTGCTGGTCCATCCCGCGTTTCGCCGCCAAGGTGTCGCGAGAGCGCTGATGATTGAACTGGAAAGCCACGCGCGGCAACTCGAACGCAGCCTGCTTACGCTCGATACCCGCACCGGTGACCACGCCGAGCCGCTCTATGCGGCGCTGGGTTATCAGACTGTCGGCGTGATTCCGGGTTACGCGCGCGGACCGCATAACGATGGATTCGACTCGACCACCGTCATGTACAAGGCGCTGGCGCTATAGCCGCAGGCTGACCGAGACGTCGCGCGAGGCGCTCAGCAACGTGGCAGATTGTCGATGTGAAAGTCGGACAGGGTCAAGCTTCGGTTTTTCGCACAGCGGTTTCTTCGTTCAACGGCGCGGATCGAGCGCGATGCGCACCGCGAGGCCGGCGAGCACGGTGCCCATCAGCCAGCGCTGCACTTGCAGCCAAACAGGCCGCCCCGTGAGAAACCCGGCAATCGAGCCCGCCATGCTCGCAATCAGCGCATTCACCGTCACCGCAATGACAATTTGCACGCAGCCGAGCGCAATCGACTGTGTGAGCACGCTGCCATGTCCCGGTGAAATGAATTGCGGCAGCAGCGACAGATACATCACCGCGATCTTCGGATTCGCGAGGTTCGTGACGAGACCCATTGTGAACAGCTTGCGGCGGCTGTCGTGCGGCAGGTCGCGCACCTGGAACGGCGAACGGCCGCCGGGCTTGACCGCCTGCCATGCCAGATACAGCAGGTAGAGCGCGCCGCCGAAACGCAATGCGTCATAGGCGTACGGCACCGTCAACAGCAACGCGGTAATGCCGAACGCCGCGCAGAACATGTAGAACACGTAGCCGAGCGCGACGCCGCCAAGCGAGACAAGCCCCGCGCGCCGCCCCTGGCAGAGCGATCGCGAGATCAGATAGATCATGTTCGGCCCCGGCGTCAGCACCATGCCGAACGAAACGAGAGCGAAGGCGAGCAGCGTTGTGGCGGTGGGCACGGCATTCTCCTGGGTGATTCTTGTGACTCGGACAATGCCGCCCAATATAGCCGATGCCGCGGATTCGAGCTTTGAAAACGGTTCAGCCGGAACCGGCTTGCAACAGTGCCCGGCAATGCCGCGCGATCTGCCTTTCTTCCTCGGTATGGATCGCTCTCACCTTGCCTGCCGGATCGCCTTCAGATAGTCCGAGGAACGACAGCCCGTCGCATACGCGTTTGCGGATCTCCTGACTGTGCTCGCCGATCCCGCCGGTAAACACCAGCAAATCGATGCCGCCGAGCAACGCCGCGTAGGCGCCGATCGTCTTGCGCACGGCGGTAGCGAACGCATCGAGTGCGAGCGACGCATTCGCATCGCCCGCCGCGGCGCGTTTTTCCAGCGCCTGCATGTCGCTCTCGCCGTCGGCGAAACCGGCAAGGCCACTGTGACGATTCAGCAGCGTCTCCAACGCATCGGCATCGAGTTTCTCCACGCGCATCAGATACAGCAGCACGCCTGGGTCGAGATCGCCGCTGCGCGTGCCCATCGGTACGCCGCCGGTCGGCGTCATCCCCATCGACGTATCGACCGATTTCCCATCGCGCAACGCGCACACGCTCGAACCGTTGCCCAGATGCGCGAACACCGCACGTGCCGGCAAGTCGGCGCCGAGGCGCGCCACCAGCGATTCATACGACAGCCCATGAAAGCCATAGCGAATCACGCCGGCCTGCAAATAGCGGCGCGGCAACGCGAGCTGCGCCGCGCGCGGCGGCAGCGTGGCATGAAACGCCGTATCGAAGCAGGCGAAATGCACGGCGTCGCCGAAAATCTTCGAGGCTTCATCGATCAAGCCAAGCGCGGGCGGGATATGCAGCGGCGCGAAATGCACCGCATCCTGCAGATGCTGGCGCACTTCCGCCGTCAAGCGCTGATGCGTGCGCAGATGCGGCCCGCCATGCACGACCCGATGGCCTACCGCCGCGGGCCGCGCATGTTTTTGCTGCGCGAGCACGGTGGAGAGCTTTTGCAACGCATCGGTTTGCGACTCCAGCACCTGCTCCTGCTGCACCAGCACGCGGCCGTCAGGCGACTTGATGCGCAAACTGCCGTCGCCCCGGCCAATGCCTTCGGCGCTGCCTTCCAGCAGCAATGATTCGTCATCGCCCGAGCGCGTGAAGAGCCCGAACTTCAGCGACGACGAGCCGCTATTCAACACCAGAATCGGCGCTTGGCCCGCGTGGTCTTTCGTGTGCATGGCAAACCTCGCTCAGCTTTTCCATGTCCAGTTGCGGATTTCTTCCTTATCGATGCCCTCGGCATGCGCATAAGCCAGATGCTCGATGATCTGCCCGCGCAACCATTCTTTCGCATGATCGCCGACGCCGCGCAGTTTCGGCACGCGGTCGATCACGTCGATAGCAAGCGAAAAGCGGTCGACCTGGTTGATGATCGCCAGTTCGAGCGGCGTGTTGATGTTGCCCTTCTCGTGATAACCGTGCACGTGCAGATTGTCGTGATTGGTGCGGTTATACGTGAGCTTGTGCACGAGCGACGCATACGAATGAAAGTTGAAAATCACCGGCTTGCTGGTGGTAAACAGCGAATCGAAATCGCGATTGGCGAGGCCGTGCGGATGCGCGTGCTCGGGCATCAGGCGAAACAGATCGACCACGTTGACGAAGCGGATCTTCAGATCGGCGAAGCGCTCCTTCAGAAGCTGCACCGCGGCGAGCGCTTCCATGGTGGCGATGTCGCCCGCGCAGGCCATCACCACGTCGGGCTCGGCGCCCTGATCGGTCGACGCCCAGTCCCAGATGCCGATACCCTTGGTGCAATGCGTGACGGCCGCGTCCATGTCGAGATACTGCAGATGCGGCTGCTTGTCGGCGACGATCACGTTGACGTAATCGCGCGAACGCAGGCAATGATCGGCGACGCTCAGCAGGCAGTTCGCGTCCGGCGGCAGATAAATACGCACCACGTCCGGGCTTTTGTTGGTGACGACATCAAGAAAGCCGGGGTCCTGGTGCGTGAAACCGTTGTGATCCTGGCGCCACACGAGCGACGTGATCAGCAGATTGATCGACGGCACCGGCTGGCGCCAGCCGAGCTCGCGCTTCGCTTTTTCCAGCCACTTGGCGTGCTGGTTGAACATGGAATCGATCACGTGCACGAACGCCTCGTAAGTAGCGAAGAGACCGTGCCGACCGGTCAGCACGTAACCTTCGAACCAGCCTTCGAGCGTGTGTTCGCTGAGCATTTCCATCACACGGCCGTCCGCCGCGAGCGCGCCGCCGTCCGCGTCGTTCGGCTCGCTCTGCGCGAGCCAGGTTTTCGCCGACGCTTCGTAGATCGCGGTCAGCTTGTTGCTCGCGGTTTCGTCGGGCCCGAACACGCGGAAGTTCGTCATGTTGTGGCGCATCACGTCGCGCAGAAACTTGCCGAGCACGTCGGTCGGCGAGGTGTATGAGCCGCCGGGCTTTTTCACCGCCACCGCATAGTCGCGAAACGGCGGCAGATCGAGCGCCTTGCACAGCAAGCCGCCGTTCGCATGCGGATTGGCGCTGATGCGGCGCGCGCCCTTGGGCGCAAGCTCACGCAACTCTTCGACCAGACGCCCCGTTTCGTCGAACAGCGACTCGGGCTCGTAACCGCGCAGCCACCCTTCCACCAGCTTCAGGCTCTTGCTGTTCGTGACCGGATCGAGCACCGGCACCTGATGCGCGCGCCATGAACCTTCCACCTTGTGGCCGTCCACTTCCTTCGGACCGGTCCAGCCTTTCGGCGAACGCAGCACGATCATCGGCCAGCGCGGCCGCGACGCGTCGTTCGTTTCACGCGCGCGCTGCTGGATCGCGCGAATCTCGCCGACGCACTGTTCGAGCGTCGCCGCCATTTGCTGATGCATGATGTCGGGATCGTCGCCTTCGACGAAATACGGCTTGTGGCCGTAGCCGGTCAGCAAGGCTTCGAGCTCCTCGCGGGGAATTCGCGCGAGAATGGTCGGGTTGGCGATCTTGTAGCCGTTCAGATGCAGAACCGGCAGCACCGCGCCGTCGCGGATCGGGTTGAGGAATTTGTTCGAATGCCACGAGGTGGCGAGCGGGCCGGTTTCAGCCTCGCCGTCGCCGATCATTACCGTGACGATCAGATTCGGGTTGTCGAATGCGGCGCCGTAGCCGTGCGACAGGCTGTAGCCGAGTTCGCCGCCTTCGTGAATCGAGCCCGGCGTTTCCGGTGTGCAATGCGACCCGATGCCGCCTGGAAACGAGAATTGCCGGAAGAAGCGCCGCATGCCGGCTTCGTCCTCGCTGCGGTCGGGGTAGATTTCCGAGTAATGGCCCTCGAGATAACAATGAGCCAGCGTGGCCGGCGCGCCGTGACCGGGCCCGGCGATGTAGATCATGTTCAGATCGAGCTTGTTGATCAGCCGGTTCAGATGCACCAGCAGGAAACTCTGCCCCGGGTCCGAGCCCCAATGGCCCAGCAGGCGGTTCTTGATGTGTTCGGGTTTGAGCGGTTCGCGCAGCAGCGGATTGTCGCGCAGATAGATCATGCCGGCCGAAAGGTAGTTGCAGGCGCGCCAGTAGCGGTCCATGTTGCGCAACGTGTTCGGGTCTAATGTTTGCGGCGGCGTGGGACGGGAGGTTGCTTCGGCCATGGCGTGACTCCTCGAAAAGGACTCTCAGGCAGGTTAGCGGGTGCGGCAGCGGTGTGACAGGCGGCGCGCGTCATGGTTCGACGCGATCGTCCAGAGCTTGATCTCGCCACGGGTGCGGTGCGTGTGCACGTGCGCCACGATTCGGCGCCGCATGCGTTGCGCGAGTTTTAAGATCATATTAAGCGAATGTGTTTAAGCTGCTCGTGCTGAATGCGCGACGGCGGACCGCATCTGGCACGTCCCGCACCGCTCGCCCTTCACCTGAACCATCATCATGTCGACTCCCAGCCGCTTCAAGGCGCCCCTGATTCTTGTTCTCTCGCTCGTGCTGTTGTGCGCGGGTCTTGCTGTTTTTGTCGGCATCTTCGGCTTGCTGGTCAAGCTGTTCGGCAATCTGTAGCACACCGCTGCGCGGGCATGCGCGGCGCAAAATGTGTATGCTGGGCGATGTTCCCGGCGCGCACGAAGCGCCTGACTGAAAGGAGATTCCATTGACGGACCACGCTGAACCTTCCCCGCCCGCGAAGCCGCAAATCGATCCCGAGTTGCTCGAACTGGCGCATGAAGTCTTCGACCTCGCGCGGCGCGGCGATGCCGCCATGCTCGCCGCCGTGATCGAAAAAGGCGTGCCGCCGAATCTGCGCAACGACAAGGGCGACAGCCTCGTCATGCTCGCGAGCTACCACGGCCACGTGGATGCGGTGCGCACGCTGCTCGAACTCGGCGCCGATCCGAATCTGCGTAACGACAATGGGCAAACGCCGATCGCGGGCGCCGCTTTCAAGGGCTTCGATGCGGTGATCGAGACCTTGCTCGCGCACGGCGCGGACGTGGAAGGCGCCTCGCCGGACGGCCGCACCGCGCTGATGGTCGCCGCAATGTTCAACCGCACGGCGATCATGGAATTGCTGATCGCTCATGGCGCGGACCCGAAGGCCCGCGATGCCGGCGGCGTGACGGCCATGGATGCGGCGGGCAGAATGGGCGCGGGCGATGCGCAAGCGCGGTTGAAGGAACTGGGTTCTTGAGGGTTGCGCGGCAACGGGCACAACGAGCCATGCCGCCGACAAAGGCCGTTAAAAGTCGTTAAGGCCGTTAAAGGCCGCCAACAATCTAGCCTTTTCCGCCCATCAGCGAGTCCACATCGATCTCCGCCAATTCGCCGATCCTCTCGATCGTCACATCCGCCGGCGGATTATTCGCAATCTCTTCCGGATCGAAAGCATAGTGGCCCTGGCGAGGAAAGACCGTCGTCAACCCCGCGCCCCACGCCTTCTTCATGGCCGCGAGAATCCGCAGCTTGTCATCCACCATCACGTAGTGGCGAGCCGGATAACACTCCATCACCTGATCGAGCATCCGCTCTTTATGGACGTAAATCAGAACGCGGCCTTCGACCTCTTCCCATAGCCCCGAACGGGCGATCTTGCGCGGCTGGAACACCACGTCGCCGTCGGAGAGAATCACCGTGGGGCCGCGCTTCGCCAGATTCCGGATCGCGTCCAATGCGCCTGGATACAGCCGGTTCGCAAACGGATAATCGATCAGGAAGGACGACATCAACAACAGGCGCGTGTCCCGCGGATGCCCCAGCCTGTATCGCTGCAGCGCGCCCAGGTAGTCTGCATAACCGAGCTCCGCGCGCAGATCCTCGAAAATTTCCCAGTATTGCGCGCTGTTCTCCGCGCCGAACTCGCGCCTCATGTGCGCGCGCAAATCCGTCAGCACATGATCGTTGTCGAGCAAGGTGTTGTCGCAGTCGAACAGAAACACGACGTCGTGCGGCGTGGCTTGAGTAGCTTGCATCGCGGTTCCCTGAGTTGGCGCTGTTAGCTCTTCGGCCCGCCGGCCGGCGTGGCCGCTTTCTCGACGTGACCGCCGAAGTCATGCCGCATCGCCGATAGCACGCGGTTCGCGAAGTCCGCCTCGCCGCGCGAACTGAAGCGCGCAAAGAGGGCCGCGCTCAGCACCGGCGTGGGCACGCCCTCGTCGATGGCCGCCGCTACCGTCCAGCGCCCCTCGCCCGAATCCGATACGCGCCCGCGTAGTTCGTCAGATCGGCATCATCGACCAGCGAACCCGCGATCAGGTCGAGCAGCCACGAGCCGATCACGCTGCCGCGCCGCCATACCTCGGTGACATCCGCCAGATTCAGATCGTATTGGTACAGTTCGGGCCGGCGCAGCGGCGAGGTTTCGGCGTCGGCTTCGCGCGCGTGCTTGCCGGCGTCGGCATGGCGCAGAATGTTCAGTCCCTCGGCGTACGCGGCCATCATTCCGTATTCGATGCCGTTGTGGACCATCTTCACGAAATGCCCCGCGCCCTGCGGACCGCAATGCAGGAAGCCCTGGTCCGCGGTGCTGTCGCCTGGGGAACGGCCCGACGTGGCAGGCGCGGCGCCCGCGCCCGGCGCGAGCGTCGAGAAAATCGGCTCGAGCCGTTTCACAATCGCGGTCTCGCCGCCGATCATCAGACAATAGCCGCGCTCGCGGCCCGCCACGCCGCCGCTGGTGCCGACGTCCACATAGTGAAGCTGGCGCCCGGCCAGCTCGGTGCCGCGGCGA
>DASPZL010000426.1:0-6067 GCA_035636295.1 Paraburkholderia sp.
CGCCGAGCGCTACTTCCGCATCGCGCTCGGACTGGAGACCGCGCATCCCGCCGACGTCGCCGACGCGTTCCGGTTCTCACGGCAGTTCCTCGAGACCGCGCGCAAGGGCGTCGCGCAATTGCGCACGGCGAACGTGGCACAAGAGCCTGCTGCGTCGGCCGCTCCCGCCGCATAAGGCGCATAGGCCTATAACGCCCATAAATCACCGGGAGACGCCCGCCCAGCGTCCCCCGCGGCCGTTCTCCGCACCGGGAAAACCATCCGTTCGAAAACCCGATCCGCACCCCGAAGCCATCTCGATTTGCTACAATCGCCGTTCGTCTTCGAGGAGCGTTGCGACGGGTACCGCGAATCAGCATATTCGCCGGCCGCCCGCCAGGCTCGAAGGCTTCAATCGGCAGGGTCGGATGCGCATGGCGCGTTCCCATCCACCGCATCGAACCGCGCTCACGTCAAATTTCTAGTCAATTTCTTAGAAAGGAGGGCGTGATGAACGCCGCAGTTATCGATTCCCAAGCTTCCCAGGATTACGTCGTTGCCGACATGTCGCTTGCCGACTGGGGCCGCAAGGAACTCAATATTGCCGAGACGGAAATGCCCGGCCTCGTGCAAACGCGCGAAGAATACAAGGCGCAGCAGCCGCTGAAGGGCGCGCGCATCGCGGGTTCGCTGCACATGACCATCCAGACCGGCGTGCTGATCGAGACGCTGACCGCGCTCGGCGCCGACGTTCGCTGGGCATCGTGCAACATCTTCTCGACGCAGGACCACGCCGCTGCCGCGATCGCCAAGGCGGGTACGCCGGTGTTCGCGTTCAAGGGCGAATCGCTCGACGAATACTGGGAATTCTCGCACCGCATTTTCGAATGGCCGAACGGCGAATTCGCCAACATGATCCTCGACGACGGTGGCGACGCCACGTTGCTGCTGATCCTCGGCTCGAAGGCGGAGAAAGACCGTTCGGTGATCGCCAAGCCGACCAACGAAGAAGAAGTCGCGCTGTACAAGTCGATCGAGCGCCATCTGGATGCGGACCCGACGTGGTACTCCACGCGCCTCGCGCACATCAAGGGCGTGACGGAAGAAACCACGACCGGCGTGCACCGTCTGTATCAGATGGAAAAGGAAGGCCGCCTGCCGTTCCCCGCGATCAACGTGAACGACTCGGTCACCAAGTCGAAGTTCGACAACCTGTATGGCTGCCGTGAGTCGCTGGTCGACGGCATCAAGCGCGCAACCGACGTGATGATCGCGGGCAAGATCGCGGTGGTCGCAGGTTACGGCGACGTGGGCAAGGGCTGCGCGCAATCGCTGCGCGGCCTGGGCGCGACCGTGTGGGTCACCGAAATCGATCCGATCTGCGCACTGCAGGCGGCGATGGAAGGCTACCGCGTCGTGACGATGGAATACGCGGCGGACAAGGCCGATATTTTCGTGACGGCCACCGGCAACTACCATGTGATCGGCCACGATCACATGAAGGCGATGCGCCACAACGCGATCGTCTGCAACATCGGTCACTTCGATTCGGAAATCGACGTGGCGTCGACCCGTCAGTACCAGTGGGACAACATCAAGCCGCAAGTCGACCACATCATTTTCCCGGACGGCAAGCGTGTGATCCTGCTGGCTGAAGGCCGTCTCGTGAACCTGGGTTGCGCGACCGGCCACCCGTCGTTCGTGATGTCGAACTCGTTCACGAACCAGACGCTCGCGCAGATCGAACTGTTTACGCAAGGCGGCAAGTACGAGAACAAGGTGTACGTGCTGCCGAAGCATCTGGACGAGAAGGTGGCGCGCCTGCATCTGGCGCGCATCGGCGCGAACCTGACGGTGCTGTCCGACGCGCAAGCCGGCTACATCGGCGTCGACAGGAACGGTCCGTTCAAGCCGAACCACTACCGCTATTAAATACGCAGGCGGTCTGAAAGCATGACAGTTTGACGACAGGGCGGCGCGCGATGCGCCGCTTTGTTCGCCATGCCCGCCTCTTCCCGTTCAATGGACATCCTGCCTGCAAGGAGCTCTACATGACCGTGCTGCTGACCTGGCTGATCAACGCGCTTGCGCTCCTGATCATCACCTACCTCGTACCGTCGATTCATATCCGCAGTTTCGGCACCGCATTGATCGTCGCGGTGGTGCTCGGATTGATCAATACGATTCTGCGGCCGGTGCTGATCCTGCTAACGCTGCCCGTCACGATCCTCACGCTCGGTCTCTTCATACTCGTAGTGAATGCGCTGTGCTTCTGGCTGTGCGCGTCGCTGCTGAAGGGCTTCGAAGTGTCGGGTTTCTGGTCAGCGTTCTTCGGCTCGATTCTGTACAGCATCGTTTCGTGGCTGCTGTCCGCACTTATTTTCGGCAACCGCAGTCTCGGTTGATTGACTGAATCATGAACCCGATCGAACTTTCATTCGAATTCTTCCCGCCGAAAACGCAGGAAGGCGTCGACAAGCTGCGCGCCACGCGCACGCAGCTCGCGTTGCTCAAGCCCAAGTTCGTGTCCGTCACGTTCGGCGCCGGCGGCTCGACGCAACAGGGCACGCTCGATACCGTCGTCGATATGGCGAAGGAAGGCCTCGAGGCGGCGCCGCACCTGTCGTGCATCGGCTCCTCGAAAGAGAGCCTGCGCGCGATCCTCAACGAGTACCGCGCGCATGGCATCCGCCATATCGTCGCGTTGCGCGGCGATCTGCCGTCCGGCATGGGCGCGGTCGGCGAATTGCGCTACGCGTCGGAACTGGTGAGCTTTATCCGCGCCGAATTCGGCGACTGGTTCTGGATCGAGGTGGCCGGCTACCCGGAGTACCATCCGCAGTCGCGCTCGCCGAGCCACGATCTGGAAAACTTCGCCCGCAAGGTGAAGGCCGGCGCCAATTCGGCGATCACGCAGTACTTCTTCAATGCGGACGCGTACTTCCGTTTCGTCGATGATGCGAGGAAGCTCGGCGTCGACGTGCCGATCGTGCCCGGCATCATGCCGATCACGAACTTCTCGCAACTGATGCGCTTCTCGGAGATGTGCGGCGCGGAAGTGCCGCGCTGGGTCGCGCGCCGGCTGGAAAGCTTCGGCGACGACCGGGAGGCGATCCGCGCGTTCGGCCTCGACGTGGTGACGGACCTGTGCCGGCGCCTGATCGACGCCAAGGTGCCGGGCCTGCACTTCTACACGCTGAACGGCGCCGCAGCGACCAAGGCGATCTGCGAACGGCTCGGCGTGTAAGGCGCCTGGAAGTTTGAGCGCCGATGTATGTATGTATGAAAACCGCGCGGCCCACCTGGCCGCGCGGTTTTTTTCGCGTCGAAAGAAATCGGGGGCACGCAAACCCGCGACGCGGTGCAACGCCGCCGCCCTGGGGCAACGCCGCTGGGAAGCGCAGATCGGAAACCCGTGCCGCTCGTCACAACCACGCCTATTCCGTCTCACCTTGCAACACGTAAGCCCGCATTGAAGCCGTTTTTTGTGCTGTCTATGATCGAAGCGCAGCTGACGTGGCTGCCGTGCGGAGAACGTGATGACAGTGTCCAAGTTGCTGCTTGCAGTTCGCCATACCTGCCTTCCGGCGTTGAGCGCCTGTGCGGTGCTCGCTGCCGGCCTCGCGCCCGCCGCCGCCGGCGCCGCCACCTTGCCCGACAAAACGCTCGTGTTCTGCTCGGAGGGCAGCCCCGCGGGCTTCGACACCGCGCAATACACCACCAGCGTCGAATTCAGCGCGGGCTCGTACACCGTCTATAACCGGCTGATCGAGTTCGCGCACGGCAGCACCGACATCGAACCCGGCCTCGCCGAGAAATGGGACGTCTCGCCCGACGGCCTGACCTACACGTTCCATCTGCGGCACGGCGTGAAGTTTCAGACCACGTCGTTCTTCAAGCCGACCCGCGAATTCAACGCGGACGACGTCGTATTCACCTATCAGCGGATGCTCGATCCGGAGCAGCCGTTCCGCAAGGCGTATCCGGTGCCGTTCCCGTATTTCTCCGATCTCGGGCTCGCGAAGAACATTACGAAGGTCGAAAAGGTCGATCCTTACACGGTGCGTTTCACGCTGAAGGAAGTCGATGCGCCGTTTTTGCAGCAGATCGCGATGCCGTTCGCGTCGATTCTCTCGGCCGAATACGGTGACCAGTTGTTGAAGGCGGGTAAAGCGTCGGACATCAACCAGTATCCGGTCGGCACCGGCCCGTTCATTTTCCGCAGCTATACGAAGGACGACTCGATCCGCTTCGACGGCAATCCCGATTACTGGAAACCGGGCGTCGTGAAAGTCAGCAAGCTGATATTCGCGATCACGGTGGACCCGGCGGTGCGCCTGCAAAAGCTGAAACGCGGTGAATGCCAGGTGATGGCGTACCCACGACCTGCCGACATTCCGGCCGTGAAAGCCGATGCATCGCTCGCGATGCCGAGCCAGGTGGGCTTCAACTTGGGCTATATCGCCTACAACAACACCAAAAAGCCGCTCGACAATCTGATGGTGCGCCGCGCGCTCGATATGTCGATCAACAAGAAAGCGATCATCGATTCGGTCTACCAGGGCGCCGGCCAGGCGGCGACCAACCCCATGCCGCCGACGCAATGGGGCTACGACAAGAATCTGAAGGACGCCCCGTACGACGTCGACAAAGCGAAAGCGCTGCTCAAGCAGGCGGGCTATCCCGACGGCTTCGACCTGACGCTGTGGGCCATGCCGGTTCAACGGCCGTATAACCCCAACGCGCGGCTGATGGCGGAAATGCTGCAAGCCGACTGGGCGAAGATCGGCGTGAAAGTGAAGATCGCCACGTATGAATGGGGCGAGTACATTCGCCGCGGCCATTCCGGCGAGCACGAAGCGATGCTGATTGGATGGACCGGCGACTATGGCGATCCTGACAACTGGCTCGGGGTGCTGCTCGGCTGCGATGCGGTCAACGGCAGCAATTTTTCCAAATGGTGCTACAAGCCTTACGACGACCTGATCAGAAAAGGCCGCGGCACGACCGATCTGGCCGAGCGCACGAAGGCCTATACGGACGCCCAGGAGCTCTTCAAGGACCAGGTGCCGTTCACGCCGATCGCCCACTCCACGGTCTATCAGCCGATCAGCAAGAACGTGACGGGCTTCAGGATCGACCCGTTCGGCCCGACGCAATTCATGAACGTCGGCCTGAAATGACCGCCCCGGGGTCGCTTTTTTGCTGAGCCCGCCCTCTAAAGCCGCACGCTCCGGCCAGCGCCGGCGTGCGGCTATGCTTATGCCCGATTGGTTTCCGATCGTCAACAGAGGGAATTTCCTCCGCTTGTTGCTGTGAGCCAAGCTCAAGTAATATCGCGCTACGCCGGCCCGGAGCCGGCCTCGAACCTGGAGGAAACATGAAGCAAAACAATCTGTTGCGCGCCGCGCGTGTTACGACGCTCGTCGCAGCTGCAGCGGCATCGATGCTGGGCGCAAGCGTTGCGCGCGCTGAGATTCCGAACAAAACCCTGGTTTACTGCTCAGAAGGCAGCCCCGCGGGTTTCGATCCGGCCCAATACACCACGGGCACCGATTTCACGGCTAACACGTTCACGGTCTACAACCGCCTTGTCGAATTCGAGCGCGGCGGCACCAAGGTCGAACCGGGTCTCGCCGAAAAGTGGGATGTCTCGGCGGACGGCAAGACCTATACGTTCCATCTGCGTCACGGTGTGAAGTTCCAGACCACGTCGTTCTTCAAGCCGACGCATGAATTCAATGCGGACGACGTCGTGTTCACGTTCGAGCGCATGCTGGACGCGAATCAGCCGTTCCATAAGGCCTACTCGGTGCAGTTCCCGTACTTCACCGACATGGGCCTCGACAAGCTGATCACCAAGGTCGAAAAGGTCGATCCGTACACGGTCAAGTTCACGCTGAAGGAAGTCAACGCACCGTTCATTCAGAATCTGGCGATGGAATACGCGTCGATCCTGTCGAGCGAATACGGCGATCAGCTGCTGAAGGCCGGCAAGGCCGCCGACATCAATCAGTTGCCGGTCGGCACCGGCCCGTTCATTTTCCGCAGCTACACGAAGGACGCGACGATCCGCTTCGACGGCAAT
>DASPZL010000427.1:0-12300 GCA_035636295.1 Paraburkholderia sp.
CCGACAGATCGATGCCGCCGGTCGTGATGACGAAGGTCATCGCAATCGCCACCACCAGAATCGGCGCTAGCTGACGCAACACGTTTAGCGCATTGCCGGTGGTCAGAAACGTGTTGCTGCCGAGCGCAAACACCACGCAACATCCGACAAAAAAACCGGCAATCGACAGCACCTGCGCGTGATTGGCAAAGTAGTCGCGCGAGCGCGAGCCGAATTCGCGCTCGGTATAAGGCGTGGTGCTCATCCGTGTCTCCTTCCGACAATCAGCTGAACCAGTTCTTCGAGGCTGGTCTCGTCGAGCTGTCGCTCGGCAACCTTGGTGCCTTCGTACATCACGGCGATCCGGTCGCAGACCCGGAACAGATCCTGCAGCCGGTGCGTAATCAGCACGACGGCCACTCCCTGCGCCTTGACGCGATTGATCAGGTCGAGCACCGCATCGACTTCTGCGACGGCGAGCGCCGACGTGGGTTCGTCCATGATCAGCACGCGCGGCGAAAACGACGCGGCGCGCGCGATCGCGATCGACTGCCGTTGCCCGCCCGACAACTGCTCAACGGTGTTGCTCAGGTTCGGAATGCGAATCTTGAGCCGGTCGAGCAGCGTGCGCGCTTCGGCCAGCATGCGCTTGTGCTGCAGCATGCCGCCCTTGCACAGTTCGCGCCCGAGATACAGGTTGCCGACCACATCGACGGTGTCGCACAGGCTCAGATCCTGATAGACCATTTCGATGTGACGGGCCCGCGCGTCGGCCGGTCCAGTGAAGCGCACTTCGTTGCCTTCAATGTGAATCGTGCCGGCGTCGGGCAAATAGGTGCCTGCCATCACCTTGGTCAACGTCGATTTGCCGGCCGCGTTGTCGCCGATCAGGCCGACGCATTCGCCGGCGTAAAGATCGAGATCGATGCCGCGCAACGCGGGAAACGAGCCGAACGATTTGCGAATGCCCTTCATCGCGAGAATCGGCACGCGCGGCCTGGCGGCTGCGGCGGTCGGGGATGGCTTCATAGTGATGAGCGCCTGCATGGTCATTTCGCCGCAAAGAGGTTGCGATACGCGCCGACGTTCGCCTTCGTCACGTAGGTCACCGGCGTCATCACCACCTGCTGCACCGGCTTGCCGCTGTGCGCGTTATCGATCTGCGCGATCGCCGCGCGGCCCATCGCGGGGGGATCCTGCTGCAGCACGCCGAGCACCACGCCGCGGTCGATGCCGCGAATCACTTCCGGCGCGAGGTCCCAGCCGATCACCTTCACCTTGTCGGCGCGCCCTTGCGCCTGCACCGCGGCGATCGCACCCAGCATGGCCGGCTCGCCGGTCGCGTAGATGGCGTCGAGGTCGGGGTTGGCGGTCAGCAGGTTTTCGGCTGCCGAAAGCGCGATATCCTGAGTGTTCTGGCCGTCGACCACACCGGCCACCGTCACCTTTCCGCTCGCCGCGATCACGTCCTGGAAGATCTTCTGGCGCGTGTTCTGGATCACCGAACTCAGCGCGCCAACGATGCCGATATGCGCGCTGCCTTGCGGGTTCTTTGCGACGTAGTCCAGGTAGCGCGCCGCCAGCTCCTTCGAGCCGACCGTATTGTCCACGGCGACCTGCGCCTTCTGCGGGCCCGGCGGCAGCACAGCGTCGAGTCCAACCACCGGAATCCCCGCGGCAGTTGCGTTACGGATCGCACCGCGCACCGCGTTCACGTCGATCGCATCGACCACGATACCGTCGACTTTCTGCTGTACGTAGTCGTCGATCGCGTTGACCTGCGCTGAAGACACGTCATTGGCGTTGAACACGACTAGCTTGACGCCGCGCTTCTTCGCCTCCTCCTCGGCGCCGGCGCGCATCTGGTTGAAGAAAGCCGCCTGCTGGTTGATCACGATCAGCGCGTAAGTCGGCGTGCCGGCTGCAGGCGCAGGCGCGCTGAAGCCCGCGAGGCCCATTAGCGCAACGGAACAGCTAAACGCAAAACGTAGTGCCTTGTTCATAACTCCTCCAGAGTACGGGCAGCAATCAGACGGATGCCGGCGGAGCCACGGAAGCCCGTTTCACGAGCTCCACCGGAAGACGGACTTCGGTTTCTGCGGGGTCGCCGTGCGAAGCGGCGAGCATCAGTTCCACGGCACGCGCGCCCAGTTCCGCGATCGGTTGGCGGATCGCGGTCAACGGCGGATCGAACAGATGCAAAGGGCCTGCGTCGTCGAACACGATCAGCGACAGACGTTCGGGCACCGCCACGCCGGCGCGATGCAGCGCGTCGAGCAGGCCGATCATGATTTCGCCGCTCGATACGAATACGGCGGTCGGCGGTCGCCCGAGACTCAACAGCGCGCGCGCCGCGTCCTCGCCGTGCGCGGCGGCATAAGCCCCGTACATTTCGAACGTGACTTCGGCGTCCGCCTGCGCAGCCGCATCGCGCAAGCCGGCAAAGCGGTCGCGCGTGCTCGCAAGTTCCGACGGGCCGCCGATGAATGCAATGCGCCGATGGCCGTGTTCGACGAAGTGCTCGCCGGCCAGCCAGCCGCCGCGATAGTTGTCGTACAGCACCTTCGCGCTGTGCACGCCCGGAATGTCTTCGTCGATCAGCACGAGGCCGCGCGTGTCGTTCAGCGCCTGGACCAGTTCGGGGGTGTGGTAATGCGCGCTGACGAACAGCAGGCCGCTCACCTGGTTGCGCCGCATCCGCGCCACGTGCTGCAATTCGCGGCTCGCATTGTTCGACGTCGCGTTCAGCAGCACGCCTAAGCCCTTCGCTTCGGCTGCCTCCTCGACGGCGGCAGCGAGCAGCGCGAAGAACGGGTTGGCGATGGTCGGTATGACGAGGCCGATCGTGTCCGAACGCCCGCGCCCGAGACTGCGCGCATGTGGGTTCGGCACGTAGCCGAGCTGGCGGATCGCCGTGTCGACGCGTTGCGCGGTGTCGGGCGGCAGCACGAGGTCCGCGTTCAGGTAGCGCGACACGGTGGTCATCGAAACGCCCGCTGTGCGTGCCACGTCCTTCAAACCCGGTATGAAACGGCGTTGCGTCACGCGTACCTCACAGGAAAATTCATCAGATGGCTGGTTGCTGCGCTTCGGACTTGTAAAGCGCTTTACTTGATTGAATGCAACCATATTTCGATTGTCAAGCGCCTTGCCAAAATTTTTCCGCATGCGAAATGCAGCCTGACCTGCTCAGTGATTCGTGTGGAAAATACCTATAAACAAGCACCAAAATGGTGTTCAGGTGTTCACCGTGTGTGCTCATACATTTCCAACCGTCTTTTTTTGATTTCGTTGACAGCCAGGCTTGAATCGACATAATTTCTAGTAAAGCGCTTTACTTTGATGCGCGTTAATTAACTTTGGCCCACCTGCCAGGACTGCCCGGCGGCAACATGGGCACACGCGAGGCACACGATGACAGTGTCCGAATCTACCCGGCTCCAGCCGACCGTCGGCGTCGACAGCGGCTATGTGATGACCGTCCTGGGACGGGTGCCCGTCAGCGAGATGGGCATCACGCTGATGCACGAGCACATCCTGATCGATGCGTCGAACAAATGGGTGCCGCCCGCATGTTGCGCGGCAGGCCATATCGGCGAACAGAAAGTCCACATCGGGATACTCGGCGCGTTGCGCATGAATCCGCTAATGAACCGCGACAACTGCCGGCTTGTCGACGTCGATCTTGCCGTCGAAGAGTTGCTTAAATTTCGCGAGCTGGGCGGCGCGACCGTGGTCGACCCGAGCAATATCGGGATCGGGCGCGACCCGGCGGCACTGCAGCAGATCGCGCGCCGCACCGGCCTGCATATTGTGATGTCGACGGGCTTTTACCTCGAACCCTCGCATCCGGCCTATGTACGGGAGCGTTCAGTCGAAGAACTCGCCGAACTGTTGATGTTCGAGGTGGGCGCGCTCGAACGCAAACCGGAGGTGGCCGCCGGCCTGATCGGCGAAATCGGCGTGTCCGCGGCATTTACCGCCGAGGAAGAAAAGTCGCTGCGCGCCGCCGCGCGCGCGAGCGCCGCGACCCGCGTGCCGTTGTCGGTGCATCTTCCGGGCTGGGTGCGGCATGGTCACCGGGTGCTCGACATTGTCGAAGCGGAAGGCGCAGATGTGCAGCACACGGTGCTGTGTCATATGAATCCAAGCCTCTACGACGTCGCTTACCAGCACTCGCTGGCACAGCGCGGCGCGTGGCTCGAATACGACATGATCGGCATGGACTACTACTACGCGGACGAACAGGCACAGTCGCCTTCGGATGAGGAAAACGCGCGGGCGATTCGCGCGCTGATCGACGCCGGTTATGTGGACCGCGTGCTGCTTTCGCAGGACGTATTTCTGAAGATGATGCTCACCCGCTACGGCGGCTTTGGTTACGGGTACATTCTCGAGCACTTCGTGCCGCGCCTGAAACGGCATGGCGTGACCGACGCGCAGATCGAAACGCTGCTGGCGGCCAATCCAGCGCGCGTGTTCTGGAGCCGCGCGAACGCCAGCTAACGATCACCCTACGCAAGGAAATCACATGAAGAAGAAAGTGCTGCTCGCCGGCGAATCGTGGACCTCCACCGCCACCCATGCCAAGGGCTTCGACCAATTCGCGTCGATCACGCATCACAGCGGCGCGGATGCGTTTCTGAAACTGTTCGAGCATGGCGATTATGCGGTCACCCATATGCCGAGCCACGAAGCGCAAACGCACTTTCCTGCGACGCTAAACGACCTCAACGCGTGGGACGCGATCATCCTTTCCGACATCGGCGCAAATACCTTGCTGCTGCACCCCGACACCTGGATCAGAAGCGTACGCACGCCGAACCGGCTCAAGCTCTTGCGCGATTACGTCAGCGGCGGCGGCGGGCTGATGATGATCGGCGGGTATCTGAGTTTTCAGGGCATCAACGGTAGCGCCCGCTTTCGCAATACGCCCGTGGAAGACGTGCTGCCGGTGCGCTGCCAGCCATACGACGATCGCGTAGAGGTGCCTGAAGGTTTCACGCCGCATGTGGCCGCCGCGCATCCGGTAGTCGAAGGTCTGGGCACAGACTGGCCTCATCTGCTCGGCTATAACGAAGTCGAATTAAAGCCCGATGCGCAACTGATCGCGACAGTACCCGGCACCGGGCATCCGCTGCTTGTCGCCGGACACTTCGGCGCGGGCCGCACGCTCGCATGGACCAGCGACATGTCGGCGCACTGGCTCCCGCCCGAGTTTTCGGCATGGCCGGGCTACGAGCGGCTATGGCGCAATTGCCTGAACTGGTTGACGCAACCGGCCAGCCGATAACTTGCGCAACCGCTACCGCGTTGCGCGCCATTGATTGATCACGTGGTTCATGCTTGCGACGAAACGCTACACAACACGACGTCACCGTCGCGGCGGGCTAGCGCACGCTACGCTCATGACGCGACTTCGAACCCGCTGTCAGCGCCCATCACGCTCAGAAATCGACTCGTCAAAGGATGCCTCGGATGCGTGAGCACATCGTGCGCAGGTCCCTCTTCGACGACCATGCCGCCGCTCATAAAGACGACGCGATCGGCAACCTGATCGGCGAAACGCAATTGATGGGTGGAGATGATCATGGTCAGGCCGTCTTCGATCGCGAGCCGCTGGATCACGTCTAACACCTCGCCGACGAGCTCCGGGTCGAGGGCGGACGTCGGTTCATCGAGCAGCAGTACGCGGGGATTGGGAGCCAGCGCACGGGCGATCGCAACACGCTGTTGCTGCCCGCCAGAAAGATGGCGCGGCAATGCGTGGGCGCGATGACCGAGGCCGACGCGTTCAAGCAGCTCATGTGCGCGGCGCTCCGCGTCGGCGGGCCCCATGCCATGCACCCACCGCAAAGGCCCCGCGATGTTCTCGCACGCGCTCAGGTGACTGAACAGATTGAACTGCTGAAACACCATGCCGACGCCGATGCTCGCGCGCTCGTTCGCGATGTCGTGCTGCGTCATTGGCCGGCCGTCGGCGCGAAAGCCAACGCGCCTTCCGTCAATGCGAATTTCGCCCGCGTCCCAGTGTTCGAGGTGGTTGATGCAACGGAGCAGCGTGCTCTTGCCTGAGCCGCTCGGCCCGAGCACCACGACGACTTCACCGAAGCGAACAGTCAGGTCGAATCCATCAAGCACTGGCTGCTTGCCGTACTGTTTGCGCAGGGCGCTCACCTTCACCGCTGCGCCCTGCCGAGCAAGTTCCGCGTAGCGCTTTGCATGATCTGCCCGGCTGTACGCCGGTCTGCGTGTGGGCGGATCGCTCTCGCGAAGCGGGTCGGCAGTGAACGGCTCGGGCCGAGGCACCGCTCGCGCGCCTGGCGCTGCCTCCTCCGTCACGGCGGCACGGCGCCACGGCAACAACCGCGCGAAACCCCCGGACGCGGGACGATCGAGATCGAGCGCGGCTTCCGCGATCAACTGGATCACGGCAACCGCCCCTGTCAAAATCAGGTACATCAGCCCGGATGCGAAGAAAATCGAGAAGAAGTCGAACGTCGATGACGCGAGCTGCGTGCTGCGCAACGTCAGCTCATCGACGGCGATCACCGAGGCCAGCGATGAGTTCTTCAACGCGCTGACCGATTCGTTGCCAAGCGCCGGCACGATTGCGCGGATTGCCTGCGGTGCGATCACGCGGCGCATCAGGACGGACGGCGTCATGCCAAGCGCCTGTCCTGCGAGCAGTTGGCCGCGTTCGACGCCGAGCACGCCAGCCCGCAGGATCTCGGCGATGAACGGTCCCTCGTTTGCTGCGAGCGCGAGACCGGCGGCGCCTATTGCGCTCAGCTTCAGCCCGATATGTGGCAACGCGTCATACGCGAACACGAGTTGCAGGATGAGCGGCGTACCGCGGAAGATCACCGTGTAGCCGCGCGCGAGCGCCGCTAACGGGCCGACCCTGCTCAGCTGCATCGCCACGAGCACCAGCCCCACGACGACACCGCCCGCGAGCCCGAGGGCCGTCACCGCGATCGTGAAGCCGATGCCGCGCAGCAGATACGGCATGCCGAGATAATGCAGAAACAGTTCCATCAGTTCGACACGATCAGTTTGGGTGTTTCGAGATTTTCAGCGCCAAGCGACCACTTCTTCAGCAGCTCAGCCTCGATGCCCGCCTTCTGGATCGCGACGAGCGCCGCCATCACGGCCGCGCGAAATTCAGGCTTGTCCTTCGGTACGCCGATGCCGACCGAGTACGGCAGCGTCACCGCGCTCGCCTTCTCGAGTTTGTCCGGATACGCCTTCACCGCCTGGTCCACCGTGTTCACGTCGTTGATGTACGTATCGGCGCGACCCGACAGGATCGCCTGAATGCAGTTCGCGTTGTTGTCGTACAGTTGTATCGCGGCCTCCTGCCTGTTGGCCGCCTTGCAGGCCGGTGCGAGATTCTGGATCAGAGGCACTTCGACATAGCCGGTATTTTCCGCTGCAGTGGTACCGCACATGGTCGGGTTGATGCCTGTGATCTTCTTCGGATTACCCTTTGCGACGAGGACGCCGTCGAACACCTTCGAGTAGGTGATAAAGTCCGCCGCCTTCGCGCGCTCTTCAGTCGCATAGATGTCGGAGATCACGATGTCAGCCTGACCGCTTTGCAGCGTCGTCAATAGCGCGGCGAACGTCACCGGCTTGTACGTCATCGTGAAGCCGAGGCAGTTGCCGATCGTCTCGCCGAGGTCGATATCGAAGCCGATGTATTTGCTCGGGTCGCTCGGATCCAGCGCTTCATACCCAGGTGTGTGCGGATTGATCGCGTTGACAAGTGACTTTCCCTTGAATTGCGGATACCTGGCTTGAAGCGCCTTGCACTCGGTGGGCGTAGCCGGTGCGGCAGCCTTTGCGTGGCCCGATATCAACAGTGCCAGCAAACAGACGGCGCCGATGACGAACTCATGCCAGCGACGAAAGGCAACACCTTTGTCGAGCAAGCTATGTCCGTGTTCGATGAGATTGGTATGCATCCGGAAGACTCCCTCAGCGGCAGATGTCAATGGCCTACCCCATGTAAGCCTTGTTGCATCGCATCAGCGCAAGCGTAGGTGGAGGAAATTTCGCGGACTTGTCCCGGTGCGCACAAATCCTTGTACGGGGATGAAGGGGAAGTCTGACTACCGGGCGATTGCGGATCGCGCAGCACTATTAGAACGAGAACGTGGCGCATGCGGAAGTTGACCGGATGTGTTTCGGCTTGGACATGACAAGACCCTCGCAAGCTGAGTGACACGGACACGGATTCGTCCACACACAAGCTTTTGTACGCAGTCAACCAAGTCTGTCTATTCTGTCGCCCGTACGATCGGTCATCAGTCGCGTCGATCAATTGGACACTCTTACGGAGCTTTAGAAAGCATGCTTTACGACTTGCCTGCCATTCAGAAAAATGTTCATTGGGGATATTTCGATGCGGCGCTAGCGCCCGCATTGATTGTCGAGAGCGGCGACTATATCCGCGCCGAAGCGATCACGCATCATGCAGGTGACGCGCCCGACCTCATGATGGATGACAAGGTGCGTGCGCTCTACGACACGATTCCCGAGTCCGATCGCGCGCCCGGCGTGCATCTGATGACGGGCCCGATCTTCGTGAACGACGCCAGGCCCGGCGATCTGCTCGAAGTGCGCTATCTGCAAATGACCCCGCGCTTCAACTATGGCTCGAATCTCGCGGCGCACTGGGGCCATCTGTTCACCGATTTCGAGAAAGAGCGCGTCACGATCTATGAACTCGATCAGGCGTCAAACACGGCTCACGCGCTCTATGCGTATGACTATCCCGGTAAATATCTCGTGCCGGGCAAGCGTTCGGAGATTCGCGACTGCTGCCGCGAACTCGCGCTCGATGGCGTACGCGTGCCCGTGCGCCCTCATCTGGGCACAGCAGGCGTCGCGCCCGATGTGGCAGGCCGTGTGAGCACCGTGCCGCCGGGCGCGCATGGCGGCAATATCGATAACTGGCGCATCGGCGCGGGTTCAACCATGTATTACCCGGTCGCCGTGGACGGCGGGTTGTTCTCGATTGGCGACCCGCATGTATCGCAAGGCGATGGCGAGATCAGCGGCACCGCGATCGAGGCATCGCTCAATGTCATGTTCCAGATCGTGCTGCGGCGCGACTTCACATTTCCCTCGCCGCTGCTAGAAACGCCGGACTTCTGGATCGTTCATGGCTTCGATGAAGATCTCAACATCGCGACGAAAAACGCTTCACGCGATATGTTGTTGTTACTCACCGAGCAGCAAGGCCTCTCGCGTGACGACGCGTATTCGCTGATGAGCGTCGCCGCGGATTTCTCCGTGACCCAGGTCGTCGATGGCCGTCAGGGCATTCACTGCAAGATCCCCCGCGGCATTTTTCCTCCTAAGAAAAAGCCTCGCGTGTGAGTAGTGCGTGCGCGCGCGGTAACGGTGCATCCACGCACCGTTACCGCGCGCTGCGGCGCTAGCGGCGTCATTATCAATGGCACGGACATTGCCTTTGAATCACTCGACTGACGTTCGTCAGGGTCCGGGAGCCTGGGTTGGACTTACTGCGTTTCACCACCGAGTCGTATGCCGAGGTAGATCGCCTGCGCGCCTGGAGCGAGGCGCTCGACCGGCTTGGCTTGCGCTGCGGCACGCCTCTCGCTGCCGGGCGCCCGTTGCATGGAACCATTACGTCGCGCAGGTCGACAAGTGGCTTTGAGCTGATCGCGCTGGCCGCATTCGCGCAAACCATCGAGTTCAAGGTCGACGGCGCCGACAGTCTCGTGATCGTGCTGCATCTCGACGGCGGCGTGACGCTCGTCGCCGACGGCGTGCGTGCGCGGGTTGCAACTGGCGATATTATTTACGCGTCGTCGCGCGAGGAAGCCCATCTGGCGTTCACATCCGACTTCCGCGCGTTCGCGATCCGCGTGCCCCGCTCCGCCATCAATGCACGCCTTCTTACGCCGTTCTCGCTGCGTGCCGGGCGTTTGCCAGGCGAGGCCGGCATCGGTCACGTGTTCTCCGGCTTTCTGCGCTCGATTGCTGAAAGCGTGGAGACGCTCACGCTCGACGAGTTGCGCCCCCTCGAACTCGCGCTCGCGGAATTCCTGGTCGCGAGTCTCGCCGCTCACGACAAGGAAGGCAGTTTCAGCGGACTCACGCCGTCTCAGGCCGCGATCTTCTCGCGAGTGTGTCGGACCATCGAGGGCAATCTCGCCGACCCCGATCTCGGGCTGACATCGATAGCCAAAGAAGAGCGCGTCTCGCCGCGCTATCTGCAGAAGCTGTTCGAAGCGGTTGGACAGAATTTCTCGATCTACTTGCGCTCGCGCAGGCTGGAACGCTGCCGTGCGGAGTTGGTGAATCCGCTGTATGAAAAGGTTTCGATTGCCGATGTCTGTTTCCGCTGGGGTTTCAACGATCCCGCGTATTTCAGCCGGGTGTTCCGCGAGCAATATGGCGCGTCGCCGCGCACCTTTCGTCATGAAGCGGGTCTCGAACTAGCGCGCCATCTCGTGCGGCGAATCTCGCGCGGCTTGCCTGTCAATGCCGGGAGTTTGATCGTACATGCACAACTTGCCGAGCAGGGTGCGGCTCATGAAGTTGCAGATGAGGCCGACTCTGCCGAGCAGCTTGAAGCGCCTGCGGCACCAGCACAGCGGGAGTCCGGCAAGCCGCGTCATCATCTGTTGCGTGCAACGGCGAACACGATCCACTGGGGATACTTCAGTCACGATCTTAAGCCCGTGCTCGAAGTGAACAGTGGCGACACGGTAACCATCGAAACGCTCACGCAACACGCGGCGGACGACTGGGAGCGCATGGTGCAAGGCGATCCAGGCGCCGAAAGTGTGTTCCATTGGACTGCTGGGCGCAAGAACGTCAACCGCCGCGGCGCAGGACCCATGGACGCGTCGATCTACGGACGTGGTGCGGGAGAAGGCATCGGCGTGCATATCTGCACAGGTCCGATCGCCGTGCGCGGCGCGGAACCGGGTGATGTGCTGGAAGTGCGTATCGTCGATATCCATCCGCGCGGCTGTGCCAATCCGAAATTCGCCGGCCGCGCGTTCGGCAGCAATGCCGCTGCGTGGTGGGGCTTTCACTATCGCGAGTTATTGACCGAGCCGAAACCGCGCGAGGTCGTCACCATCTATGAAATCGACGCCGCCGCCACCGCCGGCGAAACCGCCTACGCTCGTGCGGTCTATAACTTCCGCTGGACACCTCAACGCGATCCCTTTGGCGTGATGCATCCGACGATCGATTATCCCGGCGTGCCGGTCGATCATTCGACAGTCGTCGAGAATCACGACATCCTGAAGAACGTCAAAATCCCGGTGCGCCCGCACTTCGGCGTGGTCACCGTCGCACCGCAGCAGGACGGTCTGATAGATTCGATTCCACCGTCCACCTTCGGCGGCAATCTCGACAACTGGCGCGTAACGCGCGGCGCGAGCGTCTTCCTGCCAATCGGGGTACCCGGCGCGCTGCTCTCCGTTGGCGACCCGCATGCATCGCAAGGAGACTCGGAACTGTGCGGCACTGCGATCGAGTGTTCTCTTACTGGTGACTTCCAACTGGTGCTTCATAAGAAAGATACGCTAAGCGACCAGCCGTTTGCAGACCTCACCTACCCACTGGTCGAAACCGCCGACGAATGGGTTCTTCACGGCTTCAGTTATCCAAACTATCTCGCCGAGTTTGGCACGAATGCGCAAAGCGCGGTGTATGAAAAATCGACCCTCGACCTAGCGATGCGCGACGCGTTCATCAAAACGCGGCGCTTCCTGATGACGACCAAAGGCCTGTCCGAAGATGAGGCGATCTCGCTGATCTCCGTCGCGGTCGACTTCGGCGTGACACAGGTGGTGGACGGCAACTGGGGTGTTCACGCGATCATCCGAAAGGCGCTGTTCAACTCGTGAAGTGGCGCGAGTCACCTTCGATGCGCGTGCAGACAAGAGTTTGTTCGCAACAAGCTCGATGCGGTTATTTTGGCATCCCTAACATGGGTTCTGACGTGACCACCGGCGTACGCGCCGCTCGACAGGACTCTTTGGACCATGGATTCTCCCGCACATCGCGTGCTGCCCGGCCACGGGCGCTTTCCATATTTACCGATCAACGGTCGCCCTGTTTATCGCTGGCCTGACGGTTCGCGGCTCGCGGTCTATATCGGCTTCAACATCGAGCACTTTGCGTTCGGCGCAGGACTGGGGCCAACTATCGGTCCTGTGATGCCCGAACCCGATGTGCTGAATCACGCGTGGCGAGAGTACGCATTGCGTGTGGGCGCATGGCGTTGTCTCGATCTCTTCGATGAACTCGCGCTGCCGACCGCCGCCA
>DASPZL010000428.1:0-4160 GCA_035636295.1 Paraburkholderia sp.
CACTTTACGGCGGATCGGCGTGAGCTTCTCGCCGCGTTCGCGGCAGTATTCTTCCGCGAGGGTCAGTGCGGCTTCCTGCGAATCGCCGTGCGTGTGCCCCGGCTCATGAGAATGATCGGAGCCGGCTGTCACGGCTTTCGCGGCGGCGGTCGCGGTGGGCTTGGCGGTCTTCATGCGTTGATTATAAGGGCCATCGCGCCTCGCCGTGCCGGCGCACGGCGGGCTTGCCCGCCACGGCTGTGCGCCGCGACGCGGCCAGAAGCACGGCAAGAGGCACGAGAAGAAGCGCGACAAGAAGCGCGATAACGGGCAAGCTCAACCGCGCGGCGAAAAACGCCCCGACCCCTCACGTCAGCGGAAAATCGACGTATTTCTTGAAACCTGGCCGCGTGGCGATGCGCGAATACCAGCGCTCCAGATTCGGCAGCGGCGGACGCTCCACCCCGTCTAAGCCGAACCAGCGTTTCGCGTACGCCCCGATCACGATGTCCGCAAGCGTAAACTTTTCGTCTTCGAGGAAGAAGCGGCCTTGCAAATGCGTGTCCAGCATGTGCCACAGCAGCGTGACCGCGCCGAAGTCGGCGGCGAGTTTGGCGGTGTCGCGCTCGGCGGCCGGCGTGCGTACGAGGGCCCAGAACACCGGACGCTCGGTGGGTTGCAGCGTGGAGAGCGACCAGTCCAGCCAGCGGTCGATGCTCGCGCGCAGCTTGGGCTCGGACGGATACAGCAGGCTCGTCTCGCCGTATTGCAGCACCAGATAGCGCAGGATCGAGTTCGATTCCCAGAGCACAAAGCTGTCGTCGACCAGGGTTGGAATCTTGCCGGTCGGGTTCATCGCCAGATACTCGGGTTCGTTGTTGCGGCCGAATTGCAAACCGGCGTCGATGCGCTCGTATGGCAGCACCAGTTCATCGCAGCACCACAAGACTTTCTGGACATTAACGGAATTGGTGCGTCCCCAGATCGTGATCATCCAGCAAATCCTCTTTTACGCCCCGAAGGAAGTCCCCTTGGGGGACGCCCCGAAGGAAGTCCCCTTGGGGGACGCCCCCGAAGGAAGTCCCCTTGGGGACAGTTGGCAAGCCGCGCCCGGTGCGCGGCGTTCAGCCAGTAACGATACACGATGCGCGTAGTTTTGCACGCGACGGGTTGAGACCGGCCGCGTTGAGCTGCCCCCCCGACAACGCACGCGCGTTGCGTACAATGGGCGCACCCGAATACGACGAGGCACCGCATGGCCCGCATTGTCCCCGACGACTGGAAGAGCCTTGCCGCCACCGGCGCGGCGGCACGCGAACGCGAAACCCTTGCATTGCTGGAAGAAACGCTCCCCGGCGGGTACACCGTCTATCACGGTGTGCACTGGACGCGTCTGAACCAGAACTTTTCGGTGTTCGGCGAGGCGGACTTCGTGATCGTCAGTCCGGCCGGGCGCGTGATGATCGTCGAGCAGAAAACCGGTTTCCTGCGCGAAACGCCGAAGGGCCTCGTCAAGGTTTATCTGCAGACGGAGCGCAACGTGGCGATCGCGCTCGCGCACACCGTCGAAGGGCTGCACCGGCGCTTTACCGCGGCGTTCGGCGCGGGCACGTACTTCATCGAGGAACTGCTGTATTGCCCGGACCACGTCGTCAAGGACGCGGCGATCGCGGGCGTGAACCCGGCGCGGATCGTCGACGCCACGCGCAAGACCCGGCTCGCGGCGATCATCCGCGAAGCGTTGCCGGCGGATGAACCGCGCCTTGCCTGCGCGCCGAAAATCCATCACTTTCTCGCCGACGAACTCGCGCTCACGCCCGACGCCAGCGCGTTGGTCGGGCAGGCGGGCACGCTCGTCACGCGGCTCGCGGGCGGTCTCGCCACGTGGGCGCGGCGGCTCGAGTTCTCGCCGTTCCGGCTGCGCGTGATCGGCACGGCCGGCTCCGGCAAGACGCAACTCGCGGTGCAGGTGATGAAGGATGCCGTGGCGCGCGGCCAGCGGCCTTTGTATGTGTGCTTCAACCGGCCGCTGGCGGATCACATCGCGCGGGTGGCGCCGCCCGAGGCGAAGGTGGCGAACTATCACCAGCTGTGCGACTGGATTGCACGCGATGCGGGCCGCGAGCCGGATTTCCAGTCGGGCGAGGTCTTCAACCAGCTCGAAACGGTTTTCGCGCAAACGCCGATCGACGCGCGCTGGCAATTCGACGTGCTGATCGTCGACGAAGGCCAGGACTTCCAGCAGCCGTGGGTCGCCGCGCTCGAGCGCCTGTTGCGTCCCGGCGCAGCGTGGTGGTGGCTCGAAGACCCGCTGCAGAATCTGTATATGCGTGAACCGGTCGATCTGCCCGGCTGGACCACGCTGAAGGAAACCACCAACTACCGCAGCCCGCGCGACATCCTCGACTATGTGCGCGACGTGGTCGGCGCCGCGGTGCCGGTCGCGGCGGCGCTGGCATCGGGCAGTCCGTTCGACGGCTCGGACATCTCGCTGTCCGTCTACGACGAAGCGCATGCCGTCGAAGGCAGCATCGAGGCCACCAAGCGCGCGATCACGCAGGCGCTCTCGCTCGGCTTTCGCAAGCAGGACATCGTGGTGCTGTCGTTCCGTGGCCGCGAAGGTTCGGCGATGACCGCGCAGGACCATCTCGGCCCGCATCGGCTGCGCAGTTTCACGGGCAAATACGATCTGTTCGGTAATCCGGAATACCGTGAGGGCGACGTGCTGTTCGAGTCGATCTACCGCTTCAAGGGGCAGGCGGCGCCGTGCGTGATTTTCACGGAGATCGACTTCGATACGTTCGACGAGCGCATCGCGCGCAAGCTGTTCGTCGGCGCCACGCGCGCGACGATGAAGCTGATCGTGGTCGCTTCGCAGCGGGCCGCGCGGCATCTGCATCTGCGCGACGGTAAGGAAATCAGGGAAGTCAAAGAGGCGAGAGAAACGTAGCGCCCACAAAAAACAGATAACGGAAAAAAGAAAATAGATGACCAAGGTGACCAAAGGAATGCATGGTGAAAAATGCGCGTACCGGGGTGCGCGCTGGGCAATGGGGCTGATGTTCGCGCTGGCGGCATGGAGCGCGCACGCTCAGTCGGACTCCGTGCCCTTATCGCTCGACGTGAAGGGCAAGATCGGCAAGACCACCGATGCGTCGCGCCAGTCGTATCACTTCACCGAGGCGCAACTGCTCGCGCTGCCGGTCCACTCGATCACGACCAGCACCACGTGGACCCCGCGTTCCACCTTCACAGGACCGCTGCTCGCGGATATTCTGAAGACAGTCGGCGCGTACGGCGATCAGGTCGAGATCCATACGTTCGACGACTATACCTACACCGTGCCGGTGTCGGACTGCGATCGCTATGGCGTGGTCGTTGC
Organism: Paraburkholderia sp.; assembly: GCA_035636295.1. GTDB lineage: Bacteria > Pseudomonadota > Gammaproteobacteria > Burkholderiales > Burkholderiaceae > Paraburkholderia. The sequence goes on from DASPZL010000428.1 coordinate 3,362, forward strand.
GTACAGCATGAACGGCCGGCGTCTGAAGATCAGTGACTTTGGGCCGCTGTTCCTTATCTATCCGCGCGATGCGTTCCCCGACGAACTGGTGGGCGGCTCGAGCGATTCAAAATTCGTATGGCAGATCAAGGCCCTCATCGTCAAATAGCGCGCCGTCCGTGGCGCCGTGTTCTCTACGTGCTGATCTGGCTCACCGCGCTCGCGGCGCCGGCCGGCGCGATCGGCTATCTGTTGTACGCGAATCTGCTGAACCCGCGCGCCACCGGGCAGTTGACCGGTACGTACGACGGCTTCTACTGGGACGCCGCGCAATTGCAAATCGCCTACGCGCGTTTCGAGAATCAGTTGCTGCTGTATCAGTCGGGCGTCGACGACGACTATCCGCGCTTGATGCTGCGCTATCAGTTGCTGCAATCGAAGCTGCACGTGCTGGCCGGCTCGACGAGCAGGCTGGCCGCGCAACCGCCTTTGCTGCAACGGCAACGGGACGAAGTGCAGTCGCTCGATCGCCTGCTGACCGGCCTCGCGCCTGAAGTCGCCGCCGTGGCGAAGGACCGCCGCGGCGCCAATCAGATCGTTGCGCAGTTGCGCCTGCATTGGAACGAGGTCAACGATCTGGCCTTGAGCCGCCGTTTCGCCGATGTCGCCGACCGCGAAGCAATGAACCGCGATTTCATCGACAAGCGCCGCTTGCTGTTCGCGGGCGGCCTGTTGCTGCTGTTGCTGTCGGCGGCGGCGACGCTGCTCCTCGTGCTCAACGGCCGGCGCCGCACGCGCCTGATGCGTCAGCAGCACGCGG
>DASPZL010000429.1:0-2888 GCA_035636295.1 Paraburkholderia sp.
GGGCAGTCAAGACTTGTCGCCTGAAGATATGGACTGCAAGGGACAAATTTGGGACAGCCCGACACCAAAATTGACCCAAATAAGCATGGAAGGATAAAAACAAAAACCGACCTAAGTGGCCGGTTTTAAAGGATTTCGTGGTGGAGGAGAGGAGGATCGAACTCCCGACCTTCGCATTGCGAACGCGACGCTCTCCCAGCTGAGCTACCCCCCCAACGTGCAAACAATTCTAGCACAAGCGTTTTCCGTTTTGCCAGGCGCCGCGGCAAGGCAAAAAGTCACTTCGACGGCGCGCCGGCAAGCACCCAATCCACCACCGTGCGAATGTCGGCATCGCTCAACGATTGATGCGCCGGCATCGGAATCATGCCCCACACGCCGGAGCCGCCGTCCTTCACCTTGCGCGACAATTTCGCCGGCGCTTGGGCATCGCCCTTGTACTTGGCGGCGATCTGCTGGAACGACGGGCCGACCAGTTTGCGGTCCACCGCGTGACATCCCATGCAGGCATTCGCGTTGGCGACTATCTGACCGCGCGGCGCATCGGCGGCACGCGCCGTTGATACGAAAACACTCGCCGCCGCGCCAAGCATCAACGCGGCGGTAACCGCGGCAACGCCCCGCTTCACGGTGTCGTCGCCTTCGGATTACCGGGATGCACCGAGTTCGAATTGGTGACCGGCGCGGGCGCCTGCTGTTCGAGCGGCCGCGAACTCACCGACGAATCTGGAATCGTCCCGATCGTCGGAGCGCTGCCGTCCGGTTGCGAAGCGGCCACCGGCGCGGTCCCCGCAGCAGCGGCTGCCGCCGTGGCTTCCTGCGGCTGGATGTACTGGAACACCTTCACGACCTGCGTCACACCCGGCACACGGCTCGCGACATCGGCGCCGCGATTGCCTTCGTCCATCGTGACGAGACCCATCAGATACACCGAGCCACGCTCGGCCACGACCTTGAAATTGTTCGCCGAAATGTTCTTCTCGGCGATCAACGCGGTCTTCACACGCGTCTCGAGGTAGGTATCGTTCGTGCGCGACGAGAACGAGCTGGCCGGCATAATCGCCAGTTCGTTGACAATCGTGTTGACATTGTTCAGGCCACGCACGATGGTCTCCGCGCGTTGCTTCGACACACCACCCGCTACTTCGCCGGTCAGCAGCACGCGGCGGTTGAACACCGCCACGTTGACGTGCGCGTTGTCGGGCAAGTTCTGGCTGATCTGCGACAACGCCTTCACCTGCAACTCGCGATCTTCGGTCTGCGCGCCGAGCGTGCGCCGGTCGGTCGCCACCAGCGCGCCGCCGCCCGCCGCGCCGGCAACGGCGAGAAAGCAACCCTGCAACGTCGCGGACAGTCCCGCCGCGAACCCAACCACGAGCACGGTTCTCACCAGTGTCTTCTTGACGCGGAATACGCTCATCAACTAGCTCTCCTTCGGAATCAGTCAGTCTTCGCCCAGCAACATGGCATCGATGCCGTCGCACAGACAATGGATGGTCAGCAAATGCACTTCCTGGATACGCGCGGTGCGATCGGACGGCACGCACACGTGGATATCGGTATCGCTCAGTACTTCCTGCATGCGCCCGCCGCCCTTGCCGGTCAGCGCGACCACGATCATTTCGCGCTCGTGCGCGGCCCCGATCGCGGCCAACACGTTGGCGGAATTGCCGGACGTGGTGATCGCCAGCAGCACGTCGCCCGGCTGACCGAGCGCCCAGACCTGCTTCGAGAAAATCTGCTCGAACGAATAGTCGTTGGCGATCGCGGTGAGCACGGACGTGTCGGTGGAAAGCGCGATCGCCGGCAAGCCCGGACGTTCGCGCTCGAAACGGCCGATCAGTTCGGCTGCGAAATGTTGCGCGTCGGCCGCCGAGCCGCCGTTGCCGCACGCCAGAATGCGGTTGCCGTTGGCGAGCGCGGCAAACATCGTGTCGATCGCGGCGGCGATCGGCATCGACAGGGTTTCCAGAGCTTCGAGTTTGACTGCCGCGCTGTCGCGGAAGTGTTGTTGAATGCGTTCGACTGACATCGAGTCTCTATCTTCTACCGCGAATGGACCGCAGTGCGCGGCCGTGTTGTGAAGTCGTATTGCGAAGTCGCGCTACGTTGACGAGCCATGCCGGTAATGCAGTGCATTCATCAGCAGCGTGAATCACATCGCAAAACACACTGCTTGCTGCATCATCGGCATCGCCCCGTGGCCCGCGCGCGAGCGCAAGTTTATCGCACTCACGCGCCTTCTCCGCGCATGGCGTCAGACTTCGTCGGCGCGAAACGCATCGCGCAGCCAGATGAGACGGCCGGCTTCGAACGCAATCACATCGAAACGGCACGCGGGTTCATCCTGTGAACGCTGGCTGCGAGTCGCCAGATAATGCCGCGCGGCGCGCACGATCCGTTGTTTCTTCTGCCACCCGATGCTCGCCGCCGCGCCGCCGTAGTGCCGTTGCGCTCGCGCGCGAACTTCGACGAACACCAGCGCGCCGTCGCGATCGCGCATCACGAGATCGATCTCACCGCCACGGCACAGCACATTACGCGCGACGAACCGCAAGCGCTGCCGCTGCAAAAACTCCTGCGCGCGCGCCTCGAAAGCCGCGCCGACGAGTTTGGACCCGGCTGGTTTCGAAAAGTTGTCCGCGTGTGTTGGTGCGCGCCGCACCGTCTGTGAGCCGCCCGGATCGCACGGCGCTGCGTGGCACAATGGCGGCCTCGTTCCGTCTGTTTGCGTCTTCTGCCTCATGACTCCTCTCTCCGAACTCGCGCAAGGGCAGCAGTACCCCACTGCCGCGTTGTATGTAGTGGCCACGCCGATCGGCAATATCGCCGACGTCACGCTGCGCGCGCTGCATGTGCTCGGACTGGTGGACCGCATCGCCGCCGAA
>DASPZL010000430.1:0-5672 GCA_035636295.1 Paraburkholderia sp.
CGCAGGATCGCCTTCACCCGGGCCACCACTTCGCGTGGGCTGAACGGCTTGCAGACGTAATCGTCGGCGCCGATTTCGAGGCCCAGCAGCCGGTCGATTTCGTCGATACGCGCGGTCAGGATGATCACGGGCAGCGCCGAAAATTGCCGTAGCTCTCGGCAAATGTCCATGCCGTTGCGCCCCGGCAGCATCAGGTCGAGCAGCATCAGCGAGGGCGGCGTCGCGCGAATGAACGGCATCACGGCCTGTCCGTCGGCGATGACCGTGGTCGTGAAGCCGTCCAGATGCAGATAATCCTCGAGTACGGCGGCGAGCTTGGGCTCGTCCTCGACGATCAGGATGTGCGAACTGTGCGCTTCGGTCATCACATCAGTCTCCTTCCGGCGGAAAGCGCGCGGTGATCCAGACACCGCCGAGCGGCGAAGGCCTGGCGTCGATCGTACCGCCGTGGGCCGTCACGATAGCGCGGCACAGTGACAGGCCGAGACCCGCGCCGCCGCTCTGACGGCTGCGCGATTCGTCCACGCGGTAAAAGCGGTCGAACAGATGCGCGAGCGCGGCCTCCGGCACGCCGGGCAGCGCGTCCTGCACTTCGAGTTGCCAGCCGTGGCCGCTCTCTGAGAGCGATACGCGCACATGGCCGCCGGGGTCGGTATAACGCAGCGAGTTTTGCAGCAGGTTCTTCAGCAACTGGACGAAGCGCGCGGAATCGACCGCGAACCTCGCGTCGGCGATGGCCTGCATACAGCTGAATTCGACCGCGATCTGTTTCGCCCTGAACGATTCGCGCATGGCGTCGAGCGATGCGCGGGCAAGCTCCGCAACATGCGTGGGCGTCTTGTGATAGCTGAGCGCGCCGACGTCGCTCAGCGAAAGCTCGTACAAGTCTTCAATGAGCTTGTTGAGCATGTTGACTTCGGTTTGCAGGGACTTGAGCGAGTCGCGATCGAATTCATGCACGCCGTCTTCAATCGCTTCGAGCTCGCCGCGCAGCACGGCAAGCGGCGTGCGCAGCTCGTGTGAAATGTCCGCGATCAGATTGCGCCGCGAGCGTTCGGCTTTTTGCAGCGAATCCGCCAATACGTTGAAGTCCGACGCAAGCCGACCCAGCTCATCGCGCCGGCCGGCTGGCACCCGCGCGCTGTAGTCGCCGCCGGCGAGGCTATGGGTCGCGTTCATCAGGCGCTTGACCGGCGCAAGAACGATGCGGGCGAGCAGTAGTGCGACGATCGCCGCGAGCACGACGGCAACGCCTGCGATCTGCCAGGTGGCGCGCATCTGCTGCGCCTGGAAAGCAATGTCCGCGGCATCCGAAAGGGAGTCAGGCCCGTTGACGGCGAGCCAGCCGACGATCTTGCCGCTATAAACGACGGGTCTCATGGCGCTGTCCGGCGCGCTCTCGCGTCCGCTGCTCGCCACCAGTTCGTGATTGGCGTCGAACAGCGCGACCGGCGGACCGCTGGAGGGAACGCTGGCGCTCCTGCCGTCGTACGGTCGCGGAAGGGGCGGCCTTGCATAGGCGCTGTCGCTGTCGCTCGCGGGAAGGCGGCCGCGCTCCATCATGATCGCGGAGGCCGCCGGCGGCGCGGGCGGCAACCGCATGCCCCAGTGCGGGCCTTCCGATGGGCCGGTCAGCGGCCCGAGCAATTGCTGCACGCTGCCGCTGCCGGGAAACGTCTGCCAGCTCGGCCGCTTGCCGATCTGCGCGGCGTCGATTTCCTCGCGTAAGGCATCGTGGATCGCCGCGTCCAGCAGCGCGAGCCAGGCATCCGGATGATCGCGCAGGAAATTCCAGTTGCCGTGCGTCGCGTATTCATTCGTCACTTTTGCCATCACGGCCTTGATGCGCCCTGCGTCGCGCTCGCGAACATAGTGCAAAAAGCCGTTCTCGAAGCTCACGCGTACGGCGTAGCCCATCGTCAGTGAAATGACGAGGCAGGCGATCAAGACTGCGAGGAACATTTTCCAGGTGATGCCGAAGCGCATCTTGATCCGGCGGCGCCGTGCGCGCGACAACAACGTGTGTAGCCGGCCGACAGGTTGGGTGTGAAGAGGCGCGCTTTGCATGGGCGAATTCTAGATGATTGGCGTATGGCGTTACATGTGCCGGGAAATCTCCACAACTTCTCCATTCTTTCTTCGTCGTGGCTGCGCGATTGATACGTACGATCGTGTGGCCCTGATATGAACGCCACCGCAAAAAGGCGGCAACGGGCACTTCATTCATTAGTGGAGACCTTCCATGCAAGTCTCGTCAAACCTGAGCGGCGCCGCTTCACGTGATTTCCGGTCCGGCCGGAAGACGGCCGCCGACACGGCCGCCGGCAGAAAGCCCGCGAAACGCGTCAACGCCGCGGCGGATGCCGGCAAGAACGTGATGAAGGTGCGTGGCTGCCGCATTTCAGCGCCGATCATGGCGTTGTGGGGCGAGTGGTGCCGGATTGTCGAGTGGATCAACACGAACGGCGAGTATTCGTGCATGGCCGTGCCGGGCGATGCGACCGAAGCCGAGATCCGGCAGCGGGTGCGCACGCATCGCAACGGCCGGCGTCACACGTTGACGGACGATCCAGGTTTGCCTCAGCACCGGGTGCGTCTACGGCGTGCATGACAGCCGCCGCGTTTTCGATTTCATGCAGGGCCGGCGGTTTGCACGAGGTGGAGTGCGGACGCGGCACAACCCCGGCTGTCGCGGTCCCGGACGATTACCGTGCGTTCGTCCTGCTTCGGCGACGGCACGAACATGTAGCCGCGTCCGCGCAATGTCTGGATAAACTTCGGGCTCGACGGATTGTCCTCGATCAGCGTGCGCAGGCGGCAGACCGCAACGTCGAGGCTGTTGTTCTGACTCTCGGATCTTCCCAGCTGACTATTGACCATCGAGCGCGTCAGCAGGCGCATCGGGTTGCTCGCGAAAAGCTTGAGTAACGCGAACTCGCTGGAGCGCAGCGCGATTTCAGCGCCGTTCCTGATCAGACGTCGCGTCGCGAAGTCTATTTCGTAGTTGCCGAACGATACTTTCTCGCGCATCTCCGGGGCGTCGCATAGCGTTCGGTTGCCGCGTTGCACGGCACGCTTGATCCGGGCGGTCAGTTCGTGAAGGTCGACCGGGTCGACGATGTAATCGTCCGCGCCCAGTTCGAACAGAACGATTTTATCGACCACGTCGTCCGACTTGCTCAGCACGAAAACGGGCATGTCGTAGCCGGCTTGCCGCAAGCGCCGCAGCGCGTCGCGTTCGCCCTGCATCGGTGCTTCGGCGCGCATGAGAATCGCCGACGGGCATTCGAGCTCGACGCGGCTCATCAATTGCGCCGCGCCATACAGCACCGACATCGCGATCTGGCTCATTTGAAGCTGCGCGCGCAATTGATCCCGAACCGCCTGGTCCGGCTCGACGACAAGAAGACTGATAGTCATGAACCTGTTTCCCCTCAACTGAAATCGACGGACGCGCTGTTTGCGGCGCTTGCATCGAGAATTGCTCGGACGTCGCGTGCGCCGTGGAGCCGATGCCTCGATGATGAGTCGATGATAGGGAGGAAAGGCGCAGCAATGATGGTGAAATTAAGGAAATTCTGTGGAGCCGTGTGAAGGATGGCTAAGAGAGGGAAAGAGGTGGAAATAAGCGAACGCTCATCCTCGAATAACTTGACCACTACAGTCGTATAAGCCACACGTTTGTACGAACTTGAAGGACGTCTTGTGAGGCACTCGTACAGACTCGCCAGATTTCACAAGTTGCACGTTTTTTGAAACCTGTACGTTTTTAACGAGCACGCTCATGAAAACGTACGGTCATGTTCAAGCGTCGGGCTCGCCCCGGCCAGCGGACAGTCGCACGCAAATATCCTCAACTGCGTTTTCGGCCGAGGCCGACAAGTGACCATCAGCGGTGGACTACAGCGGCACCGATTGACTGCGGTTTCTGCTATGTCTGCCAGCACCTAACACAGTGGGCGATGGTGCTGTTTTGTGCTGTCGAACCCTCATCGACGTCCGCATGCAAAATTGGCCGCCGGCCTATTCGGGGCGGGCTCCGAAAAGAGTCGCTAAAAGCGTGGAAGCTGCGATAAGTGCTCGTTGCAGTGTTCGGATTGAACTCGCACGACGTTCTCGGCCATCTCCATCTTCGCAAGCGCTCGTTCTTCCATCGCCCGCGCGGCTCGAGCCTCCACCGGCTTGACCGCGCGCGATTCGGTACGCGTAACGCGTCAAGGCGCGACCGCAGGTGCGTTGGTAGGCTTTTGACCGGCCGCTTTCTGTTGGGCGTTCTGTAGATTCTGCGGATAGTTCGTTTGATTTCCCGCCGGGTTATACCCGTTCTTTTCCAGCTTGCTGAGTTCGGCGTTTTTATTCGCGCGGTGCGCCTTGCGGTCGGCCTTCTTTTGCGCCTTTAACTCTTGCTTCGACATAGCACTATCGGAGGCGCCGGCATCGGTTGTCGCTGCATGAGCTTGCAACATGGGAAGTGAGAGGAGACTCAAAGCCATACCTGCTGAAACAGCAAAAACCGACAGTCGCTTGACCTTCATACGTATCTCCGTATCGATGCGTTAGGCGACGTGAGACTGCTCACGGACCATTTAGGTTGGTTCCTGAGAAGAACGTGTCTCCTCGCGTGGGAACGCCCAAACCGTAATCGATGAGACATCGACGGGGATACGGGGGTTAACCGCGAGGAGACGACACAGCATAACGCTGAAGGGCCTTTGCACACTTGCCTTGGGGCGCATTTTCCCTGATTTCACGAAAGAGATTCCCCCTTCTGCTCTTTGTTCGAGCGAATGGGGAATATACACTCGGGCAAAAATACACAAGCGCAGTTCAGGAGACGTGCCTCACGAAAATTATCGCCCTCCGCATAAGCCTCACTCTTGTTCTCGCTTTTTCTTTTCATTCTCTTCCATGCGAGCGTCTGTGCGACTCCACGTCATTCAGCCGTGTCGCGCTCGATGAAAGATAGACGGGCGCTCGGAAAGGTGAGTTCAAGAAATTGCGGGTGAACGAAGAAATTGAGCATCCTCGATAGTAGGGATATTACGTAGTATAACTATATTAATGGAGATAGCGATGAAGAAACTTCTGTTCAGCGTGTTCGCATTGTCTGCGACGGCAACAGCCACGGCTCAGAGCAGCGTCACGTTATACGGCATCGTGGACAATGGTATTGTGTACGAGACGAATCAACCGAGGGGGCATGTATTCGGTGCGCAAAGTGGAGGCTGGGCGCAATCGAGATTTGGTCTCAAAGGCGCTGAGGACCTCGGCGGCGGCACTCATGCAATTTTCCAACTCGAGTCCCGACTGAATACCATGAACGGGACTTTCGCGAACGGAAGTTTCTTCGAGGGACAGGCGACCGTGGGCCTGCAGAATGACACCTGGGGTCAAATTAAGTTCGGCAATATGGGCTCGGCTGAGATAAGTCAATACTCGGGCGACGTCGATCCACAGCAAACAAAGAAGTATGCGATTGGAACGCTGGTACGGGGCCGCATCTTCTCGCAGGCAGCGAACGGCGCAGAGTACCTGTCGCCGACGATTGCCGGTTTCACTCTGCAAGGTCAGTATGATTTGACGAATTCGCCGACGTGGAACGCTGGAAATCCTGGAAGCGCGCCTGGTCAACTCGGCACTTCTAGCGGACTCGGGAGTTCTCAGGGCCGCTC
>DASPZL010000431.1:0-2854 GCA_035636295.1 Paraburkholderia sp.
CGCATTGCTGGTGCGCCAGGGCGTGACGCTGGTGCCGCAGGTGCAGGGCAGCCAGGAGCGGCATCTGCGCGGCGGCACCGAGAATCTGCCGGCTATCGCCGGTTTTGCGGCGGCGCTCGAACGTATCGGCGACTTGGCGAGCGAAGCGCTGCGCGTGGCTGCGCTGCGCGACGCGCTGGAGCAAGAGTTGAGGTGCGCGCTGCCGGACGTCCACGTTTTTTCGGCGCAGGTATCGCGCCTGCCCGGCACCAGCTACTTGCGCTTCGGCGAGCTTCCCGCCGAGGTCGTGTTGCAGCGGCTCGGGCGGCTGGGTGTCGCCGCGTCGTCGGGCTCGGCCTGCTCGTCGGGCGGCAGCGAGCCTTCGCATGTGCTGACAGCGATGCGCGTGCCGCGCGACGAGGCGCTGGCGGCGGTGCGGCTGTCGCTCGGCGAAACCACCACGGCGCAGGACATTCAGTATCTGCTCGCCCATCTGCCGCCGCTGCTGCGTCCGTTGCTGGAGCAGCCAGCATGTCCCGCTTGAGCCTGGTTTGAATCTGTCGTCAATCTCCGGAGTCCGTCACCATGAAAGTCATGATCCGCAAGGACAGCAAGGGCGCGCTGAGCGCTTACGTGCCAAAGAAGGACCTGGAGGAGCCCATTGTCGCGATGGCGCAGCCCGGGATGTGGGGCGGTCTCGTCACGCTCGCCAACGGCTGGCAGCTCGAATTGCCCGCGATGGCCGACGACACGCCGCTACCCATCACGGTCGAAGCCCGGCGCATTGCCGGCGTGGAGGAGTGAGATGAGTCTGAACGCCGAACAGCTGGACGTCGCGGCGGACCTGCTGCGCACGGCACCGACGCTACGCGACGCCGCGGTGCAATGGCACCAGCGTTATCCCGAAGTGCGCACGATGCGCGTCAGCGCCATGGACATGCGCGACGAGACGGCGGCGCTGCGGCTCGGTGCGCGCAGCGTCTACTTCCTGATGTCGGACGGGCATTGTATGTCGATCACGCAGCGGCCCGAAGAGGCCGACGCGTTGATCCTGACCGAGGACGAGCCTCATGGAAATCGATGAGATCGCGCTGAGCGAACCGGCTTGCGCGGCGCGCGAGATCGATTTCGTCAACGCCGTGCTGCAGTCGTCGCGCTGGAGCGACGGGCCGATGCTCGACTCGTTCGAGCGCGCGTTCGCCGGCTGGGTGGGCCGCGCGCATGCGGTTGCGGTGGCGAGCGGCACGCTCGCCACCTGGATTGCGTTGCGCGCGATGGGGATCGGTGCGGGCGACGAGGTGATCTGCGCGTCGCACACCTGGCACCAGGTGGCGCAGGCGATCACGCTGGCGGGAGCCGTGCCGGTGTTCGCCGACATCGACTACTGGAGCGGATGTCTGAGCGCCGAAAAAGCCGCGCAGAAAATCGGCCCTCGCACGCGCGCGATTCTCGCCGGCAATACGAACGGCCACCCGGCCGCATGGGGCCCGCTGCGCGAACTGGCCGACGCGTATCGCTTGCGGCTGATCGAAGACAGTACTGAGGCGCTCGGCTCGCGCTACCGCGGCCGCAACGCCGGCTGTTTCGGCGACGTGTCGGTGTTCGACTTCTCCGGCCCGTCCGCGCTGAACACGGGAGCGGGCGGCATGCTCGTCACCGACGATGACGAACTCGCTCACGAACTGCGCTATCTGCGCGAGCGGCGCGTCACGGACCGCGCGTCCGTTTCGATCGGCTCGTGGGTGCCGCTGCAAGCCGGCATCAGCGATCTGACCGCCGCGCTTGGGCTCGCGCAACTGGCCGAACTCGACACGCGCCTCGCCCAGCGCAAGCAGGTCGAGCGCTGGTATCACGAAGAGATGCAGAGTTTCGAGGGGATCAAGCCGCCCTATGTGGCCGAAGACGTGGAGGAAGTGCACTGGATGCTCTATGTCGTCCACCTGGGCAAGCGTTTTACGCAGAGCGCACGCGCCCAGATGATCGACGACATGAAATCCTGCGGCATCGAGACGGCGCCTTACAGCCATCCGCTGCATCAGCAGTTCCACTACATGAACGCGGGCGATGCGATCGGCCGCAAGCGCGGTCTGCTGCCCGATACCGAGCGCATCGGCGACCGCGCACTGGCGCTGCCGCTGCACACGCTGCTCGACGCCGATCAGGTCAGGTACATCGTCAAGACGCTGAAGGACACCGCGACCAACGTGGGCGCCGGTGCCGCCATTTATCTGTGAGGCTCACTCCATGACCGTTTCAGTCCAGACCATCGCCCGCCAGCTTCAGGGCGGCGGCGTCATTCCCTACCTCGGCCCGGCGCTGCTCGCGCTGTGTCCCGATTCGGCCGTGCCGGCCACGCCGGGCGCACTCGCCGAGATCATGACCGCGAAAGTCAGCGTGCCGCACAAGATCCGCAAGCGGCTCACGCAGGCCGCGCAATTCATCGAGAACTTCAAGCATCGCAAGTCGGTGGTGAACCTGATGAACGGCGCGTTCGCCACCACGCCGGCGCCGTCGGCGCTGCACCGGGCGCTCGCGGCTAGTGGCGCGGGGTTGTATGTCGATTGCTGGTACGACGACACGTTTGCCGCCGCCCTCGACGAGGCGCGGCCGCAAGGCGGCTGGGTTCAGGTGCAGGGTTTGTCGCAGTCGGAACATTTCGGCCAGTGGTTTGGCGCGTATGCGCCGGACGGCACCTTCCTGCACGCAGTGCCGGCCTCGGGCGCGCTGCTCTACAAGCCGATCGGCGGCCACGCGCCCGCGTCGAACTACCTGGTCTCCGACAGCGACTTCGTCGAAGTCCTGACCGAGATCGACATCCAGACGCCGATTCCGCCCGCGGTGCAGGCATGGCGCAGCGGCCGCAGCTTTCTGTTTC
>DASPZL010000432.1:0-5450 GCA_035636295.1 Paraburkholderia sp.
TTGCCCGCGCCGTTCGGGCCGAGCAAGGCGAAGATCTCCCCGCGGTTGATTGCCAGATTGATGTTCTTGAGTGCATGAAAACCGGTGGCATAGGTTTTCGACAGGTTCGTGACCGAGACGATTGGCTGCATGGATTCGACGATGGCAGACACCGTTATTTGATTGGAGGAAGCGGCGCGAACGCGCGACCGCACCCGCAATGTAATGGAAAGTGCGAAAGCGTGCAGCGCAACGTTGCTGTGCTCTCAAAAGCGCGGGCATGTCAAGACTCGGCAGGCGGTGCGCTGAAACGGAGTCGAGAAAGAAAACACAGGCTGTTTCGCTGCAATGCAAGATAGTTCGGCTTCCATATCGATGTAACGAAAAACGATGGCCCGCGCGGTTTTCCCGGTCAGGGCCGGCAACAGCGACAGGTTAACCTTTCAACGCCCTTGTGGTTTTTTTCAAGAACTACCGGTGAAGCGCATCACGGTTCAGCGCACACAAAGCTGCCGGCGAGATTCACATTGCCCTTGCCGGCGTAGCGCGGAAACAGCGGATAGCGGCACAACGGCCGCGAGCGTCCATTGGTTGCTGCCGCGATGTCGGTCGCCGTCAACGTCTCGGGCGACGCGCCGCGCGTGACCCAATTGTCGAGCGCGCCCAACAGATCCAGCGAGGGAATGAACGCACCGCTGCCGTGCTGAAAACCCGGCACCATGTAGAGCCGCATGAACCCGTTGACCTGGTCGGTGCCGAAGCGCTCGACCAGCGCGTCGTAGTAGGCGATCGTCTGATTCGGGCTGATGACTTCGTCGGAGAGGCCTTGCAGCGTGATGAGCTTGCCGCCGCGCGCAATGTAGCGTGCGAGGTCGTGATTCATCGAACCGATGGTCTGCGATAACGCGACCAGTTGCGCGCGATATTTGCCCGGATATTGCGGGTCGAATTTTAGCGAATCGAACCCGGCGTCCCGCGCGACGAAGTAGCGGACGTAGCCGTCGCCTTGCGCGAACAGGTAGCCGTTCGCGAAGAACGTCGGCACCGGCAAACGCTCCGCCTGATGTCCAAGCCCGAGCGTACCGTTCAAACGCGTGCCCTGAAAAATGTTGTAGCCGCGATAGCCGGTGACGTCCCACGCCAGCCGGTACGGCAACGACAGACCGTCGCGCATCACCATCAAGGTGGAGAGCTGCGCGTCCGTGAGGCATTCGTCGTGCGCGGGCGCGCGGCCCGCGCAGCGCAACGACTCGATGATTTCAGCTTCGTGCTCGCGGCAAGCGCCGACGTCGCTGACGATGCCGTCCGCCGCGCCGTCGAGCCGGTCGCAGACGGCGATCGTTCGTTGATACACGCGTTCGAGCAACAACGGTGGAATAAAGCCGCCGGGCGTCGCGTATTCCGCGTGGCCGAGTTTCACGCCGAGCAGCCGCACGCCGGAAAAATTGAGCGCGGGCGAATTGGCGATCACCCCGTCGTAGTCGTCGGGAAAGCGCTGTATTACCGTGTAGCCTTCGCGCCCGCCGGTCGAGCCGCCGGCGAAATACATGCGCTGCGGCGGCCGGCCGTACGCGCGCGCGATCAATGCAACCGCGGCATCGTGCGTTTTCTTCAGATGCGCGTAGCCGAAGTTCGTCACCGCTTCGTCGACGAGGCCGAACACCGCGAGCGACGAATCGCCGACGTGCCCCGAGTCGTCGCCGAAAGTCGCATAGCCTTGCGCGAGCGGCGCGCGATCGGGCGAAAACGGCATCACGCCGGTGCCGCTCACCACCACGCCGTTGTAACCGCCGCCGCCGATCTGCAGCGCGCGGCCATTCCAGCGGCGCGGCAGATTCAGATCGAAGCGGATATCGGGCGTGGCGGCCTTCAGCGCCTTGATGCGACCGGTGATGCGGCAAAATTCGCCGCCTTGCTGATTGCCGGGCGCGGTGGCGCCGACCATCACCGCGCTCTCGATCAGCGCGCCGGCAGTCGGCAACGCGATGAGTTCGGCCGGCAGCACCGCGCCCGCGAATTCCGCGCAGCGCATCGCAAGCGGCGCTTCCCTCGGCGCAGCAAGCGCCGGGTGGACGCTCACGCTCAGCCATGACAGCGCGCCGACGACCCAACTGGCCGTGCGCGAATCCCGCGTACCACGCGCACGGCGCCGACGCGCCCTCATCCGTAACCCGCGCCGCTGGCAGCCGCGCGCGAATGCTGCCCTTTCCAGTCGCTCCAGCCACGCGCGATCATCAGCACCGCGCCGATCGCGACCAGATCGCCGCCGAGTCCGATCAGCACGCCGCGAAAACCATGGAACGTATGCGGCGTGGCCGTATCGACGATCAACGACACCAGCGTGCCCATGACAAAACACACGAGCCCGGTGCGGCCGACCGCCACCACGGCGGGCAGCCGCTCCGCGAGCCGCGCGATGCTGCCCATGCGCACGAGCTGCGCGGCAAGCCAGGCAATAACGATGAAGTTGATCACGCGGTCAAGAGAAAGGTTCTGTTTAAAGGCGCCGGGCAGCGGTTGCGTCAGCACGAAGAGTTTGATGACAGCGAACGTCAGCACCCCGATCACCGCAACGCCCGTCAACCAGCGCGCCGGGCGGCCTGCGTGAAAGCGCTCGCTGATCGGCTGCACGCGGCACAGGATTCCGAGTACGAACATCAATTGCCATGCAAACGGATTAAAAGCCCAGTCGGTCATGTCGTCAATGGCGAAAAACGCGGCGAGCGGCCGGGCGAGCATCCAGATCGCCGCGCTCAAGCCGAGCACCATGAGCGACGAACGGCGCGCCAGCGGCACCGCGAACGGCACGCAGAGCGCGTAGATCACATACATGGGCAGCACGCTCGACAGGTACGGCTGGCGCCGCAGCAACGCGATATCGAACGCTTCGCGCAGCGGCTCTACCGCGAACGGCTGCCAGCCGGTGAGGTCGACCATCGGCTGATTCAGGCGCAGCAGCGCGAGGGCGGCGCCGGAGAGCAGCGTCAATACCGCCGTCAATAGATAGGCGCGATAGATTTCCCAGCAGCGTCTGACGAAACGCATTCTCGCCGCGCTCTCGCCGCGGCTCGCGAGCACCGCCATGTACGCTGCCGCCGACGCATAGCCGCCGAGAAACACGAACACTTCAGCCGCGTCGCACAACGCGTATGCGTGCAACATCAGATGCGACAGCGTGCTGCCGGGAATGTGATCCAGCACGATCACGATCAGTACGACGCCGCGGAAGAAATCCACTTCGATCGAGCGTCCCCTGCGGGGACTTCCTTCGGGACGCCCCCCAAGGGGACTTCCTTCGGGGCGTCTGCGGCGTGTTTCCATTCGGGTTCTCGCGCTGGATCGCACGCGCATACGCGTGCCGTGAGAGGCGGCCATGGGCCGCTCGCTGTTTGTCGTATGAACGCGACCAGAATAAAACGTTTCCGCCGATACCGTGCAGCGTCCCGGCGCCCGCTGACAACTCGCCTCACAGTTCGAGCCGCCTGGCGGCAATCTGAAATTCGAATGTCGGCGTGCGGTAAGAGTGGGTTCCCGCGCATCCGGTTTGCGGAAAGATTTGCGGCTTTCAACGCGTAAAACACGGCGCCGCCGGTAATGACCGCAGAAAAAAAATCGCTGAACCGGATACGCGATTTTTTTCGCTTTTTTTCATCGTAGGATGATTTCACGCACGCCCGTCGGACATTGCGCATTGCGAGCGATGCCACCCTTCGACGGCGGCCACTCATGTGGACCGGACACGCTGCCGCTGATCCGCGATCAGCCGGCTCGCCGAGCGTCATTGCGACGCCTTCTATTTGCCGCCGCTGACTTTGCCGTCACCGATGCGCGCCGGTCCTTCCACTACCGCCCTGAAGAGCGGCGCCGCGCGCGCCGCCTTCGCTCTGGAAGAAGACCACATGAACAACAGGATTGCCGGCTTCGACGGACTGCGCGCGATCGCGGTCCTGATGGTATTTTTTCAACACCGCCTGTTCGGCGATATCGGCGAGATCGGCCATCTCGGCGTATGGATCTTCTTTGCGCTGAGCGGTTTTCTGATCATCGGCATTCTTTCCGCGCAGCGCACGCGCATCGAGAAAAGCGGCAGCCGGTTCGGCGCCGAACTCAGGCGTTTCCTGTTCCGCCGAACGCTGCGCATCTTTCCGATTTACTACCTGATGCTGGTGGCGATGTGCGTGCTGATGGCGTTCGGAATCGCGAATCCCGAACTGGCGAGCGGCATGCCGTTTCACTTCGCGTATCTGTCGAACTTCTGGATCGGCTCCGTGCTGCATTATTGGCCGGGGCGTTACTCGCATTTGTGGAGTCTCGCGATCGAAGAGCAGTTCTATCTCGTGTTCGCGCCGTTATTGCTGCTGCTTGCGGCGCGGCGGCATCGCGCGGTGTGCTTCATGATCGTCGCGGCCGGACTGGTGTCGTTGCTCGCGATGCGCGCGGCGCACTGGCAGGAAATCACGATCTACACGCACCCGCTGACCAATTTCTGGCTGCTCGCGTTGGGAGGAATCGGCGGCTTGATGATCACGGGCAACGAGAGCCGCGCGCGCGCCTGGCTGGGTCACGGCGCGACGCTGTTCGTCTTGAGTCTGTGCCTCGTGGGTTTCTGCGCGACCGAGCCGACGTGGAGCGAGCTTGACAGTTCATTCGCCTTCACCGCGGTAAGTGCGCTGTATGGCCTCTGCATCGCAGCGCTTGTGTGTTCGATCGCGTGCTGCCGCAACGCGGTGGTGATCGGCCTGCTTGAAACCGGCTGGCTGGTGAGCTTTGGGCGCATCAGCTACGGCTTTTATCTCTATCACAACCTGATCCCCGACCTGACCCGCAATCATCACGCGGTGGCTTTCTTCGGCGGCGCGGTGCCGATGTGGGCGCATGTCGCCGGGATCATCGCGTCGTTTGCGCTTGCGCTGACGATAGCGCTACTGTCGTGGCGGCTAATCGAAGAGCCGATCCTTCGCTTGAAAACGCGGCGGACGCCGGCGGACGCAGCAAATTCCGCTGCGGCGCAAGCGCCCCTCGCGCTCGCGGCTCGCAATGAGCGTGCATTGAGGGACGACGGCGCCGCTTCGGACGCCGTTTGATAAGACCGTCCACAAGCGCTGAACGTGGGCACAGGCATTGCTGACGAATGATGTCGAAGCCACGCGCGCCAAGCAAACCGCTTCAAGCGGCAGCCGGCTCGTGGACGATCTCGAGCGAGCTCTTGTGTTCCCGGATAAGCCGATAAACCGTTTCTCCGGGCACCGTTTCCTGCTCGAGCAATTCGTCTGCGATCGCGCACAGCACCGGCTCGTAAGCGTGCAGCAGGCCGTAGCAGAGTTCGTTCAATTCCTTGAGCAGCACGTTCGCGTGCTCGATGGCACTCTTCATCTGCAGCCCCGCATACTGCGAGGGCAGCGCCGCGAGGCTGAACAGATTGCCGTCGCGATTGAAGCCGAACTTCGACACCATGTCGAGACTGATGCGCG
>DASPZL010000433.1:0-3009 GCA_035636295.1 Paraburkholderia sp.
GGGTCGCGCCGCGCAAACGTCGGTTCGCGGCAGCGATGGACAATTTAATCCAGGCGGGCGAGAAGCGCAAAGGGTTTAGTCATGCGCGAGGCGCGGTGCGTGCGGCTCGTCGGCCGAGATGGCCCGGCTATTCAGCCCAAATCACCGTCTATTCAGGCGGTATTTGCACGGCATTCATGCGCCGTTCATGCGTTGCCGGCGCACTGCTCGCAAGCTGTTTACCTGCCGTTCATGCGCTTGCCGGACGCTTTTCAGGCGCTTTGCACCCGCATTTCACGGCTCTTAACGCGTTTTTCACACGCTTCTCACGATTTGTTACGGGTTTCTCGGCACCGCCGACGCCGTCCTTTTCGCCGTCGCGCGAATCTCATGTACCATCGGCGCGACGCGCGCTGCCGCGCGGCTTGCGCAGTGTTCGTGGCGGCCGGCAGGCATGGCGCGTGCGGTTTCCTTCAGTTCGTGCGCAGCAACGCTGCCATCACCCCCTGTACTTTCCACCGTAGCCCTCACGTCATTCGATGAAGCCCGCCACCGGCCGCAAACGCCCTCCCCGTCTCGTTGCCCGTTTCGTCGCGATCTCCTGGCGCGATCTGGCTGTCTCGTTCGGGCCGATCCTGCTGATCGCCGCCGCGGCGATCTGGGTCGCCGTGCGACTGATCCAGCCCGCCCCGCCCAGCACGCTGACGATCAGCGCCGGCCCCGAAGGCAGCACCTTCTGGACCTCGGCGCAAAAGTACAAGGAGATCCTCGCGCGCAACCGCATCACGCTCAACGTGCTGCCCTCGGAAGGCTCGCTGCAGAATCTCAAGCGACTCGCCGACCCGAACTCGAATGTCGACGTCGGCTTCGTGCAGGACGGCGTCGCGCCAGCCCCGGCCAGCGACGGCTTGATGTCGCTCGGCAGCGTGGCATACGTGCCGCTGGCGATCTTCTACCATGGCCCGACGATCGCGCGGCTCTCCGAATTCAAGGGCCAGCGGCTCGCCGTCGGCGCCGAGGGCAGCGGCACGCGTGAGCTGGCGCTCGCGCTGCTCAAAGCCAACGGCATCGCGCCGGGCGGCTCGACCAAACTGCTGCCGCTCTCCGGCGACGACGCCGCCGAGGCGCTCGTCTCCGGCAAGGTAGACGCGGCATTTCTGGCGGGCGATTCGGCGCAGCCGGCGGTGATGGGCAAGCTCTACCGCACGCCGAACGTGCAGTTCTACGACTTCACGCAGGCCTCTGCCTACACGCGCCGTTTTCCCTATCTGACCGAACTCGAGATGCCGATGGGCGCGTTCGACCTCGGCAAGAACCTGCCGTCCGCGCCGATTCACATGGTGGCGCCGACCGCCGAACTGGTGGCGCGCGACTCGCTGCATCCCGCGCTCTCCGATCTGCTGATCGAAGCCGCGCGCGAGGTGCACGGCAAGGCGAACATCATGCAGCGCGCCGGCGAATTCCCCGCGCCGCTCGCGCACGACTTCCCGATCAGCGACGACGCCGCGCGCTACTACAAGTCGGGCAAGAGCTTCCTCTACCGGATTCTGCCGTTCTGGCTCGCGAGTCTCGCCGACCGGCTGCTGGTGGTCGTCGTGCCGCTGATCGTGCTGCTGATTCCGGCGCTGCGGCTCGTGCCGTCGCTGTATGCGTGGCGGGTCAAGTCGCGCATCTATCGCTGGTACGGCGCACTGATTGCGATCGAACGCAGCGCGCTGAGCGAACATTCGGCTGCCGAGCGCGCGTCGCTGATCGAACGGCTCGACGCGATCGAGGAGTCGGTCAATGGTCTGAAGATGCCGCTCGCCTATGCGGATCAGTTCTACGTGCTGCGCGAGCATATCGGCTTCGTCCGCGCGCGGCTCACGCAAAGCCGGGACATCCAGCGCGACGCGCCGGATGAAGAAGACGCCGGAGCAACACCGCCCGCGGCGAACGAAGCGGCCGAAATCGGCGAAACGCCTGAAGACGCCGGCCCCAAACCATTTTGACGGATGCAAGCAGCGACCGCACCGCGTAAGATCATTACAATTCCGACGATCCAGCAGACGCACCGTTCGGAAAAGCAATCCGGGAGACATTTATGACCGTTGGCATCGACGCCAGGCAGCCGCTGTGGTTTTACGATTTTGTCTCGCCGTTTACGTATCTGTTGCTCGAGCAACACGATAAAAGGCCGGGCTTCGACTTCGCGTTCACGCCGATCGTGTTGAACGACCTGTATCGCCACTGGGGTCAACGGCCGGCTTACAGCGTACCCGCCAAGCGCATCTTCATGTATCGCCACGCACTGTTTCGCGCGGAGCAACTCGGCATTCCCTTCAAGATGCCGCCGGCTCATCCGTTCGATTCCACCAGGCCGCTGCTGCTTGCCACCGCAGCGAATGGCGACGTCGCCTTCGTGCGCGAGATTTTCCGCTTCATCTGGCGCGAAGGCCGCGATCCGTCGAGCGACGAGGCATTTGCCGAATTGTGCGAGCGCGTCGGCGTGCCCGACGGGCCTGAGCTCATCAAGAGCAAGGAAGTGAAGGCGCAATTGCAGCGCAACACGGCGGATGCGATCGGCCTGGGCGTCTACGGCGTACCGACCTTCCGTCTGAACGATCAACTGTTCTGGGGCGAAGATGCGTTGCCGATGGTGCTGTACTGCGCGCGCACACCGAACTGGCTCGAGTCGGCGGAAGTGAAGCGGATCAGTTTGCTGCCCTCGGGCCTCGCGGACAACTGAGCGCGGGGCGGCGTAAGCTTTGGTCCGAGGCGGAGCGCCAAACACAAAGTTGCGCGCTACGCCGGTGTACATCGTGGCGTCGAAAAAGCTTCGCTGATGCCGGCCATACCGTGCCTGCTATGGCCGTCGCACCGCAAACGGGCCTAAGGTTATAACCTTTGCGCCGCTACGCGAGTTGTGCCCCGAGCGGCTCCGTACCACGCTTCATCCGCGCCCGATCCGCTCGCACCGCCTCGCTTGAACCATGGACGACACCGCCGCCTCCCTCGATATCTGGCTCGTGCGCGTGCTGCGCACGCTGC
>DASPZL010000434.1:0-4134 GCA_035636295.1 Paraburkholderia sp.
GTGCTGCGCCCGACTTGTCTTGCGCGACTGCGATCAGGTGCGGAACGCCGCCACCTTGCGAGTACGTGCCGCGCACCGTGTGGCCCGGGGCCTTCGGCGCGATCATGATGACGTCCAGATCCGCGCGCGGGATCACCTGGCCGTAATGCACGTTGAAACCGTGTGCGAACGCGAGCGCTGCGCCCTGCTTGGCGTTGCCGTGCACTTCCTTCGCGTAGACCTCGGCGATCTGCTCGTCGGGCAGCAACATCATCACGACGTCGGCGCCCTTCACGGCTTCTGCCACTTCCTTCACCGTGAGGCCTGCGTTCTCAGCCTTGCTCCACGATGCGCCGCCCTTGCGCAGACCGACCGTGACGTTCACGCCGCTTTCCTTCAGGTTCAGCGCGTGCGCATGGCCTTGCGAGCCATAACCGATGATGGTGACCTGCTTGCCTTTGATGAGGGAGAGGTCGGCGTCCTTGTCGTAGAAAACTTTCATGTCTGTTCCTTGGCGAAATTCAGAAAAAATGTTGCGTGTGTAGTGCTTGGGCCGGGCGCTTGACGCAACGCCCGGCGCGGATCGAACCGATGTTGCCTGGCCGTTAAACCTTCAGGATACGCTCGCCGCGTCCGATGCCGGAACCGCCCGTGCGGACCGTTTCGAGAATCGCGGTGGCGTCGAGCCCTTCGATGAACGCGTCGAGCTTCTCGCTCGCGCCCGTCAGTTCGATCGTGTAGGTCTTTTCGGTGACGTCGATGATGCGGCCGCGGAAAATATCCGACATCCGCTTCATCTCCTCACGTTCCTTGCCGACCGCCCTAACCTTGATCAGCATCAGCTCGCGCTCAATATGGGCGCCCTCTGTCAGGTCGACCACTTTCACCACCTCGATCAGGCGGTTCAGATGCTTCGTGATCTGTTCGATCACGTCGTCCGAGCCAATGGAAACGATGGTCATGCGCGACAGCGAACGGTCTTCGGTCGGCGCCACCGTCAAGGTTTCGATGTTGTAGCCGCGTGCGGAAAACAGGCCAACCACGCGCGACAGCGCGCCCGGTTCGTTTTCCAGCAGAACGGAAATAATGTGTCTCATGTTCGCTTCTTCCAGATATCGATGTATGCGATGCGTGCGTTCCACACCGCTCCGTCCGCGCTCACCTTTTGTGGAGATGTGCATGACGGAGCCGGCGCAGGAAAGCGCTCGTTATAGATCTTCCGATCCGAGGAGCATCTCCGTGATGCCCTTGCCGGCCTGGACCATCGGCCAGACGTTTTCGGTCGGATCAGTCTGGAAGTCGAGAAACACCGTGCGATCTTTCAGGCGCAGTGCTTCCTTCAACGCCGGTTCCACGTCAGCGGTCTTTTCGATCCGCATACCAACGTGGCCGTACGCTTCGGCGAGCTTCACGAAGTCGGGCAGCGCATCCATGTACGAATGCGAATAGCGCTTGCTGTATTCGATCTGCTGCCACTGGCGCACCATGCCCAGATAGCGGTTGTTGAGCGAAATGATCTTGATGGGCGTGTCGTACTGCTTGCAGGTGGACAGTTCCTGGATGCACATCTGGATCGAGCCTTCGCCCGTGATGCAGAGCACGTCGTCGTCCGGGTGCGCCATCTTCACGCCCATCGCCGCCGGCAGGCCGAAGCCCATCGTGCCGAGACCACCGGAATTGATCCAGCGGCGCGGCTTGTTGAAGCGGTAGAACTGCGCGGCCCACATCTGGTGCTGGCCGACGTCGGAACACACGAAGGCATTGCCGTCGGTCAACTCCCACGCCTTTTCCACCACATACTGCGGCTCGATGATGTCGCTCTTGCGGTCGAACTTCAGGCAGTCTTTCGCGCGCCAGGCTTCGATGTCCTTCCACCAGTCGGCGAGCGCCGCGGTGTCGGGGCCATGCTCGGCCGTTTGCAGCTGCTCGATCAGCTCCTTCAACACTTCCTTCACGTCGCCGACGATCGGAATGTCGACCTTGACGCGCTTGGAGATGGAGGAGGGATCGATGTCGATATGGATGATCTTGCGCGGGCGCGACGCGAAGTGCGCCGGGTCGCCGATCACACGGTCGTCGAAGCGCGCGCCGATCGCGATCAGCACGTCGCAGTGCTGCATCGCCATGTTGGCTTCGTACGTGCCGTGCATGCCGAGCATGCCGAGGAATTTCTTGTCGCTCGCGCGGTAGCCGCCCAGGCCCATCAACGTGTTCGTGACCGGGTAGCCGAGCAGATCGGCGAACTGGTTCAGCTCACGCGACGCATCCGCGAGGATGATGCCGCCGCCGGTGTAGATGTACGGGCGCTTCGCCGACAGCAGCAGGGCAACCGCCTTGCGGATCTGGCCGGAGTGGCCCTTCGTGACCGGGTTGTATGAGCGCAGCGACACGCTCTTGAGCGGCTCGTACTGGCAAGGCGTCTTCGACACGTCTTTCGGAATGTCGATCAACACCGGGCCGGGACGGCCGGTACGGGCAATGTAGAAAGCTTTCTTGACGGTGGCGGCGAGGTCACGCACGTCCTTCACGAGGAAGTTGTGCTTCACGCAGGGACGCGTGATGCCGACCGTATCGCACTCCTGGAACGCATCCTGGCCGATCGCGGCAGTCGGCACCTGGCCGCTGATCACGACCATCGGGATCGAATCCATATAGGCGGTGGCGATGCCGGTCACCGCATTGGTGACGCCGGGGCCGGAGGTCACGAGGCACACACCGACCTTGCCGGTGGAACGCGCATACGCGTCGGCGGCGTGGACCGCGGCCTGCTCGTGACGCACGAGAATGTGCTGGAACTTGTCCTGCTTGTACAGCTCGTCGTAAATGTAGAGTACCGAGCCGCCGGGATAGCCCCAGATAAACTCGACGTCTTCGTCGGCCAGTGCCTTCATGAGCACGGTGGCGCCGATAGAGTCGGCATGGGGGGTCGTATCCGACGTGGAGAATTCCGCGCTGGGCATATTCATTTATTCACCTTTCGAATTTTCGGCAAAAAATTGATCGGGTGCTCTCTGCCGGGCTTGTGGCTCGGGTTCAAGCGGCGCGTCCAGTTGACAGGTGAGCTTCTTGGGCCACACCTCAATTGAGACAAGTCACTTATGTTGCGAACCAGCGACGATATCTGCAGACGCCCGCGCGGTCAAGCAAATATTGCCGTGGTGCCCGGCCGCGAGTCTCGATATTGACCGGAAGCCTGTTATAGAGATGCAAGGTCGATCACGTTTCGCCCCAACCGACGCAAAAATTTGTTAGCATCCGCGAGTTTTACGACATTTTTCGACCGATTACGCGCACGCTCGCTGCGCCGACCCCCAAACGGATGGCATCAGACAAGGAACTCGCCGATTTTCTGGCGGGCGTCGAAAGGCGCGCATTCAAGCAGACGGTCTACGCCGTGCGGGACGACGACGCCTCGCTCGATATCGTGCAGGACGCGATGATCAAGCTCGCCGAAAAATATGGCGACCGTCCGGCCGCCGAACTGCCGCTTCTGTTTCAGCGTATTCTGCAGAATGCGATGCACGACTATTTCCGTCGTGCCAAAGTGCGCAATACTTGGGTTAGCCTGTTCTCGTCGCTCGGCAACTCCGACGACGACGAATTCGACCCGCTCGAAACCTTCGAAGCCCAGCAAGGTTCCGCAGGCGCCGAGAGCAACGAACAGAAACTCGAACGCGAACAGGTCTTGCAGTCGATCGACGACGAGATCCAAAAGTTACCGGCACGTCAACGGGAGGCGTTTCTCATGCGTTATTGGGAAGATATGGATGTCGCCGAGACTGCCGCCGCGATGGGCTGCTCCGAAGGCAGTGTGAAAACACACTGCTCGCGGGCCACCCACACGCTGGCGCAAGCGCTCAAGGCTAAAGGAATCACGCTATGAGCTCCCTCGAAACTAAAGAACTCGAGTTCGCCCGGCAGGTACGCCGCGCGCTCGACGAAAACGCCGCCAGCATTCCGTCCGCCACAGTCGATCGACTCGCTGCGGCGCGCCGCGCGGCGCTTGCCCGCAAGAAGCCCGAAACGGTGAGCGCGCCGGTGTTCGTGCCCGCATTCGCCGGTGCCGGCATGCCACAACTCGAACTCGAAGCCCCGCAGCGCCGCCGTTCGCCGCTGCGCCGCTTTGCGCTCGCCTGGCCGCTCGTGGCGCTGGTC
>DASPZL010000435.1:0-20617 GCA_035636295.1 Paraburkholderia sp.
CGGCCGGACCACCGCCGATCACGAGTACATCCGCATCGTGCCGAACCGCGCCGTCCGCCGCCGTCACGGGTGGCCGTTCATTTTTTCGCGCCTTGTCCGCCATGACAGATTTTCCCTAAGGTAACGAGCCGATTGCTTAACGATGCAGAACGCTCAACGTTCACCCTGCCAGGCAGTCAGCCGCCGTTCCGCCAGCAATACAGCGTGATTGAAGACGAGACCGAGCAGCGCGAGCGTGACAATGCCCGCATACATCTTCGGAATCTCGAACGTGAATTGCGAGTAGTTAACGAGGTAGCCGAGCCCTGCTTTCGCGCCCACCATCTCAGCCGCGATCAGCACAAGAATGGAATAAGCGCCCGCGACGCGAATGCCCGTGAAAACAGTCGGCACCGACGCCGGCAACACCACCTTGCGAAACAGTTGCAACGGGGTCAGCCCCATCGAAAGCGCGGAGCGGATCAGCAATGGATCGACATTGCGCACGCCGCTCACGGTATTGAGCACGACAGGCCAGATGCACGAGTAAACGACCATCGAGACCTTCGAGGTCTCGCCCATGCCCAATACCAGCACGAAAACGGGAAGCAGCGCGAGTGGCGCAGTATTGCGAAACAGTTCGAGCAGCGGACTGAGAATCTCAGCGAGCGTTCGATACCAGCCGATGACAAGACCCAGCGGCACGCCGATCGCCACTGCGATCGCAAAGCCGCCCACGGCCCGCGTCGCGCTTGCAAACAGATGTTCGGAGAGCTCGCCGGAACGCACCATCTCGAACAGCGCGCCGAGCACGGTCGAAAACGGCGGCAGGAAGGTCGCGTCGACCCAGCCTGCGCGCGGCAGAATCTCCCACAATGCGCAGAAAACCACGATCGCGGCGCTGCCGCGCAGGATGCGTGGCAGTGTCGATGCGAGCCCCGAGGCGAACGTGCTTGCTGCGAGGAACCGTATTGATAACGTGCTCATGTTTCACACTCCGGTGTTACGCCGCGTGCGCGACCGCGGGACGCGAGCTCGCTCGGCGCTGATGCGTCAGTTGCCAGATGTCGTGTCTGAGGCGCACGAATTCCGTCGTCGAGCGCAGGTCTTCGGAGAGGTCGCCACGCTCGAGATGCACATCGAGCGCATGGGTGATGCGGCCGGGCGCCGCCGCCATCACGAGAACTCGTTGGCCGAGGTAGATGGCTTCGTCGATTGAATGCGTGATGAACACGACGGTCGTGCCGGTGCGTTGCCAGATGCGCAGCAATTCATCCTGCAAGGTCTCGCGCGTCTGCGCATCGAGCGCGGCAAACGGCTCGTCCATCAACAGCACGTCGGGGTCGAAAGAAAGCGCGCGAGCGATCGCGACGCGCTGCTTCATGCCGCCCGACAGTTCATGCGGATAGCGGTCCCCGAATCCGCCAAGCCCGACCAGATCGAGGAACGCACGAGCGCGCCCCGTGCGTTCCGCCCTTGCCACGCCTTTCGCTTCCAGGCCGAACTCGACATTGCCGAGCGCTGTCTTCCATGGAAAGAGCGCATATTGCTGGAACACGACGCCACGATCAAGTCCCGGTCCTTCGACAGGTTTGCTGTCGATCAGTATCTGCCCGTGGTCCGGCTTCGCAAGCCCGGCGATCAGATCCAGCAAGGTCGTCTTGCCGCAGCCGCTCGGACCGACCAGCGTAACGAACTCACCCGCCTTCACGTTGAACGACACATCCTCCAGCACACTGAAGTGTCCGCGCCGCTTGAGATGAAACCCCTTCGCGACGTTGCGCACGCCGATTGCAGCACCCATGTTCGCGGGCCTCGAGATTCGATGCAGTGGCCGCCTAGTGGGCCGCCACCGACTGGTTGAACGGATTGAACTGGTTCGAATAGACGTTTTCGGGTTTCACCTGACCTGGTTTCAACACACCGTTCTTCACGTACCAGTCGATATACGTGGTGAAGTCGTCGGCGTCGATCAGGCCGCCCTTGCTTCCCACGCCAGCCGATTTCCAGTAATTGACGATCGAGATGTCTTCATTGCGATGCCTCGTCTCAACGATCTTCTTGAGCCGCGCGATCACTTCCGCGCGCGGTGTGGTTTTCGCCCATTCGATCGCGCGTGCCGTCCCGTCGACGAATTTGCGTACCGTGTTGGGGTTCTGCGCGATGAACCGGTCCGTGAACAGATAGCTCGCGTAGCCGAACGAGCCGAGTAGTTGATAGTCGGTGGTGAGCAGCGCCGCACCGCCGTCCGCGAGCAGCTTGTCCTTGATGATGTCTTCGAGGAACACGGCGTCGAGTTGCTTCTGCTTGAGCAACTGCGCGAGATTGACCGGCGGCGCCGCGACGAACACCACCTTCTGGATCTCGTCTTTGGAGAGGCCCGCCTTCTCGAGATACGCGGTCACCAGATATTGCGCGTAAGCGCCCGGCGTATTGACGCCGACCTTACGACCGATCAGATCGCGCGCGCTGTGGATCGGACTGCCTTGCAGCACGAACAGTCCGCCGTTAGTCTCCTTGTCGGTACCGACATAGGAAATCACCGCCTTGACAGGCGCGTGCGCCGCAATCAGTTTCACAATCGAGCCGTTGAACGCACCGCCGAAATCGACGTCGCCGGTGACCGCCGCCTGGATATCCTGCGGTCCGCTAATCGTATTGCCTACCCATTTGAGTTTGATCGGCGCAAGGTACCCCAGGTCCTCGGCGAGCTCGGGATACAACACCTTGCTGGCCCACCCCTGATAGCGCAGTTCGGGCTTCTCGGGAGTTTGCGCCTGCACGGGCGTTCCGAAAGACACCATGCCTGCAACTAGCGCCGACAGATAAAACAGGCGTGCAACACGTTGCCGCAGGTGACGTGCGGTTTGCTTCATGCGTCGATCTCCGTGGCCGAAATTGAAGGCGGGCGCGCGCTGCTCAAAACACGCCGTCGTGTTCGAGCGTGATACGGTGAATGCGTCGGCGGGCCGACCCGTAATCTCGTGCCGCGTAGTGCTGGACCTGACGGTTGTCCCAGATCGCGACATCGCCGGCACGCCATTCGAAGCGGGCTTGCACTTCCGGCGTCTTGATCAGGTCGTAGAGGTAATTCAGCAGACTCTGGCTCGCCGTCTTCGACACGCCGAGTAAATGACTCGTATGGCCTTCATTGACGAACACCAGCTTGCGACCGTTTTCAGGGTGTGTCTTGATGACCGGCACCTCGATGGGCGGATACTTTTGCGACGCATCGCGCACCCGTGCCAATCCGGCCTCCACACTCTGCTCGCTCGTGCCTTCGGGAATGTCGTAGCCGCTCAGCAGGTCGGCGAGCGCGCTCTTCTTGGGGGACGCAATGAACGTATTCACTGCCTTCAGCTTTTCGAAGTAGCGGGCCAGATCGGGATCCAGCAAGTCGTAGACCGCCGCCGCCGAGGTCCAGATCGTGTCGCCGCCGCCCCCTTCAGGAATCTCCTGCGCGTGGAGGACGGTGGCCTTGGGTGGCTGCGGCTGCCATGAAACATCGACGTGCCAGTTGTCGGTGCCGCCCGATTGCGTTTTATCGCTGTGGGCAATGACCTCGATCTCGGGGAAGCCGGCGACTGCCGGCAGGTAGATATTCTTGCGGACCGGAGTGCCGAAGATACGCGCGAGTGCAACGTGCTGTTCCGGCGTAAGCGTCTGCTCGCGAAAAAAGATCACGCCGTGGTCGACCAGTGCCTGCCTTACCGTTTGCTGGTTTTCATCACTGAGCGGCCTGGACAGATCGACGTTCTCGATCACCGCGCCAATCAACGGCTTGTAGCGGCGCACGCGAAGCTCCTGGTGAGCGGCGGATTGCGACTGCTGGCGTTCGAGCACGGTACTCATGGCGTTCTCCTTGGGGGTCGATAGCGTGATCCATGAAAACAGCACGGGTGCGGTATCGGCAACCAACGATTCAGCGCATGAATATGCCGGCGCAACCGATTCGGTTAGTCGCCGTCGTGGCAAAAAGAGTCCATGAAAGAAGCACTTTGGTTCGAACAAAAGCTTATTTCGAAGCCCGTTGCCGCGTGCCTATAGTCGAAGGTCGCCCGCTTCACGGTGTCGCGCTCGCGGTGAGCCGGCCCTGCTGCAAGGCGGCGTGCCGCGTGGATGCAACGGCCTAAACCAATTTTGAGCATAAGCTTCCCACAATAAGTTCGTAGACCCGTTGCGCCATGCGCTTAACGTATCGTCCTGCGCGGGATTTCTCGCGCGCAACCTGTTCCCGAAACGATGTTGCCCAATGCCGACAAGCTGGCCCACTGGCTGCTTTCCAGTCTCGAACTGAAGAGCACGATATTTCACGTCGGCCAGTATTGCGGGACTTGGCAAGCGTCTACCGCGGGGCGTCTGCGGGCAAGCTTCCATCTCGTGCTGCGCGGTGAATGCTGGCTCCACCTGCCGGCGCACACGCACCGCATTGCGCGTAGCGTGCGCCTCACCGAAGGCGACGCTGTGTTTCTGCTGCGCGACCTCCCGCACTGCCTGTCGCCCGATCCGCACCCGCCCGCGCCCGGTCGCGAAACCGATCGGATCGGTACGATGACGCCGCTGACCGCAGCGCCTGACGTCACAGCAAAGACCGGCGCCGGGGTCGGCATAGCCTGCGGCTTTTTCGAGTTCGGCTCGACGCTCGACGACATGCTATTGAGCCTGTTGCCCGATCACATCGTCGCGTGTCGCGAACATCCTTCGCTGGCGGGCGCGCGTGCCGTCTTCGACCTGATCCAGGCAGAAGCACGGCTTGACGCAGACAAACCGTCACCGCTGATCGCGCGCCTGACCGATCTGCTCTTCATTTACGCGCTGCGTGCACTGGACGGCCCTCATGACATGGCGCCCTGCTTCTGGGCGCTGCTGCTGCGGGCCGAGTTCGCGCCGCTCGTGAGCGCGATCGTCGAGTCGCCGGGCAAGCGCTGGACGACCGACACGATGGCGGATTTCGTGCATATGTCGCGAGCGCGTTTTTGCAAGCAGTTCGTCACGATTTCCGGACAGCCGCCCGCCCAGTTTGTCACGCTGATTCGCATGAATCTCGCCGCGACCATGCTGCGCGACGGTGCCCGGACGCCGGACACCGCCGAACGCGTCGGCTACCAGTCGGAATCCGCGTTCGCTCATGCGTTCAAGCGCACCACGGGTATGCAGCCGGGCGCGTGGCGCCGCGCGCGAGCGGCCCCCGATGAGCAAGGCGAATCGGCTGCGGTGGACGCTTACGGCATCGCCTGATTGCATTGAGCGTCGCCGCACGGCGCAAACGCGAGACAAACCCGCAGAAATCGCAGACAGCCGCGCATTGTGCGGCCTGCGCCGCGTGCCCACAATGAACGCTTCTTTGTAAGGGACCCCTATGAGCCGTCTACCTTTGCTCACACCGGACAGCGCCCCCGAAGCGAGCCGTCCTTATCTCGAACGCTCGCAGGCCGCCAATGGTTTCCTGCCGAATCTGGTCGCATCGCTAGCCAACGCGCCGACCGCGCTCGAAACCTATCTCACCGTCGCAGAAATCAACAGCCGCAGCGGTTTGACGCTGGCCGAACGCGAGACGGTGCAGATCACTGCTGCCGTCATTCACGGCTGCGGCTTTTGCGTCGCGGGCCATACGGCCGTCGCGCTGAAAAAGGCCCAACTCGATGCGCCGCTCGTCGAGGCGATCCGCGCGCAACACACCCTCGGGGACCCGCGCCTGAATGCGGTTGCCGAGTTCACGCGGGCGGTGATCGCCACGCGTGGCGCAGTAGCCGATGACGCGCTGAACGCATTTCGCGCCGCGGGTTTCAGCGCCGCCAACGCGCTCGAAGTCGTGCTCGGCGTGAGCCTCGCGACACTGTGCAACTTCGCGAACAACCTCGCGCAAAACCCACTCAACCCGGAACTGGCCGCCTACCGTTGGGACGCCGGTCAGTCCGCCGCATGACGACCCTGCCGCTAGTTGCGACGGCGCCCGAGTTGGCCGCGTGGCTCGACGCGAACGCCGAGGCCATCGACACCACTCAGGCATGTGCGTCGGACGTCCTGCCGCGCCTCGGTCAGGCACGACTGCTGCGCATTGGCGTCCCTGCCGCATCGGGAGGCAGCGGCGGCACGACGGTCGACGCGATCCGCGCCGTTGCCGGCGTCGCAGCCCATTCGCTCGCGGCTTCGTTCGTATTCTGGGGCCAGCGTACGTTCATCGAATACGTGCAGCGCAGTCCGAACCGGGCGTTGCGTGAACGCTGGCTGCCCGCGCTGCTAGCCGGCGAGATCGCCGGCGCGACAGGTCTGTCGAATGCGATGAAGTATCTCTCGAATATCGAGCCGCTGCAGATGAACGCCACGCCGCTTGCGCGGGACGATCAGGGCGAAGTAACAAGTTGGACATTGAACGGTGGTTTGCCGTGGATCACCAATCTCCGGCGCGAAGGCTTTATCGCAGCGGCGGCGTTCGATCATAACAACGGCGCGCCGCCATCGATCTTCGCTATTCCGCACGACGCTGACGGCGTCGAGCGCAGCGACGACCTCGATCTGATCGCGCTGCGCTCGAGCAACACGGCTGCCCTCAAGCTTGCCGGCACGGTGCTCGATACCCGCTGGCAGATCGCCGCGGACGCGCCCGCGTTTATCGCGCAAGTCCGGCCGGCTTTTCTGGGGCTCCAATGCGGGATGTCGATCGGACTCGCCCGACGAGCGCTCGACGCAGTGGCGGCCAGTAGCGAGGCGGCGCGCGCCGCCGTCTCGGACGAAGCCTCCGCACTCTCCCAGGCGCTCGACCTGGTGTCTAACCGCCTCTTCGAAGGTGTCGAACACGGCACATTCCTGAGCGCGCCCGCAGCCCTGTTCGACGTGCGGATCACACTCGCCGCACTGGTCGATGCCGCGGTACGACTTGAAGTGCTGACCGCTGGCGGACGAGGCTATCTGCGTGGCCAGGGCGGGTCGCCGCGCCGCGCACGTGAGGCATCGTTTGTGCCGATCGTAACTCCCAGTATCGTGCAACTGAAAAACCAGCTGGCGCAGCATCGACCAGCACAAGCCGCATGAGCCAGCTCGCGCCAGAACATGTCTCGCACGACGTGCCCCGCATCGACGTGCGTGACGTCAGTCTCGGATACGGAACGCGACGCGTACTGAACGGAGTCGATGTAGGCGTACGCAGCGGCGAACTGGTTGCTGTACTCGGACCCAGCGGTTCTGGCAAATCCACCTTGCTGCGCATCGTCGCGGGCCTGCAACAGCCCGATGCAGGGTCCGTGATGATCGACGGTCAGGCATTAGCGGGACCGCGCCCTGATATCGCTCTTGCGTTTCAGGATCCATGCCTGCTGCCGTGGCTGTCGGTCGAGAAGAATGTGGCATTCGGGCTCGGCTTCAAACGTCAGCCGTCGCTGTCGCGCAGCGCAAGGCACGAACGTGTCACCGCCGCGCTCGATGAAGTCGGTCTGGCCCATGCGCGCCACCTCGCGCCATCGCAACTGTCGGGCGGAATGGCGCAGCGCGCAGCGCTGGCACGCTGCCTGGCACGGCGACCCAGCACCTTGCTACTCGACGAACCGTTCGGCGCACTCGACGAAGTCACGCGCGCCGGCATGCAGCGCCTGCTCGTCAAGGTGGTGCGAGACACGCAGGCCGCCACCCTGCTCGTCACGCACGACATCGACGAGGCTTTGCTCGTGTCCGATCGGATCGTCGTGCTCGGCAACCAGGGGGCGTTGATCCTCCAGTTCCCGGTACGCGTGCCGGCGCCGCGAGAGGCCCACGTTCAGGCGCTCGGCGCGCTGCGTATCCAGATTCTTGAGGCGTTGCAAGATTCGATGTCGCGCGCGCCACGTCCCGCTCACGCTTAAACCAGGCAAACTCAAGGCAAACCGTATGTGCCAGCTACCGATGTCCCGCCGCGAGTGGCTGAAACTCGCTTCGATGTTTACCGTGGCCGGCGCCGCGCCACTGTTGAGCGCGCTGAACGCCCGAGCCGCGACCGAACCGGACGCGCCGGTACGCATAGGCTATCTGCCGATCACGGATGCCACGCCGCTGCTGGTCGCGCACAACAACGGCTATTTCGAAGCGGCCGGCCTCAACGCGGAAAAGCCCACGCTGCTGCGCAGCTGGGCGCAGCTCGTTGAAGCCTTCCTCTCCGGCCAGGTCAATGTGGTGCATCTGCTCGCGCCCATGACCGTCTGGGCGCGCTATGGCGGCCACGCACCAGCAAAGGTCGTCGCATGGAATCACGTGAACGGTTCCGCGCTGACGGTCGCGCCCGAAATCAACTCGCTCGCCGATCTGGGCGGGAAAACGGTCGCCGTGCCGTTCTGGTATTCGATCCATAACGTCGTTGTGCAGGACATGCTGCGTGCGCAAAAGCTGACGCCGGTGCTGAAGAAAGAAGGCGATCTTCGGCCAAACGAAGTTCGTCTGATCGTGATGGCGCCGTCCGATATGCCGCCGGCACTCGCCTCGAAGCAGATTGCCGGCTTTATCGTCGCCGAGCCGTTCAACGCGGCCGCTGAAGGACTGCAGGTCGGTAAAGTGCTGCGCTTTACAGGCGACGTGTGGAAGAACCACGCCTGCTGCGTGGTGTTCATGCACGAACGCGACCTGACCGAACGGGCCGCCTGGTCGCAGAAAGTCGTCGATGCGGTGGTGAAAGCACAAGTATGGACGCGTGCGCATCCCCAGGAAGCCGCGCAGTTGCTGTCGAAGAGCGGCAAGAACCACTACATGCCGCATGCCGCCGACCTGCTGACCCGTGTGCTTGCACCATCGGCCGACGACGAGGGCCGCTATCTGGCCGATCGCGCCATCGTCCATGCGGATTGGCATGCGAAGCGGATCGATTTCCAACCCTATCCCTACCCGGCTTATACGGAAGAACTCGTGAGGCGGTTGAAGACGACTCAGCTGGAAGGCAACGCCCCGTTCCTGAGTGATCTCGATCCGGCTTTTGTCGCACGCGATCTGGTTGACGATCGGTTCGTCAAAAAGAGTATCGATGCAGAAGGCGGCATGAAGACGTTCGGACTGGCAGAGGGTTTTTCCCGCAAGGAGACGATTCTTGTCTAGTGTTTCTGTGCGTCCTCCTCCATCGTCTGTATCGTCTGATCCAGGCAGTGCCGCCACACGTGGCGCACGCGGGTCGGCTGGATGGTTGGCGCGCACCGCCTTGGGACTCCTCGGCATTGCGGGCGCGGTCGCGCTCTGGTGGCTCTCGATCCGGATCGTCGCCGGGCCTAACAGCATGGCCGCCCAGTTCTCGCCGGCGCGTGCGATATCGACGCTGCCGTCGCTGATCACGGACGACCGCTTGTTCGTCCACATCGCGACCAGCTTGCGCCGCATTGCAGTCGGGCTCGCGTGGGCGCTGCTGGTCGGCGTGCCGCTCGGCTTTCTGATCGGCCGGGTGAAAGTGCTCGACACCGTGTTGTCGCCAACGCTGCAGTTCCTGCGCATGATTTCACCGCTATCGTGGATGCCGATCGCAGTGATGTCGCTCGGTGTCGGCGATCGTGCCGTATATTTTCTGCTGGCATTCGCCGCAGTATGGCCGCTCGTGATGAGCACGGCCGCAGGTGTCGCACAAATCGACCGCCGCTGGCTTCTGCTCGGCGAGAGCCTCGCCGCAACCCACGCGGAAATCCTATGGCACGTCTATATTCCCGCTCTCGCCGCACAGGTACTAACCGGTGTACGGCTCGCCATCGGCCTCCTGTGGATCGTGCTCGTGCCGGCTGAAATGCTCGGGGTCAGTTCGGGTCTCGGGTACCTGATCCTCGATACACGCGACCGTCTGGCCTATTCGGAATTGACCGCAGTGATTCTGATCATCGGCATACTCGGCTTTTTGCTCGACTATGCAGCCCGGCTTGTTTATCGGCGTTTCGGCGCCGCCGCATAGAGCGGAATGTCCGAAGGTCGTTCGATCTGATGCAATCGCTCATTCACGGCAACGCGATGGTTGCCCGTGATCGAATTCCTCCCTATCCACCGGAAGCGGTGGTCGAAGCGGCCGCCGTTTCGGCCCGCTTCGTGGTGAAGTTCCAGCGTAACGCCGTGGCCGTATCGACCGGCGCTGGCAGCAGACCCGCTCGATAGAAGGTGTCGGCGATCTTTTGCTGCTCACCGAAATTCTGCGCGTCCACGGCGCGTACGGCATAGCTGCGGCGCCCATTCGCACGCTCGATCGTCGCCGCGTCCAACCCCCAGATCGGCGCGAGCAGCTTCGCCGCATCGTCGGGATGGCTACGACCCCATACACCCGCCGACGTCAGCTGCGCGAACACGATGCTAATCACATCGGGGTGGGCCGCGGCGAAGCTGCTGGACGCGAGGTAGTACCGTTGATAGGAGGCGAGGCCTTCGCCGTTGGCGAGGATGCGCACGTCCGGCGCTTTGTCGACCGACGCGACATACGGGTCCCAGGTGATCCAGGCGTCCACGCTGCCGCGCTCGAAGGCGGCACGTCCATCGGCGGGCGCCAGATAGCTGATGCGCACGTCAGCAGGTGCGAGACCCGCTTTGGCGAGCGCGGCGAGCAGCAGATAGTGGCTGCCTGCCGCCTTGGTCGCCGCGATGCGCTGGCCTTTCAGGTCGGCAAGCGTATGCAGCGGCCCATCGTGCTTCACGATAATGGCCTGGGAGCCGGGTGACGGCGCTTCCTGCGCGACATACACAAAACGTGCATGAGCGGCCCGGGCAAACACCGGAACCGTATCTGCAACATCGGCGCTAAAGTCGACCGCGTCGGCGTTGAGCGCTTCGGTCAGCGGCAAGCCGCTGGCAAACTCGTTCCAGGTAATGCTCACGCCCAACGGCGCCAGCGCCTGCTCGAGCGAGCCACGCGCTTTCAGGATTGTGATGAGCGTTGAAGACTTTTGATAGCCGATCCGCAGTTTCACCGGGGCCGAAGAATTGGCGGTGGTCTGCGCGTGAGCGGCACTCATGACGAGCAGAGAAGTCAGCGCCGCGCGCGCCGATCAAACGAAAGATAGAAAGGGTCACGGTTCGAAATTCCAATCAGTGCAAGTCCAGGTCGACGATCATCGGCAAATTGGGATCGACGGCCCATTCGTTTAACGACCCGTCGTAGATCTTCGCAACAATCGATAACCGCGCTTCTTGCGGTGATTACGCCGGTCACGCCCTATCAAGGTAAGCGACTCACCTAGGCCGTTCGTCCAAGCGCGTGCGCGTGAGGCATGATGGTGATCCGGACCTGCCCGGTCAGGTAGCGGGTGTCGGCGGACTGGCTGGCGTATGCAGTTTGTCAGCCACGCGCCACGGTAGAAGCTCGTCGATGCAATTGATTTTGTGGTCGGCGATGTGAGCTAGTACGTAGTCCAGATAGGCGCGCGGATCGATGTCGTTCAGTGCACAAGTGCCGATCAGCGCGTACATCGCGGCTGCCCGTTCACCGTCGCTGTCGGAACCAGCAAACAGGAAATTATTTCGTCAATGTCATTATGTGCATTGACCAAATAATGCGCAGCCGCAAATTATACGGAGTTTGCATCGTACGGCTCGTCACGAGCGCCAGTGGCACTGTCAGGTTGATGGGGAAGCGGCGGTAGAACGAGGTGATGAAGAAAACGAAATCGCTCTATCACGGTCACCGCTTCCCGGCCGTCGTCGTCAACTGTGCGGTTCGGTGGTATTTCCGGTTCAGCCTGAGCCTGCGCGACGTCGAGGAGTTGCTGCTCGAGGGTGGCGTGGTGGTCACGTACGAAACGATCCGCTGCTGGTGCGACAAATTCGGGGCTGGATTCGCCCGTTGCGCCAAAGCGGCGCGGCGCAAGCCGGGCAGCACATGGCATCTGGACGAGAGTGTGTCACGAACACAAGCGAAAGCTTGTGGTGCTGTACTGAAGATGGGAGTAGGCCTCCCGAAGCCGGCTTGCAGGAGCAGGCTTCAAACCGCCCGGTGCTGCTGCGTTCAAAAGGCGTGGTGGTGAGCGACCGTGGAAAAGTCATCCATCAGGGTGGCAGGTACGTGTTGAGAAGATGAGCGAAAGCAAACCGTTCGATGACGCGTCGTTAAGGTGTTAAAGCGCTGTCAAAACTGGAGTCGTTTCGTCACTCCAGGATCAGTCAGGACGAGACCTGCTTACGGACCTGATGGCAGCCGGCGTAAAGGCGGCATGAGCTCAACACAGGCTTCGGTACGGAACGTGAGAACCTTGTTTCGGATGTAAAGGGAAATGACAAATAGCAGACACCATGAGGAAGAATACCGATGCCACAACGAGGGGCGGAGCTACCCGTAGTAGTGTTGAAGCCTTTGTAATGAAGGTGGAGCGAAGGGGAGCGTTATCCTGTTGACGAACGTCGCCAACCTGCACTGTGGGGATGAGTGACATGACATCAACGAAACCGTACAGCATTGCGAAGCGCACGGTATGGGAGGCTTTCCAGTTGGTGAAAGCCAACCGGGGCTCTGCCGGTGTGGATGATGAAACTATCGCCATGCTCGAGCAGAATCTTTCGGGAAATCTGTACAAGCTGTGGAACCGGATGTCGTCGGGGTCGTATTTCCCGCCCCCGGTGAAGCAGGTTGAAATTCCGAAGGCCAAGGGTGGCACGAGAAAACTGGGCATCCCCACCGTGTCAGATCGAATTGTTCAAACCATGATCAAACTCATGATCGAGCCGACACTTGAACCACTCTCCCAAATAGGTAACGGGTCACTGTTGAATCTAGTGAGTGCACGCAAGAAGCACAGACAAGCGCTTCTGGATTGCTTTACACCATTCTCAAATCGGGACGGCCTCGCCGCCGGACGAACTGTGCCTGAACCTTAGTTCGGGTCATGCTTTGGTTGTGAGCTTTTATTGGTTCGCCCGGACGGCCACTTTTATTATATTGCCCAGTTACTATAAAAACTGCTTGAAGGACCACTAGATGAAATTCACCCGGGACGCAACGCGCTCCTACCCTTTCAGCCGCTTTACAGCGCGCATTTTTACACTACTTGCGACGCTGCTCCCTGTCGTGACAACCGCCTCGATCCCAGTTGTCGCTCAAGCCGCACCGTCTGCCGAGGTGAAACTCGACTATGCGTATTACTCGCCGGAAAGCCTGGTCATCAAGCGCCAAGGCTGGCTGGAGAAAGAACTCGCAACAGATCACACTCAGGTCAAGTGGGTCTTGAGCCTCGGCAGCAATCGGGCGCTCGAATATCTGAACAGCGGCGCGATCGATATCGGCTCGGCGGCCGGCCTCGCTTCCCTGCTCGGCCGCGCGAACGGCAATCCGATCCGGGCCGTTTATATTTTTTCGCGGCCCGAATGGACCGCGCTTGTCGTGCGCAAGGACTCGTCGCTTAAAACATTGGCGGACTTGAAAGGCAAGAAGATCGCGGCGACCAAGGGCACGGACCCTTTCCTGTTCACGCTACGCGCGCTACATACCGCCGGTCTGACCCGTGACGACGTGGAACTGGTTAACCTGCAACATCCCGATGGCCGAACCGCGCTCGCGAACGGGCAAGTGGACGCATGGGCCGGACTTGATCCACACATGGCGGCCGCCCAGATCGACGACGGCGCGCGTCTTCTCTATCGCAACGTCGCCTTCAATACCTATGGATTCCTGAACGCACGCGAGGACTTCATCAAGGAACATCCCGAGACCCTTGCGCACGTACTCAAGGTGTACGAGCAAGCGCGCGTGTGGATCGCCGCTCATCCCGACGAAACTGCGAAGATCATTGCGGAAGAGTCGAAGTTGTCGCTGCCAGTCGCGAAACTGCAATTAAGCCGCAATGACTTCGGCCATCCGCAACCGGGTGCGGAGCAGATCGAAGCATTGAAGGCCGCCGCGCCAATTCTCGCAGAGGAACAGCTTGTTAAGCCGGGCATCGATCTCAATCAGGTGATCAATGCGCTGATCGACGTCAAGCTTGCGCAGCCGGTGATCGCGGCGGCTAGCAGCAAATGAACCGGCCGTGCCGAGGGTGATTGCAATGGCCTCTGATGATTCGCTCACACTGCCTCGCCCCCATTCATCGAGGCAAAAACTGGCAACGTTGCCACAGCAGCGTTGGCGCATCGCCGGGCTCCTGCTTCCCTTTGCCTTGCTCGGCTTGATAGAAGTGCTAGTACGCATGCATATGGTGCCCGAGCATCTCGTACCTGCGCCGAGCAGCATCGCCGAAACGCTTTGGCAGCTGGGCGGTGAACGTCTGGGGCGGCATATCGGCGCCAGTAGCCTGCGCGTGCTCGTGGGCTTCGTGCTTGGTGCGCTCGTAGCTATCCTTTTCGGTGCGGCGATGGGTCTGAGCCGCCGGATGGACGCGCTTCTCGATCCCAGTTTTCAGGCGCTGCGCGCAATTCCATCTCTTGCCTGGGCGCCTGTTCTACTGTTGTGGATGGGTATCGACGAAGCGCCTAAAATCACGCTCATCGCGATCGGCGCATTCTTTCCGGTGCACCTGAGCGTGGTAGCTGGCATTCGCGGTGTGGATCGCAAGCTGGTCGAACTGGGTGAGGTCAACCAGTTGAGCCGGCGTGCCCTCTTCGCGCGCATTCTTCTTCCCGCATCGTTGCCGCAAATCTTCACGGGATTACGGACCGGCCTGAGTCTCGCATGGATGTTCATGGTCGCCGCCGAGTTGATCGCGGCCACGCGCGGTCTCGGCTATTTATTGAGCGACGGACGCGAAACAGGTCGCCTGGACCTCGTGTTCGGCGCCATCCTGCTGCTCGCGCTGCTCGGCAAACTCAGCGACAGCGTGCTGAAAGCGGTCGAAACCCGCGTACTTTCGTGGCGCGACACAACCACCGGAAGTGGCGGATGACCACATCATTTTATTCTTCTGGACCCCTGCTCGACGTGCACGTCCTGGGCAAGCATTACGGCGTGCGCACGGTGCTCGACCATGTAGCGCTCTCGATTCAGCGTGGGGAGATTGTGAGTCTTGTCGGTCCAAGCGGTTGTGGCAAGAGCACGCTCCTGCGCATTCTTGCGGGCCTCGATCGAAGCTTCGACGGCGAAATCCTGCTCGATCGAATGCCACAACATGGTCCATCAGGCAGGATCGGTGTGATTTTTCAAGAACCGCGCTTGTTGCCCTGGCTAAGCGTCGCGGACAACGTCGCCTTTCCGGCTGGACCACGTCGTGGAAAAGATCCACATGTGGGAGAACTGTTGGCGGAAGTGGGTCTCGCCGAGTCGCGGGGTTCTCTTCCCAAACAGTTATCGGGCGGCATGGCGCAGCGCGTGGCGCTCGCAAGGGGCCTGTTTTCGAAGCCTGACTTGTTGCTGCTCGACGAGCCGTTTAGCGCCGTTGATGCAATGACCCGAATGCGTCTGCAAGATCTGCTGCTGTCGCTCGTGCGCGCGCACGGCACGGCAGCGCTCCTGGTCACACACGATCTGGACGAAGCACTGTATCTCTCCGACCGGGTGCTGCTGATGGCACCGCCGGGCAAACCCGGCGCGGGCCGGATCGCACGTGCGATAGAAGTGGCCGTTGAGCGGCCGCGCGACCGTCGCGATGCATTGCTCTCCAGCATGCGCGGCGAACTGTTGGAGGGTCTCGGGGCCGTCGTAGTTTAACCCGCGCACTGCAGGATCGAGTGGGTCGTTCTGGGATCGAGCGCGGACGTGGCCTCATCGCACAGCAGAACATCCGGATGTTCGGCAACCGCACGCGCGATACCGACGCGCTGCTTCTGCCCACCGCTCAACTGCGACGGGTATGCATGGTCGCGGCCTTGCAGACCAGCTAGTTGAACCACTCAGCCGAGCGATGGGGGCGCGGCTTGCGCCACGTTGATTTTCTTCGGCAGCAACTTGAGCTCGAAGAAGGCATCGGCAATACGCTGCTGGTCCGCCAGCGTTTCGCGCGAAACTGGTTCAGTCCCATACTTCAGCCGCCCCAGCGCGACCTCGACGATCTCGCGTTGAACGCCCCATAGCTGTGAGAATTCGCTGGCCGCCTTGTCGCGATTCGCCTCGATCCACTTGTCGACTGCGCCGATCTCAGCCAGCACGATGCGCAGCACGTCGTCGTTCTTTTGCACGTAGTTGCGCGAGGTGAAATAGAACGCACGGTTCGCTACCAGGCCCGTGCCGTCCGCGATGATCCGCGCGCCCGCCGTTGTCTGGGCAACGGCGAGAAACGGGTCCCAGATAGCCCATGCATCGACCGCCTTGCGCTCTAAGGCCGCGCGCGCGTCGGAGGGCGAGAGCCACACGGGCGTCACATCGCTGTAGTCGATTCTGGCGGCCGCTAACAACCGCACCAGCAGAAAGTGCGTGTTCGATCCTTTGACCAGCGCAATCCGCTTGCCCTTCAGTTCGGCGATCGACGTCACAGAGGAGTCCTTCGGCACGATCACCGCTTCGCTGGCCGGGCGCCGTGCGGTCTGCCCGTAGTAGACAAACGGCGCCCCCGCCGCCTGCGCAAAGATCGGGGGCGCTTCGCCGACATCGCCGAAATCGATCGATCCGACGTTGAGCGCCTCGAGCTGCGGCGGTCCCGAAGGAAATTCGGCCCAGTCGACACGCACGCCGAGCGGCGCGAGCCGCTTTTCCAGCGTGCCCCGCCCCTTCAGAATGCTCAGCAAACCCTTTTGATAACCGATGCGCAGCGACCTGGCCGCGGAGGGCACGGTACCCTGCGCGCTCGCCTGGGGCAGCGCTGATGCAAGGGCAAGGGACATACCGGCCTGCATGAAGTCACGGCGGCTTCGCGATGTGTAACGAATCATGGATGCAAGATATAGAAGAGTGACAGAACCCCACTGCCTGTCATACAGACAGCGGAGCGTGATACTACGGTTTGCTGCGCGTTAGAGGAACCAACCAGATCCGCATTGCTTATCTTGTTAGCAATGGCACGTCGCTCGAAGGCGGACTCAGCCAGGGCTCAGACTACTGTCGTGATGCCGTCGCGCTTCCTCGCGTACCGCATGCAGAATCTGTTGCCTGAGCGCGCCGTAGTGCGCATCGCGAGCCAGGCTGTCCAGATCGCGGGGACGCTCGAACGGAACGTGGATCTCCTCGCGGATTCTTCCTGGCCTCGCCGACATCAACAGGATCCGGTCGGCCAGAAACAGCGCCTCGTCGACGTCGTGCGTGACGAACAGGATTGTCGTGCGCGTCGCTTCCCAGATGCCCAACAGCAGCTCCTGCATCATCAGCCGCGTCTGCGCGTCCAGCGCGCCGAACGGTTCGTCCATCAGCAGCACCTCAGGATTTGGCAGCCATGCACGGGCGAGCGCCACACGCTGTCGCATCCCGCCGGACAGTTGCCAAGAGCGATGCGACGCGAATCTCTCCAGACCGGTGAGCCGCAGATAGCGTTGCGCATCGGCGAGATAGCGCGCGCGGTCCTGTCCCTGCATGCGCGGGCCGAAAGTGATGTTGTCCAGCACCGACAACCAG
The DNA here is from genome assembly GCA_035636295.1 of Paraburkholderia sp. Classification (GTDB taxonomy): domain Bacteria; phylum Pseudomonadota; class Gammaproteobacteria; order Burkholderiales; family Burkholderiaceae; genus Paraburkholderia. The sequence goes on from DASPZL010000435.1 coordinate 17,354, forward strand.
GGGAACAGATTGGCGTGCTGGAACACCATGCCGCGTTCCGGCGCGGGTTGCGTCACCGGTCTGCCGTTTGACAGCACTTTGCCCGTCTCGGGGAATTCGAAACCCGCGACGAGGTTCAGGATGGTCGACTTCCCGCAGCCGGACGGGCCGAGCAACACAACGAACTCGCCGTCCTTCAGGTCCAGCGATATATCGTCGAGTACCCGCGTCGAGATCGTGCCGCGTTTGTTTGCCGGATACGTCAACGAGACATTCTCGATGCCGATCCGCTTTGTCGTATCAGGTTCTTGGGTCATATTCATCGCAGAAGGCGAATTCATTCCTTACCGGCCCACGGCACCAGTACGCGCTCCACGCCCACCAGCAGAAGATCCAGTCCATAGCCGATCACGCCGAGCAGAAAGATGCCCAGCACGACCACATCGGTTCGCAGATAATTACCGGCATTCACGACCATCCAGCCAAGCCCCGACGTTGCCGCAACCATCTCCGCGGCGATCAGCGAGGTCCAGCCGATCCCGACCGACAACCGCACGCTCAGAAACAATTCAGGCAGCGTGTCGGGCAGGATCACGCGAAAGAAAATCTGCCGCCGGTTTGCGCCGAGCGTCCGGGCCAGCCGGATGCGCGAACGGCTCACGCCGGCCACCGCCGCTGAGCTGCCCACAATGATGCTGAGCACGGCCGAAATGAAGATCAGAAAAAACTTGGATTCTTCGCCTATGCCGAGCCAGACGACGGTGAGCGGTATCAGTGCGATCTTCGGCAACGGACGCAGAAACTCTACGAACGGCGAGAGGGCCGCGGAGATAATCGGGGAAGCGCCCATCCAGAGCCCAAGCGGAATGCCCACCAGGATCGCCACGATAAATGCCGACAGTGCGCGTACCACGCTGACAGCAACGTGATCCCACAACGGCACATGCTGGTAGCCGTTGCGCACCAGTGCGAATGCTGTCTGCACAATGCGCGTCGGTGGAGGCAACAACAGCGAATCGACCCATCCGAGGCCGCCCGCGAGCTGCCAGACGCCGATAACGAGCGCCACCGCGGTGGCGCTGATCGCGATCCGCTGTCGAGTCGGGATCGCACGCGTGATCGTACTCAATGCTGCCCCGCCGCCTGCTTCGCAAAACTCCCGTTGATGGCCCCGCCGACCGACGCCGGTACGCTGTCGTCACTGATCTGACCACTCTCGGCGAGAAACTGCGCGGTCTTTTTGACCGCTTGAGCAATGCCCGAATTCTCAGGATTGCTGCCATCGCCGAGCCAGCGCTGCGTCGCCTGCTCCGCGAGCGAGGGGTATTCCAGGCCCGCCAGCGTGTTCTTCGACGTGGAGACCGGTGCTTCGAGCTCCTTAGCAACCAGATTCGCCGCCTTTTCAGGATCGGCACGATATTCGTTCACTTTCTGCTGATGCACAGCGAGAAAATGTGCGACGACGTCCGGATACTGCTTCGCGAATGCCGTGCGCACCACGTAGTTGTTGTAGATCAGGTAGCCGTCTTTCTGCAACTGCTGAGTCGCGAAAAGCTGATGACCGCCGTCGTCTTCGAGTTGTTGTGTGAACGGCGCCCACAGGTAACCCGCATCGATATCGCCGCGCCGGTAAGCAGCCACGAGCTCAGCGGGCCGCAACGGGACGAGCTTGATCCTGGTGCGATCGAGATGATTGACCTTGATCGCGGCTTCCAATGCGTATTGCGAGGTTGAGTTCGGCGGATAGCCAACCGTCTTGCCTTCGAGGTCCTTCAGCGACTGGATGTTCTTGCGGGCGATAAGGCGTTCATACGTCGCGATGACACCCGACACTCCCACGATCTGCACCGGCAGCTTGCGCACGATGCTGGCGACCGCCGGGCTGGAGCCGAAGTTCGCTATGTCGATCGCGTTGGCCGCGAACAGGTTGAGCACGTCCGCACCCGATGCGAACTGCACCCATTTGACGTGGGTGCCCAGGGCCTTTTCCAGCGAACCGTCAGCCTTGGCGAGCACGAGCACCTGCGAACCGCCGCTATAGGCCACGCGAACCTCAGGTGGCACGTCAGCGGCCCGCGCGAGTCCGAACAGCCCCGCGGCTCCAGTGACGATTACCCCGAGAACGATTTTCGTAATGTTTTTCATAAGTCAGATCCAGATAGAAACGAAGATAAATTGCTTGATGCGATGCGTGATGACGTCTCATGTCCGTCGGATGCCCGTTCGCGCAGTAGAGGGCGACAGCATGAAAACGTTCGGCCGCCACAACGCCGTGTAGCCCAGACAGGAGTCGCGCTGGCGCCGCACCTTCCGGGCAGGCCTAGCCTTGCAGCGCGCTTTCCGGCACCTTTGCCGTGACGTTGCCTGGCCGCCCGCCGGCGTCGGTGGCAAAACGCCCCATCAGCGCTTCGGCACCGACGCTCAGGCCGAGACAAAACACGAAGTACACGAGCGCGACGAACAGGAAGATGCCGGCGGGATACATCAGGGTCCGGTTGTTCACCTGCGACGCGACGTAGGTCAGCTCACTCACACCGATCACATAGGCAAGCGACGTGTCCTTGATCAGCGCGATAAACTGGTTCACGAAGGACGGCGTCATTAGCCTGAGCGCTTGTGGCAGGATCACCCAGCGCAACGTCTGCACGCGGGTGAGTCCGATCGAAAGCCCGGCCTGCCACTGTCCCGACGCGATGCTCAGGACGCCAGCCCGCGTTGAATTCGCAATGTACGCACTGCTCAGCAGTGCCAGCGCGCCGACAGCCGCCGCTGTCTGCGGCACATCGGCACCGAGCAGGACCGGTATCAGGAAATAAAGCCAGAAAATCACGAGAAGCGGCGGGATCACGCGCAGGAAGCCGAGCACGGCGCGCAGCAGCCATCTGAGCGGCAGCCATGCCGTGACCGTCAGCACGCCCAGCGCGGTCCCCGCCACCAGCGACACCGCACCCGCGATCAGCGACATCACGAGCGTCAGGGCCGCGCCGCCGAGCGGGCCATCCGGATATGCGCCCAACAGCAGATAACTCAGGTTGTCCCATACAACATTGAAAGGCGCGCTCATCAGTTCACCCGTTTGAAGCGCCGCGCCAGCGGCGGGTCGAACGGTGTGCGCGCCGCGGCATGCGTGCCCCGCGCGCGGGCACGGGCGTCGATCACACTGCCCACCCCGGCAATCAACCCGATCAGGACGATGTACAGCACAGTAGCCACGCCGAACGCCTCGAAACTGCGAAAGCTCTCCGTTTCGATTTCGCGCGCCTGGTAGGACAGCTCCGCCAGCCC
>DASPZL010000436.1:0-1820 GCA_035636295.1 Paraburkholderia sp.
GATGCGGCCTTCGCGGGCCAGCTGCGAGAAGATCGAGCAGAGACCTGCGCGATGCATCTTCTTGTTGACCTTGTGCGAGAAATTTTCTTCCGGCGAGTTCGGGAAGATGCGACCACCGCCACGCCACAACGGGCTCGACGACATACCGGCACGAGCACGGCCCGTACCCTTCTGGCGCCACGGCTTCTTCGTGGTGTGCTTGACCTGCTCACGGTCCTTCTGAGCGCGGTTGCCGCTACGTGCGTTCGCCTGATAAGCGACGACGATCTGGTGGATCAGGGCTTCGTTGTAGTCACGGCCGAACACGACGTCCGACGCGTTGACTGCTGCGCCTTCCTGACCGTTGGCATTCAGGAGCTTAAGTTCCATTATTTCGCTCCTTTCACGGCACGCGCCTTCACAGCCGGCGTCACGAAAACCTTGCCGCCCTTCGCACCCGGAACAGCACCCTTGACCAGCAGCAGCTTGCGATCTGCGTCGATACGTGCGATTTCGAGGTTCTGCACGGTGACCGTCTCGTCACCCATATGACCCGTCATGCGCTTACCCGGGAAAACACGACCCGGATCCTGCGCCATACCGATCGAACCCGGCACGTTGTGCGAACGCGAGTTACCGTGCGATGCACGGCCCGAAGCGAAGTTGTAGCGCTTGATGGTACCGGCGTAGCCCTTACCGATCGAGGTGCCTTGCACATCGACCTTCTGGCCCACTTCGAAGAGATCCACACCGATCACTGCGCCATTCGACAGCTCGGCAGCCTTGGCGGCGTCGATCTGGAATTCCTTGAGGATTTCACCGGCTTGAACACCGGCTTTGGCGAGATGACCTGCCAACGGCTTCGTCACGCGCGATGCACGGCGCGTACCGAAGGCAACCTGAACGGCCGTGTAGCCGTCGGTTTCAACAGTCTTGATCTGCGTCACGCGGTTGTCGGACACGTCCAGCACGGTGACGGGAATCGAATCCCCTTCAGCCGTGAAGATACGGGTCATGCCAACCTTGCGACCTACGAGTCCAAGGCTCATCGTTTTCTCCATTCCCGACTGCGATTGGTCGGGGCTAATTTACAAAATGCCGAGCGTTTCAGAGACGAAATGCAACGGCTTTTTTACGCAAATGCGCGAAAAGCCTTGCATTATAGCGAGGCTTTTCGTTTTCTGCAAGCAATCAAAGACTTAGCGGCATCCGCGAATCTGGATGCCGCCCGAGACCTTTACTGCAGCTTGATTTCGACGTCCACGCCAGCCGGCAGGTCCAGCTTCATCAGCGCGTCAACGGTCTTGTCCGTCGGATCGACGATGTCCATCAGGCGTTGGTGCGTGCGGATTTCGAGTTGGTCGCGCGACGTCTTGTTGACGTGCGGCGAACGCAGGATGTCGAAACGCTGAATGCGGGTCGGCAGGGGCACCGGACCGCGAACGATTGCGCCCGTCCGCTTTGCCGTGTCGACGATTTCAGCAGCCGATTGATCGATCAGACGGTAGTCGAATGCCTTCAGGCGAATGCGGATTTTCTGGTTCTGCATGACGAATTCCTTGGAAAGAGCGAGGCGATATTGCACCGCCGATTAGAAAAAGAGCGTAGGTCCGGGCGCCCGCTGGGCGCGAGTGCCCAGACCCGGGCACTACATATTGCTACAGCAATCCGCGATTTTACTCGAGGATCTTGGCAACGACACCTGCGCCGACAGTACGGCCACCTTCGCGGATCGCGAAGCGCAGACCTTCTTCCATCGCGATCGGGTTGATCAGCTTCACCGTGATCGACACGTTGTCGCCCGGCATGACCATTTCCTTGTCCTTCGGCAACTCGATCGA
>DASPZL010000437.1:0-3602 GCA_035636295.1 Paraburkholderia sp.
CGTGCAAGCGCCGCCCGACAGCAACCTGCTGCGCGTGTCGTTGCGCGAGCACGGCGGCATTCCGTTCAAATGCGGCGGCGGACTCTGCGGCACCTGCAAATGCAAGGTCGAGCAGGGACGCGAAAACACGGACGCCGTGAAAGCCAAAGAGAAACGCCATCTCAGCGCGGAAGAGCTTGCAGCGGGCTATCGCATGGCGTGCCAGACGTTCGTCAAGGGCGACGTAAGCGTGTCATGGTAAAGGCCGGTTCCGCCATGGAGCCGTCCGGCGCGCTGTCCGAAGCAACGGGCGCGTGAACGGCGAAATCTACGACCACGCGTGCCACTGGTTCACCAATCAGGGCATCGTCGCCTTCAATGTCGAGTACCGGTTGGCCGACGAGGCGCCGTACCCGGGCGGCGCGCACGGGCTTCGATCCGCGGCGGCTCTTCGTCCTGGGTCATTCGGCGGATGGCGCGAAACATCACATAAGCCGACAATGGTATGACGTGTACTGTCTACAACGTTCTGTCCCTGGGTTAAAATGTCTTATCCGCTGGCGCCGCCGGCGGCGCCCAGCGCATGGAGAAACAATGAGTAGCCACCCGGATTCGCCGGCCCTCGCAGGCAAGCAGGCGCGATCTGCTCCGATTCAGCACAAGCAACTGTCTGAACTCGTGCTCGTCCGCATCCGTGAATCCATCACGTCAGGCGCTTACGCACCGGGCGACCGGCTCGTGGAAGGACGCATTGCCGAAGACCTGAACGTGTCCCGCGTGCCGGTGCGCGAAGCGCTGCGGGCGCTGGCGGCGGAAGGCCTGGTCGAAGTGCGGCCGCGTCATGGCGCGGTGGTCGCTTCGCTCGAGCCGTCGTCCGCACGCGAGATGGTGCAGATCCGTGCCACGCTGGAAGGCTTAAACGCCCGCCTCGCCGCGGAGCACTGCACGCCGGAACTGGCCGCGAAAATCGAGCAGGTACTCGACGAGGGCAAAGCCCGGGTGAACAAGGGCGAAACCGCCGGGCTGCTCGACCTCAATGCGCGCTTCCACGATCTGCTATACGCGGCCGGTGCCAACTCCATGCTCACGGATCTGATGCGGTCGCTGCGGGATCGCACGCGCATGTTGTTCGTCAACTCGAATGACGAGGAAATACGCATGACGTGGGAAGAGCACGCGGCCATTCTGCGCGCGGTACAGTCGGGCGACGCAGCGCTGGCTGCCATGCTCGCAGAACGGCACGTCCTGCGGGCCGCGCAACTCTACCTCAGCAAACTCGTAAGATAACCACTTACGGCGGCGCTGGCGAACGCTGCCCCGCTCGATTACGTGTGGGCGTTGGACGTTGCTTCGAATAGTGCGCCTGCGCCTATTGTGAGTGCACAAGTAAGTCCGCACCCGCTCTTGGTGCCAGTGTTGGGTTGCGAGGAGTTGCGGCGCAAAGTTCGCGCACCTAAGTCCGTACTTTGCTGAAGCGGGCTTTATCACGTTGCCGAGGTGGTCGCGTAAAATCGGGAGATGAAAAAGACGAAATCTCTCTATCACGGTCATCGCTTCCCGGCGGTGGTGATCAGTTGTGCCGTTCGCTGGTATTTCCGGTTTCAGTTGAGCTTGCGCGACATTGAAGAGCTGCTCTTCGAGCGTGGCGTCGTGGTAAGTTACGAAACCGTTCGCCGCTGGTGCGATAAATTTGGCGCGGGGTTCGCGCATCGCGTCAAGGTCGTTCGACGCAAACCGGGTAGGACCTGGCATCTCGACGAGATGTTCGTGGTGCTGCGCGGTGAACCGTATGTGTTGTGGCGAGCCGTCGACGAGCACGGCGCCGAACTCGATATCCTGCTGCAGAAGCGGCGGGACTCGGCCGCAGCCGAACGATTCTTCAAGCGAGCGCTTCGTTCCTGCCCGGTGCCGCGCAGGATCGTCACCGACCAACTGCGCAGTTATTCAGCTGCGAAGTCCCGGATCCCCGAGCTGGCAAACGTCAGACACGTGTTCGTCAAGGCTGCAGCCCGCGTAAACAATCGGGCTGAAAATAGCCTTCAACCTACGCGTGAACGTGAGCGGCGCTTGCGCGGGTTTCGCGACCCAAAGCGTACCCAGTCGTTTCTCTCGAACTTCGGACCGATCCGGCAGCACTTCGCGATCAAGCGACATTTGCTGCGCGCTTCTCTCTACCGCAAACAGCTCGTTCAGCGTTTTGACGCGTAACATCGTTTTACCGAGCTGGCCCAGAATCCGTCCGCTCTCTGAGCAAACACACGTCTCCAGTTTTGCGCACTCAACAAGTCAACGTGACAGTGCCTCGCCGAAGGCTTCAGCCACTTCGTTACCTCCATGACTGCTCCGGTTGCTTCCGGCTGGAGCGGTTGCCGGGTGGGACTTACACCCACTGGAAAGCGCCGCCTTTTCACGGCGCACACCCGGAGCGGTCGTTCGATTTCGCGCGCCCCCAACGACGGCTTCCGACGTATAACCCCCGCTCGCCTTCGACCAGCGCCGAATACCGGCGAAAGCGCTACCGCGGAGAGCTGCCAGTGAGCGCGAATCGCCGGTCCGACAAATCCGATACACGCGGCGTCGAATCCGTCCAACGACGCGACAAGGAAGCAAAAAAAATGATCCACCGCTGAAATGCCGATACCGACTGGGCATCGATGAACGCGTCAATTCTCTGTTGTGCGGATTCTCGCATGGCTGCCTCCTCACTCCTCCACCCTCTCGCCCTCGTACGTGCGACGCGAATTCACGCCGCACGCAACGAGAACGCCTTAGAAGCGCTGAACGATGCCAACGCGGCCGATGAACTGCCGGTTCGAGTTCGACGGCGTCATGAGGTCGATATTCGCGACTGCCGGCTGGCCCAGCGAATCGGTACCAGACGCAACCTGATAGACACCATAGAAATAGAGCTCGGTCCGTTTCGAGAGGAAGTACTGCACCGAGAAAATCCCCTGATGATAGTTCGCCGAGCCATTTCCTCCGGCGCCGCCGCCATGCGTGTAGCTGTAGCCTCCGCCGAACTGGAGAGCGGGCGTCGCGAAGTAGGAAACCGTTGCCGTTGCCGTGTTGAAGACCGCCGTGTCACGGTAGTCGAACGGATTGGGACCGGCCTCCAGATCACCGAGACTCTCGAATGCCGAATGACTGAACGATGCCGCCAGCGTCGTCTTGCCGAGCTTGTAGCTCGCGCCCGCCGAATAGATTTCGAACGTATGCGCGGAGGCATAGCCCGCGTAGATCGGGTTGGATTCGGGCGAGGTCGCCGAACCGAGCGAGCCCATATTGTTCGTTCCCGCGCCACCGGAATTCGGGTTATCGCCAAAGGAGGAAAGATTAGGATCGCGCGCGTTGAAATACCCTACCCCAGCGGAGAAACCGCCCGTCTCATAGCTCGCGCCAAGCGCCAACACCTGTCCGCCGGTAAAATCGCCAGCCTTGCCGCCGAGTGAATACAGGCCGCCGAACGTCAGACCGCGATAATTCTGGCTCAAGTACTTGAGCGCGTTGTTGATGCGTCGCGTGTGGCCGAGACCGTCCACGTCGCCGGATGTCGTGCCGGAAATCGCCGCAACGAGGAACGGCGAATAGTTCGACACGAAGTCGGCCTGCGAGTCGTACTGCCG
>DASPZL010000438.1:0-1934 GCA_035636295.1 Paraburkholderia sp.
ACGAAATCGGCGAGATGCCGGCGGCGTTGCAAAGCCGTCTGCTGCGCGTGCTGCAGGAGCGCGAGGTGATGAAGCTGGGTTCGGGACGCGCCACGCCGGTCGACGTGCGGGTGATCGCCGCGACCCACCGCGACCTGCATGCGCTCGTCGAGCAGGGCTTGTTTCGCGCGGATTTGTATTTTCGTCTGAATCTGCTTCAGATAGAATTGCCGCCGCTGCGCGAGCGGCGCGGCGATGTCGCGCAACTGGCGCGGCACTTGTTAAGCCGCGGCGCGCTCCAATATGGATTGTCGGAGGCGGCGCTCGAGCGGGTGCTGACGTTTCTCACGCCCTTGTTCGAGTATTACGCGTGGCCCGGCAACGTTCGGGAGCTGGAAAATCTGCTAACGCGCGCCGCGATCTATCTAAGCGACGCGGCCGGCAAGGATGCGCGGGATTTGCCGTCGATGTTCCCGGAGTTCGGGCGGATGAAGCGGGCGTCGGCTGTGAAAACGCTCACCGTGTCGATGGCCCGAGCCGACGAAGGCGCGCCGGCCCGCGTTACGCCGACCCGGGAGGACGTCATGCATGCCCTCGAACAGTCCGGCGGAAACCGCGCGGCGGCAAGCCGGGCGCTGGGAATCGGCCGCACGACCCTCTGGCGGCTCATGAAAACTGATCCGCCGCGATAGCCGCCGGTAGCACGATAAATAGTGTAAAACTATCGTTATCATTAAAACAATCCGCTTTACCTATTAAGCGTCGTCTGACATACTGACTCCACTTTCCAACCACTCCGAAAGAGGACTCAGCAAATGCCGATCATCAATAGTCAAGTCAAACCGTTCAAGGCACAGGCTTATCACAACGGCGAATTCGTGACCGTCACTGAAGAAAGCCTGAAGGGCAAGTGGTCGGTTTTCGTGTTCTACCCGGCCGACTTTACGTTTGTTTGCCCGACCGAACTGGGTGACCTGGCCGATCGCTACGCCGATTTCCAGAAGCTCGGCGTTGAAATCTACAGCGTGTCGACCGATACGCACTTCACGCACAAAGCATGGCACGACACGTCGGACACGATCCAGAAGATCAAGTACCCGATGATCGCTGACCCGACCCTGGCTATCTCGCGCAACTTCGACGTGTTGATCGAAGAAGAAGGCCTGGCACTGCGCGGCACGTTCGTGATCAACCCGGAAGGCGAGATCAAGCTGTGCGAAGTCCACGACAACGGTATCGGCCGCGACGCCGGCGAACTGCTGCGCAAGGTGCAAGCCGCGCAATACATCGCGGCTCACCCGGGTGAAGTGTGCCCCGCCAAGTGGACGCCGGGCGCTGAAACGCTGACCCCGTCGCTCGACCTGATCGGCAAGATCTAAGGTCTAAAAGCCTCTCGCAGTAAGCGCCTCGCGGCGCATCGCCGTGCGGACCGCTTTTCACAGTGGTCCGCGCGTCCCCGGGCTGCGCACATCCTATCCGGATGCGCGCGGCGCCGGGAACCCAACACCCTTGTCACGGAATCGAAAGCCATGCTGGACGCCAATCTCAAGACTCAGTTGAAAACGTACCTCGAAAAGGTTAGCAGGCCTATCGAGATCGTCGCGTCGCTCGACGACAGCGCGAAATCGCAAGAGCTGCTGGCATTGCTGAACGATATCGCGACGCTGTCGGAACGCGTCACCGTGATCGAACGTCGCGGCGACGAAGCGCGCAAGCCGTCGTTCTCGATCGGCGAGCCGGGTAAGGAGGCGGGCATCCGTTTCGCCGGCATTCCGATGGGGCATGAATTCACGTCGCTCGTCCTCGCGCTTTTGCAGGTCGGCGGCCATCCGCTCAAACTCGACGATGCGGTGATCGAACAGATCCGCAGCCTCGACGGCGACTATCAATTCGAAACGTATTTTTCGCTGTCATGCCAGAACTGCCCGGAAGTCGTGCAGGCGCTGAACGTGATG
>DASPZL010000439.1:0-3288 GCA_035636295.1 Paraburkholderia sp.
TGTTCGACATCACAGAAGGCGGGGACTTCTCCACCGCCAAGCCGGTCGCCGCCGCGGCGGCGATCGAGGCGCTCTCGGGCGTGCGGCCCGAGCGGCTCGATTTCCGCACGGGCAGCTGGGACCCTCGAACGCCCCTTCCGCATGCCAAGGTCAGCAACGGTCTGCCGTACGACGCGGACAACCTGCCGCTTAGGCCGGTCTTCGCCGGCGCGAGCGTGACGGCCAAGCCGCATCGTCATGTCACGGAGCCGGAATTGCCGGCCGGCGCTTTCACCGCGCCGATTCCTCCCCACGACGAGCCGGCTCTCGCCGACGCGCCGCTCGAACCCTTCGCCTACCCGGCCGAACCGTCCGTGGGAGAGGCGCCACGGGTCTGGCACAAGACCGAGCGCGCACCTGAACCTCCTGTGGAAGAACCGGTTGCCGACGAGCCGGCTTTCTTTCGCGGCATCCCCGACAACGAACCGCATTTCGGTGCGGCCGGCTTAGGTGCGGCCGGCTTAGGCGCGGCTGGCCTGGGCGCAGGCGGCTTCGGTGCGACTGGCTCAGGCGCGGCGACCGGCTTCGGTACAGCCGGTTTCGGTGCGAGCGGCCCCGCCGCTTCAAGTGGCGAACCCTTCTCCGTCCATCCGGTGAACGACGGCGTCGATCCGTTCCCCGTGGTGCGCGAAACCCGCCCCGCAGAACCGCGCCGCGTCGGCTGGATCATTGTCGGTTCGGTGCTGGCGGTGCTGCTGATCGTCGCGCTGCTCGCGCAGCTCGCCTGGTGGCAGCGCGAAACCGTGCAGGTCTATTTCCCGCGCTCGCAGACGCTTTACGCGAAGGCCTGCGCGCAACTCGGCTGCCAGGTCATGCCGCCGCACGACATCGACGGCTTGCAGGTCGAACCGTCGGATCTGCGGCAAATCGACGGTCCGCACAAGCTCGAACTGAAGATGCCGCTGCGCAACCGCTTCAATGTCGCGTTGGCCTACCCGGCCATCGAACTCACGCTGCTCGACGAGCAGAACAACGTGGCCGTGCGCCGCGTGCTGTGGCCGCAAGACTACGTCGCGCCCGGCACGCCGATCGCGGCCGGTCTGCCCGCGCACACGACGCAAACCATGATCGTGCGCCTCGACACGGGCAATGCGGTCGCGTCCAATTTCCGCGTACAGATTTTTTATCCGTAACGCACCCTCGCGCGCCCGGCACCGACCGGACGCGTTCACCGTCATTTCTGACGACTTTTCGGAGCACGACAACATGAGTCAAGTTACGCTGGGCGGCAACCCGATCGAAGTAGCCGGCACCTTCCCGTCGGTGGGTCAGAACGCCCCCGCCTTCTCGCTGGTCGGCAAGGATCTGAAGCCGGTGTCGCTCGCCGATTTCGCCGGCAAGCGCAAGGTGCTGAACATCGTGCCGAGCCTCGACACGCCGACCTGCGCCACCTCGACCCGCAAGTTCAACGAAGCGGCCGCCAAGCTGACCAACACGGCGGTGATCGTCGTGTCGGGCGACCTGCCGTTCGCCGCATCGCGCTTCTGCACGACCGAAGGCATCGAGAACGTCGTCACGGCCTCCACGTTCCGCGGCCATGAGTTCGCGCAAGCCTATGGCGTCGACGTGACGAGCGGCCCGCTGACGGGTCTGACGGCACGCGCCGTGGTAGTGATCGACGAGAACGACAAGGTCGTGCACGCCGAGCTGGTCGGCGAAATCAAGAACGAGCCGAACTACGACGCAGCACTCGCCGCGCTGAAGTAAAAACCTTCGCGCACGAACCCCGGCGCCGCGCTTCGTGCGCGGCGCTGTCACATCGTCGCGCCCTTTCTCTTTATTGATTTTTACAGGAACGCTCGCCTTGGCTACGCTGATTTGCGGCTCGCTCGCCTACGACAACATCATGACCTTCGAAGGCCGTTTCCGGGAGCACATCCTGCCGGAGCAGGTCCATATCCTGAACGTGAGTTTTCTCGTGCCGACGATGCGCCGCGAATTCGGCGGCTGCGCGGGCAACATCGCCTACTCGCTGCATCTGCTGGGCGGCGACGCGCGCATCATGGGCACGCTCGGCTCGGTGGACGCGCAACTCTACATGGACCGGTTCAAGCAACTCGGCCTGTCGACGGAAAACGTGCTGGTGGTGCCCAACACCTATTCGGCGCAGGCGATGATCACCACCGATCTCGAAAACAATCAGATCACCGCGTTCCATCCGGGCGCGATGATGCAGTCGCATCTGAATCGCGCCGACGAAGCGTCGGACATCACGCTCGGCATCGTCGCGCCGGATGGCTACGACGGTATGATCCAGCACTCGGAGCATCTGGCGGCGGCCGGCGTGCCGTTCATCTTCGATCCGGGCCAAGGTTTGCCGCTCTTCGACGGCGCGTCGCTGCGGCGCATGATTGAACTTGCTACTTATGTAGCTGTCAACGATTACGAAGCCAAACTCGTGAGCAACAAAACGGGCTGGTCGATCGAGGAAATCGCCGGCAAGGTCGAGGCGCTGATCGTCACACTCGGCGAACACGGTGCGCAGATCCATCACGCCGGCGGCGTCGAAGAAATTCCGGCGGTGAAGGCACAGCAAGTGCTCGATCCCACAGGGTGCGGCGACGCGTTCCGCGGCGGTTTGCTGTACGGCATCGAGAACAAGCTTGGCTGGGCCACCACCGGCCGTCTCGCGAGCCTGATGGGCGCGCTGAAGATCGAACACCAGGGCCCGCAAAACTACGCGCCCAGCCGGGCGGAGATCAACGAACGGTTCAGGCAGGCGTTCGGATACGACCTGCAGTAATACCGAGAGCTATTGGAGTTAGGGAATGAAAACAACGAGTCGCCTGGTAGTGGCCGCCTTGATCGCCGGTTCACTGGCCATGTCAGGGTGCGCGTACAACAGCAGTTCCGCCGACGTTTACACGGCGTCGCAAGCCCAGCGCGAGGAAACGGTCCGCATGGGCTCGGTCGACAGCGTCCGCGCCGTAAAGATCAGCTCGAACAACGGCCAGCCGAGCGGCTTGGGCGCGATCGGCGGCGGTGCTTTGGGTGCGGTGGCCGGCAGCGCGCTCGGCGGCGGCCGCGGCTCGATCGTGACGGGCATCATCGGCGGGCTGGCCGGTGCGGTGGCGGGCAATTCGGTCGAGAACAGCGTCGCCGTGCGCGACGGTCTCGAGATCACCGTGCGGCTCGATAACGGCGACATGCGCGCGATCACGCAAAGCGCCACCGGCGAAATCTTCCGCGCCGGCGACCGGGTGCGGCTGCTCTCCAGCGGCGGCGTCACGCGCGTCACGCACTAAGTTT
>DASPZL010000440.1:0-72600 GCA_035636295.1 Paraburkholderia sp.
TTGCCTACCGTGCTCGTCATCATGGGTGTGCTGATTGGCGTGTACACGTTCATCATGAATCGCACGACAATCGGCCGTCGAATCTACGCGGTTGGCGGCAACGCGAAGGCCGCGCGGCTGTCAGGCGTCAGCGTTCCGGCAGTGAGCTTCCTGACTTTCGTGAACATGGGCGTCCTTGCCGCGCTGGCAGGTCTGATTTTCGCCGCACGTCTGAATAGTGGAACGCCGAAGGCTGGCACCGGATTCGAGCTCGACGTCATCGCAGCATGTTTCATCGGCGGCGCATCTGCCTCCGGTGGCGTCGGGAAGGTCGTCGGCGCTGTCGTGGGCGCCTTCATCATGGGCGTGATGAACAATGGCATGTCCATCATGGGCATCGGCGTGGACTATCAGCAGGTCATTAAAGGCATCGTTCTGCTCGCAGCCGTGTTCGTCGACGTGTACAACAAGAACAAGGCATAGCTACAGCTACTTCCTACGCAGACCAGATTTAGAACTCAGCGAGGCCCGGCGCGTGGCTAGGCCTGCTGACATGCATACTTGAGTCACGAGATTGCACCTCGAACATTTGGCCTGTTAATAAGTATCACTAATGGAAAAAATATGGTCAAGCATATCGTGATGTGGAACGTTCGCGGTGAGAATCCCCAGCAAAAGAAGGAATCCGCGATGCTGGTAAAGACCGCGTTCGAGAGTCTGAGCGGAAAGATTCCGGGGCTTGCCAAGCTGGAGGTCGGGCTGGATGTAAGCGCCGTGGATTACGCCTGCGACGTAGTCCTGTACACGGAGTTCGAAAGTCAGGAGTCGCTCGACGCGTATGCGTCGCACCCTGAGCATCTGCGAGTGAAGCAAATCGTGGGTGACGTTCGTATTGCTCGCCATCAGGTCGACTACATCTAAGCAAGCTGTACTGTTTGACGACACAGGAAGCTAATCTCATGTATGAGTTCACCTATACTACGCAGGCGTCCAGAGTCGTGTTCGGCGCTGGAAGCATGAAGCTGATTCAACAGGAAGTGGAGACGTTGGGTGCCCGCCGGGCGCTGGTTCTTTGCACCCCCGAGCAAAAGGCTCAAGCCGAAGTAGTTTCGTCTCTTCTTGGACCTTCGAGCGCGGGAGTCTTCGACGGCGCCCAGATGCATGTCCCCATCGAGAACGCTCGCCGCGCACGCGAACACGCGAAGTCAGTCGACGCGGACTGCGCAGTGGCTATTGGTGGCGGTTCGACAATTGGGCTCGGCAAGGCGATTGCGCTCGAATCCTCGTTGCCGATTATCGCGATACCGACGACGTACGCCGGGTCGGAGATGACTCCCATCTACGGGATAACTGAAAACGGCCTGAAGAAAACGGGTCGGGATGCCAAGGTCATCCCCAAGACAGTCCTGTACGACCCGGAGTTGACCATCGGGCTCCCGGTTCGTCTCTCGATTGTCAGCGGCCTCAACGCTATCGCCCATGCTGCCGAGGGGCTGTACGCAAAGGACGGAAATCCCGTCATGTCGCTGATGGCGGAGGAAGGCATTCGCTCACTCGCCAACGGCCTGCGTGGAGTGAAGAAGAACAGCAAGGACAAAGCGGCGCGTAGCGAGTGCCTTTACGGTGCGTGGCTGTGCGGAATGGTGCTCGGCAATGTCGGCATGGCCCTTCATCACAAGCTTTGCCACACGTTGGGGGGAACATTCAACCTCCCTCATGCTGAGACGCACGCAATCGTGCTGCCTCATGCCCTCGCTTACAACAGCACCGTCGCGGATGAAGCTATGGGTCGAATCGCCAGAGCGTTGAACGTCGAGTCAGCGCCTGACGGCCTTTACCAACTCAACGAAGAACTTGGAGTTCCGCAAGGCCTTCGCGAGATTGGGTTAGACGAAGCCGACCTTGATTACGCGTGCGAGGTGGCATTGTCAAACCCCTACTGGAACCCGCGCCCGATAGAGAAAAAACCGCTTCGGGCACTGCTGCAGCGTGCTTGGGAA
The DNA here is from genome assembly GCA_035636295.1 of Paraburkholderia sp. Classification (GTDB taxonomy): domain Bacteria; phylum Pseudomonadota; class Gammaproteobacteria; order Burkholderiales; family Burkholderiaceae; genus Paraburkholderia. Next base: position 1,980 of record DASPZL010000440.1, read on the forward strand.
GGCGCTCGTCCGTCCGCGTAGTCCTTTGGAACACGGGCGCCTAATTCAGGTCCGCGGCACGGGCCATCGATACAGTTTGAAAGGGCGATCGCCCTCTGCTTACATTGTTGATAAGCATCGTTCCGGTTGTGAGGTGTGGCTAAACGGTCGGACTCGGCAGTCAAACTGCCACTTGGGATATCGGAGCTGACAAATAAAGCATAAGTTGAAAAGAAAAATCCGCTTGTGCTCTAGTGCAAACTTTTTCGAGAATTACTTTATTCGTCACGGCTTCACGCACCGAAACCCCGCATATACGTACTGATAATGCGGCTGAAACCAGTTTCGGAACGCCGGTCGCAACATGCACTGCGCGGTGCGTGCCGAACCGCCTTTGATCACGTAGTGCTGGCCGTCGAAAAAGTTGGCGGAATAACCGGGATAAAACGGAAACGCTTCAAACCCCGGCAGTGCGTCGAACAGCGTCGATGTCCATTCCCAGCCATTCCCGAATTGACCTTCCACACCGAACGCGCTGACGTTATCCGGATACGCGTCGACCGGCTGCGGGTCCCAACTGCGAAAATCGAAATTGCCCGATGCGGCATGCGGCGCGCCGTGCGCCGCGCGTTGCCATTGCGCCTCCGTGGGCAGGGCCTTGCCGGCCCAGCGCGCGTATGCGCTCGCTTCGGCATGGCTCACGTATACCGGCCAGTCGAGCGGCAGCGGCACTTCGTCGAACATCGTGCGCAGCATCCATGCGCCTTGATCTCCGTCGGGCCGCGACCAGCCGGCGGGGTGTTCGATCTGCTCGGCTTCCTTCCACGCCCAATTGTTGTCCGGCCACCATTTGCGCTCGCGATAGCCGCCTGCCTCGATGAACTCGCGAAACGCGCCGTTCGTCACCATGTGGCGATCGATCTCGAAGGCAGGCACGTCGACGCGCATTTCGCCGAACTCGTTGTCCCAGCCAAACCGGCCGCCGTCGCGCGGCATGCCGAGCACCGCGGCGCCGGCCGGCACGCTGATCATCGACGACAATTCGCCGCCGCGTTCGCCGCGTGTCCGCACCGGCTCGCGCAACTCGGTGACTTTCTGTTCGAGCGGTAACTGATGCAGCATGTACGCAAGCGTTTCGGCATGCATCAACCGATGCTCGATCGCGACGTTCAGCAACTGCTCTGGCGCGTCAGCTTGCGTGCCGCCGCGGCCGACGCGCGCCGAGTCGGTCAGCGCATCGAGTTCGCGGTCGATCTGCTCGCGGGCGCGTGAACCGTATCCGCGCACCGTCTCGAGCGACGGCCAGTCACCTGGTTGATCGGCCGGTAAGTCGCCGTCGACGGGATCGATGCCGAAAGCAAAGAGCTGATCGAGTTGCGGGTCGAATGCCGGCAGCTCGCACAATCGCTGATCGAACAGATTACGATCGAAAGCTTCCAGATGGCCGATGTAAAACACGATCCGGTGGCGCTCACGGATCGGCCGTTCGTAGAGAAACTCGGGCTTGACGATGGAAAACAATGCGTCAGTGACTTGACGCGCGTCGATCAGACGCTGGACGAGCGGGTGATGCGGGGCGGGGTCGCGATTCATTTCGCCGGGTCTCCTTGCGGGGGACGGACTAAAGACTGTACCCGGTCGCACGAGCCATGCCAAGGCGAAAGCGCACTAAGAGAGAAGGTGGGCAGGGACCTGGCGGCGCGAGCCAAGCCCCGGTGCGCGGCTTAGACTTGCCGCAGTCCTTCGAGATCGACGATGCGGATGTGCTTGCCTTGCGTGTCGATCAGACCGCGCTTTTGAAATCTTGACAGGGTGCGGCTCACGGTTTCGAGCGTCATGCCGAGGTAGCTGCCCATGTCCTCGCGTGTCATGCGCAAGTTGAATTCCGCCGACGAATAGCCCCGCTGTGCGTTGCGCTCCGATACGTCGAGCAGAAACGCCGCGACACGCTCGTCCGCCGACAGCGAGCCAAGCACCATCATCTGCGCTGCCTCGCGCACGATCTGTTCGCCGAGCAGCTTATGCAGGCGCTCCTGCATCGGGCTGCTTTCGCGGCACAACGATTTGAGCGCGGTGTACGGGACGATGCAAACGGTGCTGTCTTCGAGGGCGAGCGCGCTGCATGCATGGACGTCGTTGCTGATGCCGTCAAGGCCGAGCGCCTCGCCCGCGATGCGCAGCCCGGTAACCTGATCGCGGCCGTCACGATGGGCCATGACGGTTTTCATCGAGCCGGAACGCACGGCGTAGATGTTGTCGAAGCGGTCGCCGTCGCGGTATAGCGCTTCGCCGCGCAGCACGGAGCGCGCGGAGCAGATGAGCGTTTCGAGCTTCGACAGTTCGTCGGGCGACAAACCTTGGGGCATGCAGAGCTGCCGCATCGCGCAGCTCGAACAGCGAGCGGCGGTGCGCATGGTCGCTCTCAGCGGCGCGGCGCGGCGGCCGCGCACTGACGATGATTTTGCGGTGGGTTCGGCCGTGCCGGCGGAGCGAGCAGCAGCGGTGGGAGTCAGCATGTTCGGCAGCCATTTATCAGGGTAACGACTGATTGTCCCACCGGCCATGCGCGCAGCTTCGCGGCAAAATGACGCGTTCGCGCGGTCAGGCCTCTTGAGCGACGTCAGACTCACCTTACTGTTTGTGGTTATGGACTGCTGTGCATGGTGAGAAGGCGAGTCTCGCAGGCTTTGGCAGTCGATGCAGCACACCGCGCCTCGCCTACCCGCCATGCGCCGCGAAGCGCGTCACTCCGCCGATCACGCGTCCTTGCTCTCTTTACTCGCCGCGGATGGAATCAGCAGCACGGGCAAGCTCGCCTGCCGCACGCAGCGCTCGGCCACGCTACCGAGAATCAGGCGTTGAAAACCACGCCGGCCGTGCGTGCCCATCACCAGCAGGTCGGCGTTGAAGTCGGCCGCGGCCTTTAGCACAACCACTGAAACGTCGTCGAGCGTCGACGCCTCGGCCACGACGAGTTCTCCCTTCACGCCTTGCGCGGCCATGAATTTGGCGAACTCCGCGCCGAGTTCCTTGCCTTCGTCGACGAGACGATTGCGCAGAACGGAAGGGTCGTAGCCCGGCGCCTCGAAATACATCGGCGTGTTCTCGACGACGTACAACGGCTGCAAAACCGCACCCGTGGATTTGGCGAGCGCGAGCGCCGCTTCGAACGCACGGCGCGAGGTGTGGCTGCCATCGACCGCTACAAGAATGCGTTTGTACATATCGACTCCGTGTCAGAAGGATCCGGATGCCGCGGCCGGCTAGCCGACCGGGCTCGTTGCCGGTGTATTACCGCTTTGAGCTTAAATGATCGCCGAAAAAACTGCTTTCAGGCAGGATGTAAATCAAACACTTGTCAAATTTAATGACGCCGCTGCTCGGCGCGGGAAGCCCGCACAGCAAGCACTGGCGCCGTTCGTTGCAATCCGTGATGCATATCCCGAATTAAGACGGCATGTGATTTGCCTTACAATCAAGACCTACTCAGACAAGCTGCTTCAGCCCCGCTGATGAACGAGCGTAAAACGACGGGCTTGCCCGACAAGATCTACGGCGACATCCTCAATCGCATTCTCGAAGGCGAATACAAGGAAGGCGAGCGGCTGCCGACCGAGCATGCGCTGGCCGAACGGTTTGCGACGTCGCGGCCGACCGTGCGCGAAGCCCTGGCGCGTTTGCGGGCGGACGGCATCATCATGACGCGGCATGGTTCGGGCACCACGGTCGCGCGGCGGCCGGATCCGGACGTGCGCCGCTTTGCGCCGCTCGAAACCCTGTCCGACATCCGCCGCTGCTATGAGTTTCGTATCGTGACCGAAGCAGGCGCGGCGGAGCAGGCGGCGCTCAAGGCGGATGCCGAGGACATCGCCGCAATCCAGCACGCGTGGGAGCAGTTGGAACGCATCATCGAAACGCGGGGCATCGGCGCAAAGGACGACTTCATGTTCCACCTGGCGGTGGCGCGCGCGTCGAAGAATCCGTTTTTTATCACGGTCATGTCGTTTATCGAGGAGCAGATTGTGTTCAGCATGAACCTGTCGCGCAATCTGTCGCTCGTGAAAACGGTGGAGCGGCAGCGGCTCGTGCAGGCTGAACATATGGCGGTGCTCGACGCGATCCGCCGTAAGGACGCGCCGGCCGCCGGAAGGGCGATGCGCGCGCATCTCGAGAATGCGCTGGAGCGCATGTTCGGTTCCTAGAGGTCCGCGTGTTTCGCCGCAGCGGCGCCACTTAAGCAAAGCCCGCTGCATCGCACCACCGGGCCGATGCAATTCCGGCCCGGCGTGCGACTTGCCGCTCTCGCAGCCGTTAGGCGGCGGCGGGGATCGGCCCGAACAAGGCAGTGCGGGTTTTCGGACTAACCGCGATGTCCAGCGCGACGGCCCGCTCCACGCCGATCTGCAACGGCGCCCCGAGCCGGCCGATCTCGATGCCGGTCTTGCGCAGCAGTCGTTCGATCGGCGTCGTAGTCACCGTGACGTATCGCGTGATGCCCATCCGGTCCGCGAATGTGACGAGCTCGTGAATCGCCTGCATGGTCACGTTCGCAAAGCCGAACGACTGTTCCTCGCCGCTGGTTTCGATCGCAAACCGGCTCAGTTCCCAGATGTGCCGGCCGACCGGCGCGTCCGCGCCGTGCAGCAATTGCGGGAAGGTGTCTTTCAGCATGTTGGGGCCTTCGGTCGGCATCAGGCGCCAACAGCCGCGCACCTGTCCGTCGTCGCCCTGAATCAGCATGTAATGCGGCCCGAGCGCATCGTAGCCGTCTATCTCCATGCCGGCGATGGTTGGGATCTCCCATCCAAGCCGCCCGTGAAAAACCCGAGCCCGTAGACGATACATCTCGTTGATATCCGCGTTGTCGAATTCCTGCCGCATTCCAATCCTGATCGCTGTTTGCATGACGTTCTCCTGAACGTGTTGGGGTACCCAATACGCAGGAAAACTTATGCATTCTGAATGCTTCTGCCACCTATCTACCTGGATAGGTGTGCATGCTTATCGGATAACGCAGAATTCGAGACAGGCATCTGCACTCAACCGACGGGACACGAAAAATGGAACTCCTCGAAAATCACTGGCAACCGCAAACCGGTTCTCAAACGCGCCCGGCGGAGGCCCCTTCGGCCGTGGATCGCGTTCTGATCATTGCCTACCGCAAGAAGAAAAAAGAGAGCCAGCGCCGTTTCTGGGCACGCTTCGGCGTCACGCAGTCCCGCGGCAGCCGGTTCGAATCGGGCGCTGAAATCCCGGCGCCGGTCTCGATCCTGCTGGGTCTCTATTTCACAAAAACCGTTTCCGACGCCGATCTGGGCCGGGCCGAACGGGTGCTATACAGCCGTGACGCGGCCGCTTTGCTCAACCCGGGTCAATAAGCCCGAGCTGCGCGGCGATTACCGCCGCCGCGCGCCGTGAATTCACACCGAATTTCGTCCTGATGTTTTTCATGTGGAAGTTCACCACGGCTTCCGAACAGTTCAGGATGTGGGAGATTTCCCAGGTGGATTTGCCGCGCGCGGTCCATTTCAGACATTCACGTTCACGCGGCGTGAGTTTGGGCAATAACGTCTGAGCGTGGGTATTCAAATGGCGCTGGCTGGTATCGATTACCAGATCGCGCAATAACACCAGATTCGGCAAGGCAACGTCGATATGGCGCCAGAAGGCGTCGGTCGGATTGCTGTCGTTGACGAAGCAGATCATGCCGGCTTCCTGGTTCGGCCCGTGAATCGGCAACGTCACGCCGGCGCGCAAGCCGTGCCCGCGGGCTTCCTCGTACATTGACTGCTGCTCAGCAGTCTTAAAAATGTCCGGCGACCAGATCAACGGCGTGGCGCGCGTCGCGCAATGGCTGACGGTCGGGTCGATGTGAACCAGTCCCTGTTCGTCGTAGGTGCGGCGCCATGCCGGCGCATAGGTGCTGCGCACGTAGGCGTCTTCCAGGCGAATGGTCGGGCGCGGCAGCATCGCGATCAAAAGCCTGTCGAAACCCCACGTTTCGGCAAGGCCGGCAATCGCGCCGAACCATTCCGCTTCGTCGGCGGCGTTCTGTAGCGGCGCCATCTGCTCGATAAAGTGTAGCGGCAATTTCAACTCTCTCAGGCTCGCAACATCCCGTTGCGGTTAATTGCGGTACGGTATTCCGTCCGGCTGTTTTATCTTCACAATCTAACACTAAAAATTACTTCGCAAAGCCAGCCGCAATGTTCCCAAAAGACGTAGCGAGGTTCGGCTGTGAAGCGAATGACTCGCTCCCTATACGTAATTTCCCGGCCCCCCAACGTTCGCAAACCGGGCAAAGGCAGGTAATTCTTCGTGGCAGCCGTTTTGAAGTTTTTTCATTGGCCTGCGTTATTAGTCAATTCAATCTAATGACTCTGCTTTCCGATATCAGGCGATGCCCACTCCAATCACCATGCTGGATTCATCGCCGGTTTGCGGCCATTGCGGGTTCCTCGATAGCGCTATTGTCATACAAAAGCGACATATCTGACTCCTGGGTGTTCATCCTCCTCAAACGCTCAAGTTGTTTGACAACTTTGCGAGCCCGGTGCTAACTTGAACGCCACTACCCGCTCCCCGGTTTGAGGCGTCATGAACGAATCCCCCATTCTCGACGGCGAATTTGCCGCTTCCGTCATGGCCGTGCCGCCGTTGGCGCGCCGCGCCGACTACGTACTCGATGCCGCTCAAAACCTCGCGCTGATCCGGCACATCGAAGCGGGCGGCGTGCGCACCTTGCTGTATGGCGGCAACGCGAACCTTTATCACGTCTCCGTCGGCGAATATCGCGACTTGCTGGAGCTGCTCGCCGACGCCGCGAGCATAGGCACGCGCGTGATCCCGGCAATCGGCCCCGACTACGGGAAGATGCTCGACCAGGCGCGCATCCTCGCGCAAACCCGTTTCCGGACGGCAATGGTGCTGCCGCTCGCCGGTTTTACGACTTCCGAGGGCGTCGAGGCGGGGCTGACGCGCATCGTCGACACGGCGGGCATCCCGCTCACGCTGTATATCAAGAGCGAAGACTACGTCGAGGTCGGCACGCTGGCGCGTCTCATCGACCGCGGCACGCTGCTGGCCGTGAAATACGCGATCGTCCGAGCCGATCCGGCGGACGATCCTTATCTGCGCCGTCTGCTGCAACAGGTGCCGGCCGCGAAAGTAGTGTCCGGCATGGGCGAGCGGCCGGCGCTCGTGCATGTGCGCGAGTTCGGTCTCGCCGCATGGACGACGGGTTCGGGATGCATCGCGCCGCGTATGGTCACGGCCTTGCTGCACGCCGTCAAAACCGGCGACCAGGACACGGCGCGGCGCCTTTACGATGCATTCTTGCCGCTCGAAACCTTGCGCGACGACATCTCGCTGATCCGCGTGCTGCACGACGCGGTCACGTTCTCGAAGATCGCTGACATGGGGCCGATTTTGCCGCTGCTCAGTTCGACGCCGCCCGAACATCATGCGAAGATCGAGCACGCCACGCAGGAACTGCTCGCGTTGGAACGGCAGTTCGCGCGAGCCAATTCATAACCGTGCCCTCAACTCCGAAACTCAAAAGCACAAGCATGACCGACAACAGCCGACGCTATCCCGATCCGTCCATCCGCGTGCTCGATCCGCGCTTCAAGTCGCTGATCCTTGCCTCCGCTTCCGTCGAGTGTCTGTATCAAGGCGCACGCTGGTCGGAGGGACCGGTCTGGTTCGGCGACGGCCGCTATCTGCTGTGGAGCGACATTCCGAACGACCGCATCCTGCGTTGGGACGAACCGAGCGGCACCGTCACTACGTATCGCCAGCCGTCCAACAATGCGAACGGCCATACGCGAGATCGTCAGGGGCGCCTCGTCAGCTGCGAGCATCTGACGCGCCGCGTCACGCGTACCGAATACGACGGCTCGATTACCGTGCTCGCAGACCGTTATCGCGGCAAGCGCTTCAATTCACCGAACGACGTGATCGTGAAATCGGATGGCTCGATCTGGTTCACCGATCCGACCTTCGGTATCGACAGCTTTTACGAGGGCGAGCGGCAGGAGTCGGAACTGCCGGCATGCGTGTACCGCATCGACGGCCAATCCGGTGAGGTGAGCGTGGTCGCCGACGACGTCCTCGGGCCCAACGGCCTTGCGTTTTCACCGGACGAGTCGGTGCTGTACATCGTCGAATCGCGTGGCGAGCCGCGCAAGATCCGCGCGTTCGATGTCGGCGGCAATGGCACGGCGCTGTTGAACAACCGTGTGCTGATCGACGCCGGCCCCGGCACGCCGGACGGCTTTCGCGTCGACGTCCACGGCAATCTGTGGTGCGGCTGGGGCATGGGCACGGCGGAGCTCGACGGCGTGCGCGTCTTCACGCCACAAGGCGAGCCCATCGGCCACATTGCGTTGCCGGAACGCTGCGCGAATGTGTGCTTCGGCGGCCGCCATCGCAACCGGCTGTTCATGGCGGCGAGCCACGGGCTCTATTCGCTTTACGTCAATACGCAGGGCGCGCAAGGCGGCTGAGCTCGGCGCGCGTCGAGGACTTGCCTGACAAGTACTTGCCAGCGACAATCTCAGGCTTCGGGTTTGCCCTCGGATGGCGGGCGCAACCCATTGAGCTACAAGGATTCCAGCCAAAAGCGCCTGATTTCCCGGGCAAACCGCGGCCGCGAGTATTTGCTTGACATCGGCAGTCCCGCTTCGCTATGTTCCTTTGGTAGATAGACACCGCCCGCAGCGCATCTGACCGGCGGACTTCCATACCAAGAAGCGAGGAGACGCAATGACTGTTTCACACAGGTTGACGCTCAGGCTGGTGTCCGTATGTCTCGCGGCGAGCGCCGCTTTCGCCTCCGCCGCGCACGCGGCCGATCCAGTTACGCTCAATATCGTCGACGTGGCCGGCGATCTTCAACTCACGCAAAAGGGTTTCGAGGCCTTCAAGGCGAAGTACCCGAACCTCGTCGCCAACATCACGTTCACGAATGCGCCCGCGCCGCAGTTGCCCGGCAAGATCAAGGCGATGCAGGCCGCGGGCCGCTCCGATATCGATCTCGTGCTCACCGGCACCGACGCGCTGGCCGCCGGCATCGAACAAAGTCTGTGGATGAAACTGCTGCCGGACAACGCGGCGGCTTTTCCCGGCGTGCTCGACAAATACGCGCCGGGTCCGCGCAAGATGCAGGACCTGGCGCAAGGGTACGGGCTCGAGGTCGCGTATATGCCGGCCGGTCCGCTGCTCGAATACAACCCCGCGAAAGTCAGCGATCCGCCGAAGACGCCCGAACAACTGCTGCAATGGTGCAAGGCGCATCCGGACAAGCTCATTTACGCGCGGCCCGCGAACTCCGGGCCGGGCCGCACGTTCCTGATGGGATTGCCCTACGTGCTCGGCGATAAGGATCCGCAAGACCCGATTCACGGCTGGGACAAGACGTGGGCTTTCCTCAAGCAACTGAACGATTGCATTCCTTACTATCCCGGCGGCACCTCGGCGGTCATGAAAGAACTCGGCGAGGGCACGCGCGACATGACCGTCACGGTGACGGGGTGGGACATCAATCCACGCGCGCTCGGCATCGTGCCGGCTGAATTTCGCGTGCAGGCGTTCGACAACATGACGTGGGTGAACGACGCGCACTTCATGGTGATTCCGAAGGGCGTGCCGAAGGAAAAGCTCGACGTGCTCTACAAGCTGATCAACTTCATGCTCGAGCCGGCGCAGCAGGCCATGACCTATGACGACGGTTACTTCTATCCAGGCCCTGCGATCAAGGGCGTGACTGTCGAGCAGGCGCCCGCGCGCAGCCAGGACGTGCTGAAGAAGTACGGCCGGCCGGAGTACGCGAAGCTGCTGGCCGAGCGTCCGCATGTTTTGCCGCTGAACGCAAGCGCGATGGTCGCGGCATTCAGGAAGTGGGACACCGAAGTCGGTGCGCAGAAGACCAGGTAGTCCGCGCAGGAGTCAGTGTTTCAGTCTGCTCACGCCGTCGCGAGCCGAGCGTCACGCGTATCAGGAAATCGCCAGGAACCGCCATGAAGCATCACTTTGAGCAGTTGCGGCTCGACTCAGTGAGCCGCAGTTTCACGAATGCGGAAGGCCAGGCTATCGCGGCGTTGCAAGGGCTCGACCTGAACATCCGCCGCGGCGAATTCATCGCGTTGCTGGGGCCTTCCGGTTGCGGCAAATCGACGGCGCTCAATTGCATCGCCGGCTTGCAGCCGTTGAGCGCCGGCGGCATCTGGCTCGACGACAAACGCATCGACGTGTTGCCGCCGGAAAAGCGCGGCTTCGGCATGGTGTTTCAGAACTACGCGTTGTTTCCGCACATGAGCGTGCTCGATAACGTCGGCTTCGGTTTGAAAATGCGCGGCGTCGGCAGGAGCGAGACCCTGCGCCGCGCGCGTGAAGCGTTGCAACTCGTGCAGCTGGTCGGGCATGAACGCAAGCTGCCCGGACAATTGTCCGGCGGCCAACAGCAGCGCGTGGCGATTGCACGGGCGATCGTGATCGAGCCGCCGCTCATTCTGATGGACGAACCGCTGTCGAATCTCGATACGAAACTGCGCATCGAAATGCGCGCCGAGATTCGCCGCATCCACAGCCAGCTCGAACGCGCGACGCTCTACGTGACGCACGATCAGGACGAAGCGCTTTCCATGGCCGATCGCATCGTCGTGATGAAAGAGGGCGTGGTGCAGCAGATCGCCACGCCGAAAGAGGTCTATACGCGGCCGCAGAATTTGCATGTCGCGCGTTTCATGGGCTATCGCAACGTGGCCGAATTCATGCTCGAAGGCACGCAAGGCGAAGGCGTCGCGGTGAGCGCGAACGGCGTGCGCCTGATCGGCACGCCGATGGCCGGCTTCGACAGCAAACGTGTGAGCGTGGCGCTGCGTCCCGAGGATATGGAGCGCGCGGCGCCTGGCGCGGACAACGCTTTCGACGCGCTGGTGACCACCGTCGAATACGGCGGCCGCGATTCGCTGCTGCGTGTCAAAACCGCGTTCGGCGATTTGTGGGCACGCGTCGGCGGGGAATTCGAAGAGGGTGAACGAATCAGTCTGCGCGTGCCGCCGTCGCGCGCACTCGTCTATGACGGAGAAGTTGTATGAACACGCCCACGCTGTCGCCGCCGCTCGCGCCGCGCGACGCCAAAGCGTGGCTCGTCGCGCCGGCGCTGATCTTCATCGTCGCATTGTTCATTTACCCGTTCGCGTACGGTCTGGTGCTGTCGTTCCAGCCGATGAACGGTGGCGGACTGTGGGCCAACTATCTGACGTTTTTCACCGACACGTCGATGTGGCCGACGATCATCGTCACGCTCAAGCTCGCGGTGCCCGCCACGCTCATCAACGTCGGCGTGTCGGTTCCGGTAGCGTTTGCGCTGCGCCGCCATTCCCGCTATCAGAAGTTCGTCACCACCTTGCTGGTGATTCCGGTGACGCTCGGCACCGTGCTCATTGCCGACGGCATGCTCACGTACTTCGGCCCGAACGGCTGGTTTCCGCAAGCGTTGCAGGGCTTGCATCTCTATACGAACGAAGTGCGTCTCACGCATAACTTCTGGGGCGTGCTGATCTCGCTGATCGTGTCGGGCTTTCCATTCGCGTTTCTGCTGACGCTGTCGTACGTGACCGGCATCGACCCGACGCTCGCGAGCGCGGCGGCGACGCTCGGCGCGAGTCCGTGGCAGCAGTTTCGCCGCATCTATTTGCTGCTGCTCGTGCCGGGTTTGACGATGGCCGCATGCCTGTCGTTCGTGCAGGCGTTTTCGGTGTTTCCATCGGCGGTGCTGCTCGGCGCGCCCGCCGGCCCGACGCGCGTGATGTCGATCGCCGCGGCCGAAGCCGCGTTCGAAAGCTACGACTATTCGCTTGCCTCCGCGATCGCGATGGTGATGGGCTTCGTGCAGTTGCTGGTGGTCGTCGCGATGCTCGGCGCGCGCCGCTTCTTCTACAGCGGTCCGGTAACGGGAGGCAAAGGCTGATGACTGCCGATCGCCACGCGGCGCACCCTTCGTGGTCCACGTCCGCATCGAAAGAACACGACGACGGCGCCCGTCAGCCCGGCAAGCGCGTCAAGCAGCGCGCCGGCGTGCCGGGTCGCGTCTGGCACGTGCTGGTGTGGGGCGCCATGGTGTTCTTCCTCGTCAACGTGGTGTTGCTGATCGCAACCGTCGCGGTCAATTCGGTGGCGACGCGCTGGTTCGGCACTTTGTTGCCGCAAGGCTTTACGCTGCATTGGTATGCGCAGGCGTGGAGCGATTTCCAGTTGGCGAGCGTGTTGTGGGTCACGGTCGAAGTGGTCGGCGCGGTGGTGCTGCTCTCGGTGCTGCTCGGCGTGCCCGCGGCATACGCGCTTGCCCGCGTGCAATTTCCGGGCAAGCGCACGGCGATGCTGATCTTCCTGCTGCCGTTGATGGTGCCGCCCGTCACGTACGGCATTCCGATGGCGACGGTGATGTACAAGATCGGCCTTGCCGGCACGCTGAGCGGCGTGATTCTTGCGAACCTCGTGCCGGCACTGCCGTTCGTCATTCTGGTGATGACGCCGTTCATCGAACAGATCGATCCCAATCTCGAAGCGGCGGCGCGCATTTTCGGCGCCAACACCTTCCGCTATTTCCGCTACGTGCTGCTGCCCCTGCTGGTGCCCGGCATGCTCGCGGCCGCGCTGCTGGTATTGGTGCGCACCATCGGCATGTTCGAACTGACGTTCTTCACGGCGGGTCCGGCGACGCAAACGCTCGTGGTCGCGTTGTACTACGCTGTGTTTTCAACCGGCGTGCGCGCACCGCAATCGATCGATGCGATGGCGATGATCTACATGGCGATCACGCTGATCTGGGTGCTGATCGCACTGCAATTCGTGAGCCCGACGCAGATCGTGTCGCGCGTGAAGGAGCAGAAGCGCTGAATCCCCGTCGGTACCCCACTAGTACCGCACTCAATACCCCACGCGATACACGCGACCCGTCTGCGCGCCCTCCACGCTGCGCACATAGGCCAGCGCCGCGCGTTGCGCCGTCACCGGCTCGAAGCCGCGAAAGTAGGGCGCATAAGCGTCGAGCGATTCGGTCAGCACCGTCGGGCTCACCACGTTGATGCGTATGCCGCGCGGCAGCTCGATCGCCGCGCCGCGCACGAAACCTTCGAGCGCCATGTTGACGGTAGTGGCATTCGCGCCCAGGCGAATCGGCTCGTCGCCGACAATGCCGCTCGTCAGCGTGAATGAGCCGCCGTCGTTCACGTATTGCTGGGCGGCCAGCACCACGTTGATCTGGCCCATCAGCTTGTCGCGCAGGCCGATCCAGAACTGTTCGATGCTCATGTCCGGCAATGGACCGAAATGCAGCTTGCCGGTGGCGGTGACCACGCCGTCCACCTTGCCGATCCCGCGGAAGAACTGCTCGATGCTCGCCGGATCGGTGCTGTCGACGCGGTACGGGCCGCGCGTCGCGCCCGCTTCGATGACTTCGTGGCGCGCCTTGAGTTCCGTGCTCACTGCCTGGCCAAGCGTGCCGGTGGCGCCGATCACGACGATCTTTTTCATTGACTGCTCCGCTGAGGGTTAACGTGGAGTCGATTGTGCGGGCAGCCGGCAGGAAGAAAAAGCCGCTTGCGCGCGCAGGTCTTGCAACCCCCGGTTTCTAATCGGCGGCAAGCGCGCACCATTATTCAAACGATGCGCGTTTAACATTTCGCTGATTAATCGGAGCAGGCGCCGGAATTCAAACGCGCTCGCAAAAAAACGAACGCTTATTTCTATTTCACCCGATGTAATTCGATAACGCGCGTGGGTCGCAGATGATTAAGAGCGTAATGAATGCGCCCTCGTTCGGCACGACTGCCGACCGGGCGCGGGTCGTCGAACTGATGATCGGCCGAAGAGGCGCCCTGCGGCTCGACCATGCCTTTGTCGATGACCGTATAGCCCGGCTCGAGCGCCAACAGCAGATGATTGCCGCCAACGCGGCTGTCGAAGCCGGCCATGCCGTCGTGTGCCTCGGGCACGCTGTTGCTGAGCGTCGCGTTGCTCGTGGTGATTTCATCGACCGCGATCGGGCTATGGCCGGCGATGCGGGCGGCTTCGAGATTCTTGCCGTCGGTGTCCACCGTGCTGTCGTGCGTGCGATCGTTGTGCAGTTCCGCCGTGCGCGGGCCGATGATGTGCGGTTGCTTGTTCGTATCCTCTGGTTTGTTGATATCGCTGTTCATCATGCATTCTCCTTGAAGAGGACATGGTCGAAGTACAGCAAAACCCATTCCGGCCGGCACAACGCTTTAGCGCTGAAGTTCATCACACCTTGCGTCGCTGTTTCATGTGATGGGCATTTCACATGGCGATTGCGTTCGGGATTCTTTTCGTTTTTTTTAATGGACGCGTATTTTCTACAGAGTATGATCTTACTCCGACGAGCGAAGCGCGGTTACATTGGCTATATTTGTCCGGTAGGTTTCACACCATCGGCAACAAGCGGCGGCAAGCAGCAACAAGCGCCGCGCTACTCAAACATTCTACGGGGCTGTCAGGGCGGGTGACACATGCACTTCGATGCTGCATTCACACATCGCGGCTATTTGCTGAATTGCGCGCCGGCGCACGCGGTCGATGGTACGTGGCAACCTTATGTGGTCATCTCCCGATCGAGCGACGGCGAACTGGTCGCCAACCGTTTTTTCCCTCAAGACTTGCGTTTTCCTGACGAAGCCGCCGCCATCGCCCACGCTCGCGACTGGGCGGTGCGCTGGATCGACGCGAGCAGCGTGACGATCTGAGCGCCTCCGGCATGCGAGGCCGTGCGCATGCGGCGCTGCGCGAGCCGCCGCAAAACGCGGTAATCTCTCGGGACAATCACTCCGAACCGTGCCCTCGCGCGGCGCTGTCCTTTTATGCCTAACGTGCCTTCCCATAACTGGGGTCTCGAACAGATCGTCACGGACTTGCGCGCGTCGCGCGAAGAATTGCATCGCACGCGGCATCCGCTCGGCATTCGCGAACTGCCGTCGCGTGAAGCGGTGGTCAATATTGTCACCGGCCTGCGCGCTGCCCTGTTCCCCACGCACTACGGCGCTCCCGATCTGACCGACGAAACCGTCGACTACTACGTCGGCCACACGCTCGAGAGCACCTTGCGTTTGCTCGCCGAGCAGATTCGGCGCGCCATGCGATTCTTGCCCGAGTTCGGCGAAACGCCGGACGCGGAACTGAAGGAGCGCGCATTCAAAGTCGCGCGCGAATTCGGCACGCAGTTGCCGGGCATCCGCGCGCTGCTGGTGAGTGACATTCAGGCGGCCTTCACCGGCGATCCCGCCGCGCAGCACATCACCGAAATTCTGCTCTGTTATCCCGGCGTGTGGGCGATGACGCACCACCGCCTCGCGCACGCGTTGCATCGCCTCGGCGTGCCCTTGCTGGCGCGTTTCATCAACGAGATTGCGCACTCGGCAACCGGCATCGACATTCACCCCGGCGCGACCATTGGGCCGAGCTTTTTCATCGATCACGGCACGGGCGTGGTGATCGGGGAGACGGCGATCATCGGCGAACGCGTGCGTGTGTACCAAGCGGTGACGCTCGGCGCAAAGAGCTTTGCCGCGGATCTCGACGGCGCGCTGATCAAGGGCAACGCGCGCCATCCGATCGTCGAGGACGATGTCGTGATTTATGCAGGCGCCACGATACTTGGCCGCGTGACGATCGGGCGCGGCTCGGTGATCGGCGGCAATGTGTGGCTCACGCATAGCGTGCCGCCGGGCAGCAGCGTGTCGCAAGGCAAGGTCCGCGAAGGCGAGCGTACCGACGAGGGGCGCCGGTGATGCGCGGGTTGGTGCGCGGCCGCGTTCACATGCCTCGCTGCGCGATTGCCGGCGTCGAAGCGACGGTGGCGCAAACCGCGCACGCGTTTCCACGTCATTCGCACGACCGTTTCGGTGTGGGCGTGATCGTCAGCGGCGGGCATCGGTCGGCGAGCGGGCGCGGAATGGTCGAAGCGCGCGCGAATGACGCGATCATGGTCAATCCCGGCGAAGTCCACGACGGCAGTCCGCTCGACGAGCGTGGCCGCGCATGGCGCATGTTGTACTTCGAGCCTTCGATGCTGGTCAGCGTCGCTCGCGAACTGACCGGCGCGGCGGCGCGCGAACTCGAACTCACACAGCCGGTGGCGCATGATCCATTGCTGAAACGTCTGTTCGAGCGGCTGTTCGCGGTTTCCGTGGAAGCGCCGCAAGTGCCGGACGATCTGGTGCGCGAGGAGGCGTTGCTCGAACTGCTTGGGCATCTGGTGCGAGCGCATGCGACGAACCAGACACGTTTGCCGTCGACTCATTCACTGGGGCCGATCGCGCGAGCAAAAGCGCGCATCGATGATGATCCGTCTTCACCCCTGACGCTTGCCGATCTCGCCGCCGATACCGGCATGAGCCGTTTTCAGTTGCTGCGAGGCTTCGCACATGAGATGGGATTGCCGCCGCACGCGTACCGGATGCAGCGGCGGGTGGTGCTCGCGAGGCAGTTGATCGCGCGTGGCGCGATGCTTGCCGATGCAGCGGCCACGGCGGGGTTCGCCGATCAGAGTCACATGACGAGGGCGTTCGTGAGACTGATGGGCGTGACGCCCGCCAACTATGCGGCCGCCATGCGGTGACGCTAGCCGATTCTCAGATGCTGCAGTAAAGCCGCCGCCTGTCCGCCAGGCAGCCACACATGCGCCCCGATAAACCACGCCGCGGCCCACGAAGCACCCACCACGATCAGGTCGCAGTGACCGCTGTTCCACAGATTGAGTGAATGCCGTCGGGCGATCCAGGGTACGCCCAAAGGATTCGGCCAATCGGCAAGCAAATGCATCAGCCCGCCGCAAGCGAAGCCGAACGCCGGCGCGGCATAGAGCGAATGCCCGAGCCAGTGGTAAGAAACCGCGAGCAGCGCGAGCCATCCGACGCCCCAATGCGTTATCGTGCGATGCGTGATCCACAGCCGCCGCGCCCGCGACCACCACGCCACCTCGAGCCAGTCCGGCGCCGTACTTCCCGCCACGCCGGCAATGAAACTCAGCAACACGCCGAGATGAAACGAACCGCCGCCGCCGATGCGCGCGACGATGGCCGCCGCGATGACGCCGGCCGCAAAACCGGTAGCGTGATGTGCTTTGCTGGATGCCATCGAACTCGCGGCACAGCGCGCCGCATAAAAGACAAAGGGCGGCTATGTTCGCAGATGAGCGGATAAAAAAATAGCCGACACGCTATATATAAATTGGCGTATCGGCGTGGTCTTCAAAACGCGGCGCTGTGGTGCGAACGTCAGGTCGCGCAGCGCGCAATGTCGAAGCGCATTTCCGGTTCCGGCGGATCGTCCGGCGCGTTCGCGGGATGCATCACCTTGATGACAGAGCCGGCGTTCAACGGCGTCAGCGTGACGAAGTACGAGTTGTTCGAATCGGAGCCGATTGCGATCTCGGTCGCTCCGCCTACGCGTGACATACGCACACGCGACAAGCGGCTTTCGAGGCAATCGGCGATATAAGCGGGGGCTCGCTGCGAAGATACGTACATCATCGGCTGGGACGCATCGCGGGCGGAGGGGCCGCTGGAAGAACCGCAGGCAGTGAGCAAAGCCATCACGGCGGCAGCGGAAACTGGCAGGAGAAGTCTTTTCATGGTCTGGTCGTCGGCGTCCCCGGTCGTGCGCGGGAACCTGGTGCGCGGGCGAAGCGCGACGCGATTTAAAACAACGTCATGCTTCGCGACGAAGCCGCCGTTCAGGCCGCAGCGAACTTGCGGCAAGGAAGGCAGCCGGGCCCAGTATACCCATCGCGCGCTTGCGTCGTCACCATCTCGTCACCATCACTACGCCGAAACGTAATCCCATGAAAAAACCCGCGCGCGATCGTGCCGCGCGCGGGTTTGACTGCTGAGCGGATCGGTACATCCGCTCAGCACGTGCGCCCGTAAAACTTAGAAACGGTGACGCAGGCCAACAGCCGCGGCAACCTGATTGCCGGTCGACGACGGCGCCAGCGTGTTGATTGCCGCCACGTTCGAACCGAAGTTGCCGAGTTGGCCGGATGCATGCTGATACACGCCTTCCACATACACGTCGGTACGCTTGCTCAGCGAGTAGTCGCCTTGCAGCGACACCGTGTGCCACTTCGGATCGCCCGAGCCGTTCGAACCGGACATCTTGCCGTCGGTGAACGTGTACGCAGCGGCGAGGCTCAATGCCGGCGTCAGCGCATAACGGCCGTTCACTTCGTAGTTGTCCAGATGCAGGTTCGTGCCTGCCACGCCAGGCAGCGTCGTGCCGCCGACGTCCACCCCGGTGATGCCGTCCAGCTGCGTGTGCGTGTAGACGAAACCTGCCGTTGCCGGGCCGTACGTGTAGTTGATGCCCGCGCCGTACGTGCGTTGCAGATCCGCAGCGATCGCCGCGGTGCCGTCGCCTTGCGACACGGCGCCGCTCAGGTTGGAGCTGCCGGACTTGTTCAGTTGCAGGTAAGCCGCGGCGAAGCTCAGCGGGCCGTTGTTGTACGAGGCGCCGGCGCTCCAGGCGCGGTTGTTCGAGAACTGGCCTGCCGAGTTGCTGAAGCCGTACAGGCCGCCGAACTTGAGGCCCGCGTAATTCGCGCTCGTGTATTTCACGGCGTTCTTGATCGAGAACGAGTTGTCCAGATTGTCGTTATCGAACGGGTGAGCGGCCAGGTTGTTGCCGTAGCCCGCGCCCGCTTCGGACAGCGGCGCAAGGTAGTCGACCACGGAATCGTATTGACGGCCGAGCGTCAACGCGCCGTACTGATCGCTCTGCAGACCGACGAAAGCCTGACGATTGAATATCGTGCTGTTTTCCGAAAACTGGCCGTTGTTCAGGTTGAAGCCGCTTTCCAACGTGAAGATCGCGTGCAGACCGCCACCGAGGTCTTCGTTGCCGCGCAGGCCGAAGTAGGTGTTCGACACGGAACCGCTGCCTTGTTGCCAGTTGCTGTGGCCGCCCTGGTTGTTCGAGTACACGAGACCTGCGTCCAACGTGCCGTACAGCGTGACGCTGCTTTGTGCGTGAGCGGTGATGGCAAACGCGCCCATGAGGCCTGCTGCGATGAGGGTTTTTTTCATGTTGAGATAACTCCGAGACAGTGCATAGAGAATCGCATTCCAGTGCTTACCGCCGATTTCGTCGGGTGCCTGACGATCCGCTGCGAAGTGTATTCCTGCTATGCAGATGTTTAATCGCATATGGCGCAACAATGAATTCTAAAATCGGTAATGGCGAATTGGAATTGTGTAAGTGCGGGTAAATAAAGAAAAAATCTGTTCATGCGTGGATTCGCCGCAGCCTTGTCAATCTTCGGGGTGTTGCAGGCTCGCGACGCTGCGCGTGGGCGGCTTACGCAGCCGGTTGTAGCGCGTGCCGCCGCGGTGTTTGCCATTCATTGCGTTTCCTGCAATGCAGTCTTCCGATTAGCGTGACCTATTGTGGCTAATTACGGTTCTACAATTCAATTGGCTTAACCCTCTGACCAAGGGTTGTCTTTTTCATCTTTTATACGCGGCTTTCGGGCCGCGTTTTTTTACGACTTTTTTATAATCGATTTATAAGTTCCCGCGAATAACGAAATAGAGTATTCCGGTTGCCGAAACGCTCGCCTCGACTTGTCCGTTCGTCAGAGGAGCGCATCCGGCGCTTGCGGCACGGGTAGAATCGCATGTCCTGGATATGTTTCCGCCCCCGCGAACGTGAGTGAACCTGCAATGACCGATACGCCCCTTCCATCGTCCGACGCCGCTGATTTCACGACGGAAGGCTCGTCCGGAATGGACGAAACGCTGCACGAAGCGCGTCTGTGGCGCGACGACGGCTGGACCGCGCGCGTCATCAAGAATGAAGACGACGAAGGCTGGGCCGTTGAAATGATCAAGGACGGCGAAGCGGAACCGGCGCTTGTCGGTCCGTGGACGATGGGCCGCAACAAGAAAGATCCGAAGCCGCTCGACACGTCGGCGTTCAATACGCTGGTGAAGACCGCGTCCGAAGTGCTGCGCCGCCATGAGCAGCAACTGCGCGCGCAACTCCATAGAGAAGTGCGGGTGGCGACCGCGGACGGCAATGATGAACTCGACGTCACGCTGGACATCGTGCCGGACGAGGACGAGCCGTATGCGCTGCTGACCGCGCTCGACACCTTCGGTGAACAGCTCGCGCAAGTGCAGGTTGCGCCGAACTTCAAGCTCAGCAAGGCGAGTGCGGCGGCTTGGGTCGAAAACGGATTTCGCCGTCCGGGTTAGAAGTGAGGCGCCACGGTTCAGCTAACCAAGGCTAACTGGCGGCTAACTAGTGGCAAACGAAAGGCTAATCCAAATATTACCGAAAGCTGTCAATATACTTTCACATTCACTTCATAGAATCCTCGCGTCATAGCGGCGCGAGCGTGAACCATACGGTTTTGAGTGCGTGCCGGCTGTGCATTCCCCCACGCTATCGCAACCCTGGATCACGACAACATGGCAGAGCCGCTCGATCTTTCCCGCCGTAAAGCCCTGAAACTACTCGCCGGTGTACCGATGCTGCCGTTAGGCGGCCTCGCCACGGCGTCGATGCTCACCGCGTGCGGCGGCACCGACGACCTGGCGACGCCGGTCAAACCGGTAGCCAACTTCGCCTCGGCAGCGTTCAACGGCATGGCCGCGCCCACGCTCGCCGATCCCGCCGCGATGGCGAAAACCACGGTCGGCTCGACCCTCACCGTGCAATTGAGCGACGGCAGCAGCCGCACCTTCAAGCTCGCCTATCAGCCGTTTTTCATCACCGGCGACAGCGTGCCGAACATCAAGGGCGGCACGATCCTGGCCGGCGGCTATTTCGACATCAACAATCAGCCGATCATCGATACGTCGGTCGCGGGTAAGGAACGCCAGTTCTATTCGGATTGCCCGGACGGCAGTTCGCTGATTCGCCTCGACAATCCGACGGTGAAGGGTCTGAAGGGTAACGCGGTATTCGCGGTCGTGCAGTTCGAATACGCGACGCGCGACCAGAGCCTGAAGTCGATGTACGGTCAACTGCCGTCGCCGATCGCCGTGCTGACGCTCGACCAGGAGCCGGCTACCGGCAAGCTGACGCTGGTGGGCTATCACAACGTCGATACGTCGGCGGCGCATGGCTTGTGGATCACCTGCGGCGCGAGCCTGTCGCCGTGGAACACGCATCTGTCGAGCGAAGAGTACGAACCGGACGCGGCGACGATCGCCGCCAATACCCAGTTCAAGGGCTTCAGCCGCAGTCTGTACGGCAACGAAACGACCGCGAACCCGTATCACTATGGACATCTGCCGGAAGTGACCGTGAATCCGGACGGCACCGGCACGATCAGGAAGCACTACTGCCTCGGCCGCATCTCGCACGAACTGATTCAGGTGATGCCGGACAAGCGCACCGTGCTGATGGGCGACGACGCGACCAACGGCGGCCTCTTCATGTTCATCGCGGATCGCGAAGCCGATCTGTCTGCGGGCACGCTGTATGTCGCGAAGTGGACGCAGGTGTCCTCGAGCGGCGCGGGCGCGGCGACGCTCTCGTGGATCAACCTGGGCCACGCGAGCAGCGGCGAGATCGAGGCCCTCGCCAATCAGCTGACCGCGGCCGACATCATGGACGTCGCGACCAAGGACCCGCTCGATACGACGTACACGAAGATCAACTACAACGGCACCTTCAACTGGGTGCGCATCAAGCCGGGCATGAACAAGGCGGCGACGTTCCTCGAAACGCACCGCTATGCGGCGCTCGCCGGCGGCAGCATGGGCTTCACCAAACTCGAAGGCACGACGGTCAATATCAAGGACAAGGTGCTGTATTCCGCGATGTCGCGCGTCGAGAAATCGATGGTGCGCGGCAATGCCGCCTCGACCGATGTCGCCGTCGACAAAACCATCAGCGCCGGCGCTGTTTACGCGCTGAACATGAAGGGCGGCCAGCTGGACCGCAGCGGCGGCGCGATCAATAGCGAGTGGGTGCCGGCGGACATGGCCGCGCCCGCGGCGCTGGTCGGCGAGGATCTCGCTGCTGCCGACGCGCTCGGCAACACCGCGAACCCGGACCGCATTGCGAATCCGGACAACCTCAAGTTCTCGGAAAAACTGCGCACGCTGTTTATCGGCGAGGACAGCGGCATGCACGTGAACAACTTCCTGTGGGCGTACAACGTCGACACGAAGACGCTCTCGCGCGTGCTGTCGTGCCCGGCGGGCGCGGAGTCGACGGGCCTGCATGCGGTCGACGAAATCAACGGCTGGACTTACGTGATGAGCAACTTCCAGCACGTCGGCGATTGGGAAAGTCCGTTGCACGACAAGGTCCAATCGACGCTCGATCCGCTGGTGCGGGCGAACTACAAGGACCGCTTCGGCGCGACGGTGGGGTATCTGACGGCGGATCCGGCGGGGATCAAGCTGTAAGGGCGAGCGGCGCGGCATCTGCGCGCCATAGGCCATCCGGCTGAGGAGCCACCGAGGGGGAATCTCACGATAATTTGTGATGTCCCCGTGCAAACGTCGCGGCCGCCGCCTCAACTCCGCTTACAAAAGATCGCCGTCACAAGCGGCGCGACGCGATGCACGATCGCCGTGCTGCCGGTCCCGGCTACGGCGTTCCGTACCTTGGATTCGCTGCCGAACACCACGACGCCATAGGCGGAGCTAGCGACCGGTTCGCCATCTCCGACCCGGAATATCGGGTCGTCTTTTTCGTAGCCGACCACCGCGAACACATGAAAACCGAACGCGGTCAGATCGGCGCCCGACGCCGGAGAAAATGCATTGATCGAATTGCTTTCCACGCGCGACGGCTTGGGATCGATTGCCTGCCGCTCCGCGAGATCGGCGATGAACTGATGACCGCTCTCGTTGCAGGCGAGCGGCGTGTCGAGGACGGTGGCGTAACCGGTGAGCGGCAGCGCGGCGGCTAGTGCAAGAAGCACGGAAGAAAAAAAACGTTTCATGAGCGTGAACGGCGACCCATATTCGATGTAGTGTATTCACAACGGGCGGCGCATGGATGCCGGGATCCGCGGGAGCGTTGCGAATCGAAGCGATCAGCATGGCGGGCGCAACTGGATTCGCACTTTATCCCGGTTCGGCAAATCTTGCTTCGCGGCGGACACGAAGCGGTAACGAACGAACGTCAAAGAAACATACGGGAAGAAAGCAATATTTCACGATCCCGTATATATTTCCGGGTTATGAATTCGCAACCCCAAACTCCAACGAACGTTCCACCGCCCAAAACATGGGACGCGCGGCTCGCCCGCCGGCTCGTGACGCCGCTCGTGAGCACACGGATCACGCCGAATCATCTGACCACGCTGCGCCTCCTGATCGGCATGGCAGGCGCGCTATGCCTTGCTCGCGGCGGATTCGAATGGGCCAACACGGGGGCCTTCCTGATCGTGCTGTCGAACTTCGTCGATCATACGGACGGCGAACTCGCGCGCATCGGCGGCAAGTCGAGCCGTATCGGTCATTTTTACGACCTTGCCAGCGATGCAATCGTCACCATTATGTTGTTTGTCGGCATGGGTATCGGCGTCGGCGCCACGCAAATCGGCGGCTTGATGGTGTGGCCCGGCTGGCTCGGCGCCGTGGCCGGCGTTGCCGTCGCGGTGATTTTCTTCCTGCGTATGCGCATCGAGGAGATGGCAGGCAAGGCGGGCACGAAACAGGCATCGGTCGGCGGCTTCGAAACCGAAGACGTGCTGTATCTGCTGCCGCTCGTTACGCTGACGAGCGTCGTGATGCCCTTCGTCGTGGTCGCATCGATCGGCGCGCCGCTCTTCGCCGTCTGGGTGGTGGTCGATTACTGGCGCGTGGCGCGCCGCGCCGCTCTCCCGGCCGACGCAGCCGGCGCCGCCAGCGGCTTCCGAAAACAGTCAAATGTGGGCTAAGTGAATGAGTACGCACGCCGAAGACGACGTGATCGCGCCAATTTCAGTTGAACGTTCCCCGGCTTCATCGCCGGCCGCGCCGGCACCCCATGCCGACCGTGCGGTCGCAAGCCGTACGCACGCGTTCGATACGCCGCGCCTGCGCAAGCAGTTCGCCGATCAGGGCGCCTTCCTTTATCTGGAAGACTTTCTCGCGCCCGAGGTCACCGCCGAGCTCATTCGGAGCGCGCGCGGCCTTCTCGATGAAGTGAACCGCAATTATTTGCCGGGCCACAAGCAGGGCGGCAGCGTAAGCCGTCATACGATCGACCGCCTCGCGCCGTTCATCGCGGAGCTGTATCGCTCGAAGGAACTGACCGGCTGGCTCGAGCAACTGAGCGGCGACAAGCTGCAGCTTTCGCCCGCCGACGACCCGCACGCGTATGCGCTGTACTACTACACGCGGCCGGGCGACCATATCGGCTGGCACTACGACACTTCGTACTACGACGGCCGCCGTTACACGCTGCTGCTCGGCGTGATCGACGAATCGTCGTGCCGCCTCGACTACGAGCTGCACACGCGCAATCCGGACGTGTCGGATCAGCCGGGTTCGGTGCAGATTCCGCCGGGCGGCCTCGTGTTTTTCGACGGCGACAAGCTGCGTCATCGCGTCACGCCGGCCGGCGCGAACGAAATGCGCGTGTCACTCACCTTCGAATACGTCACCGACGCGAACATGCGCCCGTGGCGCCGTTTCATCTCGAACATGAAGGACGCGATCGCGTACTTCGGCTTCCGCCAGGTTTTCCGTCAGATGACACACCGCCGCAAGGACCGCGCATGACTCGCGCGGCGCTGATTCTGCTGTCGATCGGGACGGCGCTGTTCGTCGGCCTGCTCGCGTGGCAGGGTTTCGGTTCGGTCGCCTCGACGCTGCTTGCGGCTGGCTGGGGCCTGGCGCTCGTCGCGGCGTTCCACCTCGTGCCGCTCGC
The DNA here is from genome assembly GCA_035636295.1 of Paraburkholderia sp. Classification (GTDB taxonomy): domain Bacteria; phylum Pseudomonadota; class Gammaproteobacteria; order Burkholderiales; family Burkholderiaceae; genus Paraburkholderia. The sequence continues at coordinate 26,856 of DASPZL010000440.1, forward strand.
GCTCGACGCCGGCGCGATCTCGGTGCTGTTTCAACGGCATCGCGACGGCGTGCATCACGATCTGTCGCTGCGCGACGCGCTGTTCGCGCGCTGGATCGGCGAATCGGTGAACAGCCTGCTGCCGGCCGGCCAGATCGGCGGGCCCGTCGTGATGGTGCGGCAACTGTCGCAGCGCGGCATGCGCATGCGCGATGCCGCCGCCGCGATCACCGTCAGCACCACCGCGCAAGCGCTCGCGCAAATCATCTTCGCGCTGCTCGGGCTGCTGCTGTTCGGCGCCTACGCCGCGCACGGCGCGCTGCACGATCTGCGAACCGCAACGCTGATCGCCACCGGCGTGTTGGCCGCGATGATCATCGGCTTCTACTTTGCACAACGGCGCGGCATGTTCGGCCGGCTGCTCGGCGTGGTCTCGAAGGTGTTCGGCAAGCGCGACTGGTCCGCGCTGATGAACCGTGCCGAAGCCGTCGACGCCGCCGTGCAGGCCATGTACCGCGAGCGCGGCCGCGTGGCGGTCAGCTTCGCGTTGAGCCTGGCGGGCTGGATCGTCGGCACGGTCGAGGTGTGGCTCGCGCTGCGCTTTCTCGGCCATCCGGTCGACTGGGTCGACGCACTGTTGCTCGAAAGCCTGGGGCAAGCGATTCGCGGCGCGGCGTTCATGATTCCGGGCTCGCTCGGCGTGCAGGAGGGCGGCTATCTGCTGCTTGCGCCGCTGGTCGGTTTGCCGCCGGACGCGGCGCTGGCGTTGTCGCTCAGCAAGCGCGCGCGTGAAATCCTGCTAGGCTTGCCGGGTCTGCTGGTTTTGCACTTCAGCGAACGAAGCTGGCAGCGGCGGCGCGCCATGGGGCGCGTGCCGGTTGTCGATTAATCCGTTTTTTTTCAAAGGACCGCGCATGCGTGCCATCATCCTCGCGGCGGGCCTCGGCCTGCGTCTCCAGCAACCGCCGGAAGCCCAGTTCCCGAAGTGTCTGTTGCAGTTCGACGGCATGAGCCTGCTCGAACGGCATCTGCAAATGCTCGAAACCGCCGGCGTGACGGACGTCGTGCTGGCGCTCGGTTTTCAGCCGGAATCGGTGCAGGCGGAACTGGAGCGCATCAACTGGCCGCACAAGGTGGAAACCGTGCTGAACACGCGTTTCGACCTGGGCAGTGTGCTGACGGTGCACACGGTGGCCGACGCGCTGACGCGCGGCGGCGACGTGCTGCTGATGGACGCCGACGTGCTCTACGACGAACGCATTCTGAACGCGCTGGTGGCCGGCGAGACGGTCAACCGCCTGTTGATCGACCGCGATTTCGAAGCCGGCGACGAACCCGTCAAGCTGTGCCTGAAAGACGGCGTGCCGGTCGAATTGCGCAAGCAGCTCGCTGTCAATCTCGAGTACGACACCATCGGCGAATCGGTCGGATTCTTCCGCTTCCGCGAGGAAACCGCGCAACGTTTTGCGCAGATCGTGGCCGGCTACGTGGACAGCGGCCGTGCGAACATGCCGCACGAAGAAGCGGTGCGCGACCTGCTGCTCGAACGCAGCCAGGTGTTCGATACCGCCGACGTGACCGGCGCGCCCTGGATCGAAATCGACTTCCCGAACGATGTCGCGCGTGCGAACGCCGAGATCCTGCCGCAGTTGCAACCGCTGGTCAGCGCGTCGCGTTAAAGCTCCCTTCTGAGCGAAGCATTCCTGCTGCCGTATGGCAGCGTGAGCCGGCCGCGTGCCGGCTCACCATCGTTTCGATCTTCTTCTCGTCTTTCAAGCTTCGTTGCGCGCTCAACCATCGGGCGCGCGGTGAACATGCGGCATAAGCTAGCGTACGGAAGGCCTCGTTCAGCAACATATGTTGCGACTGCGATGCGATAATCGCGGCTTTACACCGACGGCCTTGCAACCCGTCGTCATGCCAATGCCTCTCGCTTTAGGCACTTTCATTGTTCCGCTGATCGTCGCATGCGCGATGTTCATGGAAAACGTGGACGGCACGGTCATCGTGACGTCGCTGCCGGTTCTGGCACGCGATCTCGGTCAGGACCCCATCACCCTCAAGCTGGCCGTCACCGCGTATGTCATCGGCCTCGGCGTCTTCATTCCGATCTGCGGCTGGGTTGCCGACCGCTTTGGTTCACGCACGGTGTTTCGCACGGCCATCGGCATCTTCATGGCCGGCTCGCTGATGTGCGCGGCCTCCACGTCGCTCGGCACGTTCGTGGTTGCGCGCTTCGTGCAAGGCATCGGCGGCGCGATGATGGTGCCGGTTGGGCGCATCATCATTTTCCGTTCGGTGCCGAAGTCCGACTTTATACGCGCGGTCAACTATCTGACGGTGCCGGCCTTGCTCGGGCCGGTGGTCGGGCCGCCGCTCGGCGGCTTCATCACGACCTATCTGCACTGGCGCCTGATCTTCTTCATCAACATTCCCATTGGCCTGCTCGGCATCTGGCTCGCGAACAAGCACATCGCCAACGTGCGCGAAGCACATCCCGGCCGCCTCGACTGGACCGGCTTCGTGTTGTCCGCAAGCGGCGCGTCGCTGTTCATGCTGGGACTCTCGCTGGTCGGCAGCGGACTGGTGTCGAACACGGTATCGATCGGCATGTGCGTGATCGGCGTGCTGCTGCTGGCGATTTACGCGCTCTACGCGAGCCGCGTCGAATTGCCGGTGCTTGATCTGCGTCTCTTGCGCATTCCGAGTTTTCACGCGAGCGTGGCGGGCGGCTCGCTGTTTCGTATTGGCCTCGGCGCCGTGCCGTTTCTGTTGCCGCTCGCGTTGCAGGAAGGTTTGGGCATGAGCGCGTTCGTGTCGGGGTCGATTACGTGCGCGTCCGCGTTCGGGTCGATCTTCATGAAGGCGGCGGCGTCGCGCATTCTCTGGCGCTTTGGCTTTCGCACGGTGCTGATGTTCAACGCGGGCTGCGCGGGCCTCGCCATCGCGGTCTACGGCCTGTTCTTCCCCGGTACGCCGCATTGGTTGATCTGGTGCGTCGTACTGTTCGGCGGCTTCTTTCCGTCGCTGCAATTCACGTCGCTGAATTCGCTGGCGTATGCGGACATTCCGAGCCGCGACATCGGCCGCGCCACGAGTGTCGCGAGCGTGATCCAGCAGATTTCGTTGGGACTCGGTGTGACGATCGCGGGCATCGTGCTGCAGATTTCGCACGACGTGCAGGGCCATTCGACGATCGTGTTCTCCGACTTCTGGCCCGCGTTCCTCGCGGTCGGCCTATTCTCGTTCATGTCGATTCCGGTGACCGCGCGCTTGCCGCACGGCGCCGGCGATGAAATCGCGCGCGGCACCCGTGGCCGCGCGTGAATGATCGGCGCGGGCGTCGTCCCCACAGCGCCTTTTAGCACCTTCGACGCCCCATCGCGGGCTCGGCGAGAATCTGGATCAAACCGCTTCCTTCACCGCCCTCAAGAACTGCTGCGTACGTTCATGTTGAGGCGCCGAGAAGAATTGCTGCGGCGGCCCCTGCTCGATGATCTTGCCTTGCGAGAAAAAGCACACACGGTCCGCGAATTCGCGCGCGAAACCCATTTGATGCGTGACCATCAGCATCGTCAGATTGTGTTCGCTGCCGAGTCGCCGGATCACGTTCAGCACTTCGCCGCACAGCTCGGGATCGAGCGCGGACGTCACCTCGTCGAACAGCATCACTTTCGGACGCATTGCCAGCGCCCGCGCAATCGCCACACGCTGCTGCTGACCACCGGATAGCTGCGACGGATAGTGATTGCATTTGTCCTCGAGCCCGACCAGCGACAGCAGATCGCGCGCGCGCTCGGTGGCTTCCTTGCGCGAGAGCCCCAACACCTGCATGGGCGCTTCGATCGTGTTGGCGAGCGCGGTCATATGCGGAAACAGGTTGAAGCTCTGAAACACCATGCCGATCTTGCTGCGCACCCGCCGCAAATGCTTCAACGAGGCGGGCACCAGCACGCCGTTCTTGCGCATGTGCGTGAGCGGTTCGCCGTCCACTTCGATCATGCCGTCGGTCAGCGGGTCGAGCGTCATCAGCACGCGCAATAGCGTCGATTTGCCCGAACCGCTCGGGCCGATGATCGCGACCTTCTCGTTACGGCCGATTTCCAGATCGAGCGCGTCGAGCACCGTCAGCGCGCCGTAACGCTTCGTCACGCCGGCAAAGCGCACCATCGGCTCGCCCTGGGTGCCGGCCTGCGGGTCAAGTACTGAGGCGGGATCGTCTCGTTTCATCTGTTTCTCCACGGATAGGTCCGAATGCGGCGAGGTAGTGAGGTCGAGGTCGGTCTTCACGGTCATGGCAGCCTCAGACTGGATTCGAGCCGCCGCACGAGGTGCGCGAAACTCACGCTGATGAGCAGGAAGAAGATGCCCGCGAGCGTGATCGGTTCGAGGTAGCGAAACGTCTCCGAACCGATGTTTTTCGCCTGCTGCATCAATTCGACCACGGTGATCGCGGACAGCACCGGCGTGTCCTTGAACATCGCCACCAGATAATTGCCGAGCGCCGGAATCACGGGACGAATCGCCTGCGGAAGAATCACGCCGCTATAGGTGCGCCACGGCGACAACGACAGCGCGCACGCCGCTTCCCACTGGCCGCGCGCCACGCCGTTCAGACCGGCGCGATACACCTCGGACGTGTAGCACGCATAGTGCAGCGCGATCCCGACGGTGCCCGCGGTCAGCGCCGACATCGTGATGCCGTACACCGGCAGCACATAGAACAGCACATACACCTGAATCAGCAACGGCGTGCTGCGAATGAATTCGACGATGAACCCGACAGTCCGCGCAAGCGGTTTGATCGGGCTGCGCCGCAGCACAGCCAGCACGAGGCCCAGCACCAGCGCGATCGCAAAACCGATCAGCGTGATGAAGATCGTGTACATCGACGCGCGCAGCAGCGCCGGCAGAATCTGCTCCGCGTAATGAAGATCGAAAAAGCTGTTCATCGGACGGCCCTCTGAATGATGCCGTGACTCACGCGGCGCTCGAAATGCCGCATCAGCGCGACGAGAATCTGCGCGAGCACGAAGTAGATGACCAGCGTGAGCGCGAAGATCTCCGCGGTCTTGAAGGTCGCCTCGTCGAGTTGGCGGGCGCGAAACGTGAGATCCGACAGTGTGATCAGCGATACCAGCGACGTGCCCTTGAGCAATTCGATCATCAGGTTGGTGGCGGGCGGCAACGCATTGATCATCGCTTGCGGCAGGATGATGCGGCGCATTCTGGCGAGCGGCGACATGTTGAGCGCGAGCGCCGCCTCGAACTGGCCGCCCGGCACCGAACGCAACGCGCCGCGCAGGATTTCCGAGCCGTAGGCGCCATAGTGCAGACCCAGCCCGACGATCGCCACCGTAAATGGCGTCATCTCGACGCGAAACGGCGGCAGAGGCAGCACGAAGAAAAACCAGAACAGTTGCACGAGCAACGAGGTGCCGCGAAAAATCTCGACGTACGCATTGCCGATCCAGCGCAACGGCGTCCACGTCGCGAGCTTGGCGGCGGTCGCGACAAACGCCATGACGATGGCGAGCACGGTCGCGCAGGCGGCGATCTCGATCGTCACGAGCGTGCCCTGGAGCAACAGGGGAAACAGTTCACGCATGGCGGTTCCTCGCTTGCATGACGGCGTGTGCGGTTGCACGCGCCTGGGAGAGCTTCACGGCCGGCGCGTGCCGGCGCGTGCGGACTTCAGGCTGAGTTCGCGCTCAGTTCGCGCTCAGTTCGCAATTACTTGCCGCAAATCTCGGCAGCGGTACGCGTCGTCAGATTCGTTTTGTCGAAACCGAACGGCGCAACGGTTTCCAGATGATCGGGCGTGCCGAGCCATGCGTGCAATTGCTGATTGACCGCATCGCGCAGATCGGTGTCCTCGGGACGGAACGCGAGCGCGCCGTAGCCGATGTGCTTCGGATCGTCCGTGAACCTGGCGACGGTCTCGACCTGGTCGGAGGCTTTCGCGGCAAGGCCCTTCATCGTCAGCGCCGTGCCGGCCGCCGCGTCGGCGCGGCGTGCGCGCACGGCCTGCAATTGCGCGGTGGTATCGGGCACCTGCATGATCTGGGCATCCTTCACGCCCGCATCGCGCGAATTGGCGAGCTCCACCGCGCCGGCCATGACGGCGAGCTTCACGTCAGACTGTTTGCCGATATCGGTGTAAGAATGCAGATTCTTCGGATTGCCTTTCAACACCAGCAGCGTGTCCTGAATCTGGTATTGCGGATTGGCGAACGCGACCTGTTTGCAGCGCTCCGGCGTGATGTACATACCGGCCGCGATCACATCGAAACGGCCCGCGCGCAGGCCTGGAATCAGCGAACCCCATTCGGTCAGCACGCCGTCCACTTTCTTGACGCCCATCTTGGAGAAAATCTTGCGGGCGATCTCCGGCGATTCGCCGGTCACCTTGCCGTCGGGCGTCGTGTAGGCAAACGGCGCTTCGTTCGCATAGCCGATGCGCACTTCCCCGGTGCGCTGGATGCGCTGCAACGTCGTTTCCGCCGACGCATATTGCGCCTGCATCGTCAGAGTCGCTGCCGCGACGCAGAGGGCTCCCAGCAGTCCTGAAGTGCGCTTCGCTTTCATATCGATCCCGTTGTGTGGCGTGGTGAATGCCGCGCTGCATCATGCCGCGCGGCAACCGAAAGGGCCTGCGTTGCCTGCGATTTACTTGCATGGCGTCGTACCCATGAACGCAGCATACAAAGCCATTTTTTTGTTTGCGATTGCTCTAGGACAATAATTTTCCCGTATCGTTTGGCCGCACTATTGAAGTGGAAGCAGATAAAGGCGGGCTTAGAACGGTGGAGGGCAGCGGTGATCGAGCAGTGGCGGGAGGCCGTGCGTGCGGTGCATGGCGTGGAGTCGAAATATAAACGGCTGGTGAAGGCGATTGCGGGCGACATCGAGAGCGCGTCGTTACCCGCGGGCGCGCGGCTGCCGCCGCAGCGCGACGTCGCCGCTGAATTGGCGATCAGCGTGCAGACGGTGACCAATGCCTATAAAGAGTTGGAACGCCAGGGGCTGATCCGCTGTGAAGTGGGGCGCGGCAGTTTCGTGGCGGCGCGCGTGACCGAAACCATGTCGAGCTACATGCTTGATACGGCCGAGCGCTCGGTGGTCGACTTCTCGATCGCGCGCATCGTGCATACGCCGGAGCACGACGCCATGTGGCGCAAGGTATGCGCGACGCTCTCCACACTCGACGACCAACCGTGGATTCGCGCGTTCCGGCCGATTGCCGGCTTCGAGCACCATCGGCAGGCGGGGATTGCGTGGCTCGCGTCGTTGGGCATGCCCGCCTCGCTGGACACGCTGCTCGTGACGAACGGCGCCGCGCACGGCATCTTCCTGGCGCTGGCTTCGCTGGTTGGCCCTGGCGACACGGTGCTGTGCGAAAGCCTGACCGACCATGGCGTGATCGGCTCCGCGAATGTACTGGGATTCACGCTGAAAGGCCTGGAGATCGACGAGTACGGCATTCATCCCGAACACTTCGAGGAGATGTGCGACAGCGAGCGCATCACTGCGCTCGTCTGCACGCCCACGCTGAACAATCCCACCGTCGCGATGATGCCGGATTCGCGGCGCCGCGCGATCGCGCGCATCGCCGAACGCTACGGCGTGTACGTGATCGAGGACGATGTCTACGGCCCTTTGCCCGCCAAAGCCGCCACGCCGATATCGAGCCTGATCCCGGAGTTGTCGTTCTACTGCACGAGCATGACGAAATCGGTGCTGACGGGTTTGCGCATCGGCTATCTGACTACGCCGCGGCGGCTCGCGCTGCGCGCCGAAAGCGTGCTGCGCGTGAGCAGCTGGATGGCGACCTCGCCGATGGCCGAAGTGGCGACACGCTGGATCGTCGACGGCACGGCCGAACGTCTCGTGCAGATACAACGCGAACGTTTGGGCCGGCGTCAGGCGCAATTGCAGCAGACGCTCGGCAGCTACGTGCTCGGCGCGCATCCGCAGGCGTTGTCCGCGTGGTTGCGCGTGCCGGACCATTGGCAGGCGGATAGGCTGGTCAGAGAACTGCGCAACCGCGATATCGCGGTGACCTCGCCCGATCCTTTTCTCGTGCGCGGCGCGGACCGGCCGAATGCGGTGCGCGTTTGCGTGGGCGCCGAAGTGAGCGAAGAGACTTATAAAGGCGCGCTGGAAATCATGCGCGACGTGTTCGAGCAGTATCCGCAGGTGCATGATTTCACGTGAGCGGACGCGGCGTGAGCGAAATGAACTAGGACAATAGAAATCCATTTTTAGAACATTAGACTGGCCTGCATTGAAGACGATGCGGCCGCAACCAGCGCAATAGCGCAGGCGCGACGGCATCGGAACCGAATCCTTTCGTGCAAGGCCGAGTTCATGTCCGTCCTGTCGCTAGCCGATGTCTACCGCGCGCGCCGCCGTATCGAGGGGCGCGTCGTTCGCACGCCGCTGATCGAATCGCAGACGCTGTCGGCAGCCGCCGGCACGCCGGTCTTTCTCAAGCTCGAAACCGTGCAGCCCACCGGCAGTTTCAAACTGCGCGGCGCGACCAACGCGCTCGCGCGTCTCGCCGAACAAGGCTGCCGCAAGGTCGTCACCGCATCCACGGGCAATCACGGCCGCGCCGTTGCGCATGCGGCGCGCGCGCTGGGGATCGACGCGACTGTGTGCATGTCGGCGCTCGTGCCGGGCAACAAGGTGGAGGCGGTGCGGGCGCTCGGCGCGCAAGTGCGCATTGTCGGCAACAGCCAGGACGATGCGGAACACGAGGCGCTACGGCTCGTTCGCGAGGAAGGTTTCGCGTATGTGCCGCCGTTCGACGATCCGCACGTGATCGCCGGCCAGGCGACGATTGGACTCGAAATCGTCGAAGCGTTGCCAGACGTCGCGAACGTCGTCGTGCCGTTATCCGGCGGCGGCCTCTTTGCAGGCGTCGCATTTGCCGCCAAAAACGTGAATCGCGCGATCGGCCTGACCGGCGTGACGATGGAGCGCGGCGCCGCGATGCACGCGAGTCTCGCGGCCGGCCGGCCCGTGCTCGTGGACGAAGTCGAAACGCTCGCCGATTCGCTCGGCGGCGGCATCGGACTCGAAAACCGCTATACGTATGCGCTCACGCGCGACCTGATCGACGAGACGGTGCTGCTCGGCGAGGCGTCGATCGCGCGTGGCATCGTCCACGCTTACCGGTACGAGCGGCTCGTCGTGGAAGGCGCGGCGGCGGTGGGAATCGCCGCGCTGCTCGACGGCGCGCTGCCGGCCGAACGCGTTAAACGCGGCCCGCTCGTGCTGATCGTGACGGGCGCCAACATCGATATGAATCTGCATCACCGCATCGTCGAATCCACGCCGATGCAATCCGACTCGCGCAATCCTCTATGACCTCGATCACGCTCCTTGGCGAAGCGCAGCTTCGCGAACTCGTGCCGCTCGATCGTGCCGCGATCGATCAGGTGGAATCGGCCTTTCTCGCCCTCGCCACTGAGGCCGTCGCGATGCCGCCGATCCTGCGGCTCGATCTGCCCGAACACAACGGCGAAGTCGACGTGAAAACCGCCTACCTGCCGCGCTTCGATAGTTTCGCCATCAAGGTGAGCCCCGGCTTCTTCAATAATCCGGCGCTCGGTTTGCCGAGCCTTAACGGGCTGATGCTGGTGCTCTCGGCGAAGACAGGTTTGACCGAGGCGGTGCTGCTCGACAACGGCTATCTAACGGCGGTGCGTACCGCGGCCGCGGGTGCGGTCGCCGCGCGCTGGCTCGCCAAACAGCACACGCCGCAAGTCGCGGTGCTCGGCGCAGGCGAACAGGCGCGTTTGCAGTTGCAGGCGTTGATGCTCGTGCGGCACGTCGAACGCGTGCGCGTTTGGGCGCGCAATCCTGCCAATGCGCAGCGTTTCGCTGAAGAGATGACCGCATCGCTGGGCGTGCCATGCGAGGTCGCGCGCGATGTTCATCACGCATTGGCCGAAGCGGATGTGGCCATCACCACGACGCCGAGCCGCACGCCGTTGATCGAAGCCGCACACCTGCATTCAGGTTTGCACGTTACGGCAATGGGTTCGGACGCCGAACACAAGAACGAAATCGCGCCGGCCGCGTTGGCGGCGGCGCGCTATATCTGCGACCGCGCGCAGCAAACGCGTGTCTTGGGCGAACTGCATCATGCGCTGAATGCCGGCACGATGCGCGCCGATGCCGCCGTGACCGAACTGGGCCAGGTGATCGCGGAACAGGCCGTGGGCCGCGCCGATGATTCGGACGTGACGATCTGCGACCTGACCGGCACCGGCGCGCAGGACACCGCGATCGCGGCGCTCGCCTTGCAGCGTGCGCGCGCCGCGGGCGCAGGAACGATTTTTCGCAACGATGTGAAGCGCTGAGAGGGCACGATGTCTGAGACAACACAACTGGAACGAAAGGCGGGCGTGAGCGCACAAGCGCCGGTCGTGCGTTTGCCGTTCGAGAGGGCCGAATACGCCGCACGTATCGGCAAAACGCGCAAGGCGATGCAGGCGGCGGGGATCGAATTGCTGATCGTGTCGGACCCGACCAACATGGCGTGGCTGACCGGTTACGACGGCTGGTCTTTCTATGTGCATCAATGCGTGCTGCTGGCGCTCGACGGCGAGCCGGTATGGTTCGGCCGCGGCCAGGACGCCAATGGCGCGAAGCGCACGGTGTTCATGCAACACGAGCAGATCATCGGTTATCCGGATCATTACGTGCAGTCCGCCGAGCGTCATCCGATGGACTATCTTGCGCGTGAAGTCATCGAGTCGCGTGGCTGGGGCGCGCTGAAGATCGGCGTGGAAATGGACAACTACTATTTCAGCGCCGCCGCCTATCGTTCGCTCGTCGCCCACCTGCCGAAAGCGCAGTGGCGCGATGCGACCGCGCTGGTCAACTGGCAACGCGCGGTGAAGTCGCCGCGCGAGATCGAATACATGCGGGTCGCCGCTCGCATCGTCGAGAAGATGCATGCGCATATCGTCGAGCGTATCGAGCCCGGCATGCGCAAGAACGATCTGGTTGCCGAGATTTACTCGGCGGGGATTACGGGTGTCGACGGCCACGGCGGCGACTATCCGGCGATCGTGCCTTTGCTGCCGACCGGCGCGGACGCCGCCGCGCCGCATCTGACGTGGGACGACACGCCGTTTGTGAGGGACGCCGGCACGTTCTTCGAAATCGCCGGCTGCTTCAAGCGCTATCACTGCCCGCAGTCGCGCACCGTGTATCTCGGCAAGCCGCCGAAGCATTTCATCGAAGGCGAACGCGCGGTGGTCGAAGGTATCGAAGCAGGTCTTGCCGCGGCCAAACCCGGCAATACGTGCGAAGACATCGCCAACGCATTCTTCGCGATGCTGCACAAATACGGCATCGAAAAGAACAGCCGCTGCGGTTATCCGATCGGCGCGAGCTATCCGCCGGACTGGGGCGAACGCACGATGAGCCTGCGCCCTGGAGACAAAACCGTTCTCCAACCCGGCATGACGTTTCACTTCATGCCGGGCCTGTGGCTCGACGACTGGGGGCTGGAAATCACCGAAAGCATTCTGATTACCGAGACCGGCGTCGAGACGTTTTGCAACACGCCGCGCAAGCTGTTCGTGAAGGAGTAGTGCATATGCGGGCATCACCCATTCAGCCGACGGTCGATTTCAATGCCGACGGCGAACAGCACGGTTTTCTGAAGCTGCCGCATTCGCACGATGCTTCCGCGTGGGGCGCGGTGATGATCCCGATCACCGTGATCCGCAACGGCGAGGGTCCGACGGCGTTGCTCACCGGCGGCAATCACGGTGACGAATACGAAGGGCCGATTGCGTTGTCGAGGTTGGCCGCGACGCTGAAAGCGGCAGACGTGAAGGGCCGCGTCATCATCGTGCCGTTCATGAATTACCCGGCGTTTCGTGCGGGCAGCCGCACGTCGCCGATCGACCACGGCAATCTGAATCGCAGCTTCCCAGGCAAGGCGAACGGCACGGTCACTGAGAAAATCGCGGACTATTTCCAGCGCTATCTGCTGCCGCTCGCGGACTACGTGCTCGATCTGCACGCGGGCGGCCGCACGCTCGACTTCGTGCCGTTCGCCGCGGTTCACGTGCTGCCCGACGCACGGCAGCAGGCGCAGTGCGAAGCGGCGATGCGCGCGTTCGGCGCGCCGTATTCGATGCGTATGCTCGAACTCGATAGCGTGGGCCTGTTCGATACGGCGGTGGAAGAAGCGGGCAAGGTGTTCGTCTCGACGGAACTCGGCGGCGGCGGAACGGCGACGGCGCAAAGCGTCGCGGTGGCGTCGTGTGGCGTGCGTGGCTTTCTGCTGAACGCGGGCATTCTCGAGCGACGTGAAGCAGCAGTGGACCCGAAAACCCCCCGCACCACCACGCTGCTCGATATGCCCGACGGCACGTGTTATACGACCAGCGAGCACGACGGCCTGCTGGAGTTGTGCAAGGACCTCGGTGAAATGGTCGAAAGCGGCGAGCTGATCGCGCGGATTTACGACGCGTCGCGCACGGGCGTCGCGCCGGTCGAATATCGCGCGCGACGCAGCGGCCTGCTTGCGGCGCGGCATTTTCCGGGGCTCGTGCGGATCGGCGATACGGTCGCGGTGGTGGCCGACGTCGTCGAGCGCGGCATACCGGTGAACGTTTGATCGCGCGATGAAACTCGACCGCTACGACCTCGCGATTTTGCGCATCCTCGCGCGTGACGGACGCATCACCAAGTCGCGCCTCGCCGAGGAAATCAATCTGTCGATCTCGCCGGCGTGGGAGCGTGTGAAGCGCCTCGAAGAAAGCGGCGTGATTCGCGGTTACCGTGCGGATATCGACTGGGTGCGCGCGTTCAAGGGCAGCCGTGTCGTGGTCGAAGTGACGCTCGCGCGGCATACCGCGCAGGACATGCGGCGCTTCGAGGAACGTGTGAGCGCGGCGTCCGAGGTCGTGCAATGCCATGCGACGGGTGGTGGCGTCGACTATGTGATGCACGTGATGTCGCGCGACATCGATCACTATCAGCGCTTTATCGATTCGCTGCTGACCGATGAACTGGGCATCGAAAAGTACTTCACGTATATCGTCACCAAAGTGGTGAAGAGCATGCCGGAAGGTTTGCCGGATTGGGCGGATGAAGCCGTTGGCGAAAGCGGTTGAAGCATCGCGGCAACACCGCCGAAAAAACACCACACGCCATGGTGAAATCCAGAAAAAACGTGCACCTGCAGGTTCCGGAACCAAAAAAACCGCATCGCCACAGAACGTACAGTGACAGACATACATCGCACACAGGAGGTCGTCATGTTGCTGGGTCACCCGGTTCTCTTCAAATCGCTGTGCTACGTCGACGGACGCTGGGTGCACAGCGCCAGCGCAGCCAGCGTCGCCGTGCAGAATCCCGCCGATCAGCAGATACTCGGCCACGTGCCGATGCTCGACGCGTCGCAGATCACCGAAGCGGTCGACGCCGCGCAGCGCGCGTTCTCGACATGGCGCTGGCTGCCGGTCGCGAAACGGTCGGCACTGCTGTTGCGCTGGCACGAACTGATTCTGCGCCATCAACACGATCTGGCCGCGATTCTGTCGCTCGAACAGGGCAAGCCGCTCGCGGAAGCACGCGGCGAAATCGCGTACGGCGCGAGTTTCGTCGAGTGGTTCGCGCATGAAGTGCGGCGCCTGAATGGCCGCACGATTCCCACGCATATCGACGGCGCGCAGCTCGGCACCCTGATTGAACCGGTCGGCGTGGCCGCGTTGATCACGCCGTGGAATTTCCCCTGCGCGATGATCACGCGCAAGGCGGCCGCCGCGCTTGCGGCGGGTTGCACGGTGGTCGTGAAGCCCGCGCACGAAACGCCGTTCTCGGCATTGGCACTCGCGCAACTCGCGGAAGAAGCGGGCTTTCCGGCAGGCGTATTCAACGTCGTGCTCGGCGAACCGCAAATGGCAATGGAAATGCTGGTGAGCGACACGCGGGTACGCTCGGTGAGCTTCACGGGTTCAACACGTGTCGGTTCGCTCGTCATGCAGACGGCGGCCAAAGCGGGCATCAAGAAAACGGCGCTGGAACTGGGCGGCAATGCGCCCTTCATCGTGACCGAAGACGCCGACCTCGACCAGGCCGTGCGCGTCGCGATCGCCGCGAAGTTTCAAACGTCGGGTCAGGACTGCTGCGCGGCAAATCGAATTTTCGTCGCGCGTAAGCTGTATGAAGCGTTCGTCGCGCAATACAGCGAAGCGGTGAGAAAGCTCAACGTGGGCTCCGCATTCGAAGCAAGCGTGGACGTGGGCCCGCTGATGCATCAAGCCGCCTTCGACACTACCGCGCAGCGCGTGGCGGACGCCAAAGCGAAGGGCGCACGCATCACGGTGGGCGGCGCTGCGCATGAACGCGGCGGCTGGTTCTTCCAGCCGACCGTGGTCGCCGACGCCGCGCCCGGCATGCGCATCTATGACGAGGAAAACTTCGCGCCGATCTCCGCCGTGTCGCCGTTCGATTCGCTCGACGAAGTGATCGAACGCGCGAACGATACGGAATACGGCCTCGCCGCCTACGTGTGCGCCAAAGACCTCAACACGGTATTTCAACTGATTCGCCGTCTCGACTTCGCAATGGTCTCCGTGAACGGCGTGAAGTTCACCGGCGCGCCGATTCCGTTCGGCGGCATCAAGGCATCGGGCCTCGGTCGCGAAGGCGGCGCCGAGGGCTTCGAGCCGTTCGTCGAGACGCGCTATTTCTGCCTCGGCCAACTCGGCTTGCCGGTGACCGACAGCATTCCCGCTCACCGCACGACCGCTGCGACTTACGCGGCAGCGGCGGCCTGAGCCAACACAACGCATTCAACGATTCAACGAAGGAGCTTTCCATGACCCAACTCGACCAACTCTTCGAAGCCGACCGCGCGCATTTCATGCATCCTTCGACGCACGCTCACGATCATGCGAGCGGCGCGCTGCCGGGCCGCATCGTGACGGGTGCGAAAGGCATCCGCATTGAAGACCACCAGGGCAAGTCGTATATCGACGCGTTCGCGGGCCTGTATTGCGTGAACATCGGCTATGGCCGCACCGAAGTCGCCGAAGCGATCTACGAGCAGGCGAAGAAGCTCGCCTACTATCACACGTATGTCGGCCACTCGACCGATACGATCATCGAACTGTCGTCGCGCATCATCGACTGGGCGCCGCAGGGCATGAAGAAGGTGTACTACGGCTTGTCCGGTTCGGACGCCAACGAAACGCAGATCAAGCTCGTCTGGTATTACAACAACGTCAAGGGACGTCCGAACAAGAAGAAGATCATTTCGCGCCAGCGCGGCTATCACGGCTCGGGCATCGTCACGGGCAGCCTGACCGGCTTGGCGAGTTTTCATCAATGTTTCGATTTGCCGATCGAGCGCGTCAAACATACGGTGTGCCCGCACTGGTATCGGCATGCGCCGGCCGGCATGAACGAGGCGCAGTTCGTCGCGTATTGCGTCGAGGAACTGGAGAAGCTGATCGCGCAGGAAGGCGCCGATACGATCGCCGCCTTCATCGCCGAGCCGGTGATGGGCACGGGCGGCATCTTGCCGCCGCCGGCCGGTTACTGGGCGGCGATTCAACAGGTTCTGAAGAAGCACGACATTCTGCTGATCAGCGATGAAGTGGTGTGCGGTTTCGGCCGGCTAGGTTCGAAGATGGGCGCGCAACACTACGGCATCACGCCGGATCTGATCACGGTGGCGAAGGGGCTGACCAGCGCGTATGCGCCGCTGTCGGGCGTGATCGTCAGCGAGAAGGTGTGGGACGTGATCGACAAGGCGTCGCAGGAATTCGGCGCGATGGGTCACGGCTGGACGTATTCGGGCCATCCGATTTGCGCGGCCGCGGCGCTTGCGAACCTCGATATTCTGGAGCGCGAGAACCTCACGCAGAACGCGGCGCAAACGGGTGCGTACCTGCTCGAACAACTGCACGCGGCATTCGACTCGCATCCGCTCGTCGGCGAAGTGCGCGGCGCGGGCATGCTGGCCGCGCTCGAATTCATGGCCGACAAGGACGGGCGCCAGCCTTTCGATGCGGCGCTGAAGGTCGGTCCGCGCGTTTCGGCTGCCGCGTTGCAACGCGGCTTGATTGCGCGCGCGATGCCGCACGGCGATATTCTCGGCTTTGCGCCGCCGTTGGTGACGTCGCGCAACGACGTCGATGAAATCGTGAAGCTCGCGCGCGCGGCGGTGGATGAAGTCGCTTCGCAAGTGCTCACGCCGGCGGCTTCCGCTTAACGGGGAAGCACGCTCGGTTGGCCGTCTCACGGCGGCTAACCCAAGCCGGCCGGCCCTTGGCCCCGGCCCAACAGCACGCCCGTTCGTGTACCGCGGCATCCCGACTACGGGATGCCGCGGCTTCGCAAACGGGCGCTTTGCATGTTATAAGCCCAAGACAGCTTTCGTGATCGTCTGATGAAAGAGTCTTGGGGGATATTGAATGAGGTTGTTCCGCAACGCCAAATTGTCCGCCAGCGGATTCGCGCTGGTCGCACTCGTTTCCATTTCCACCGGTTTTCTCGAGGCCACGCCGGCCATCGCGAAGCCGCCCGCGAAAGCCCAGCCGGCCATACTCACCGCGTCCGCCATTGCGGTCGCGGACAAATTCAGCGCCGACGCCGCTGAGCAGATCTTCAAGGAAGGCGGCAACGCCGTCGACGCCGCGGTCGCGATCGCCTTCACGCTGGCCGTGACGTATCCGGAAGCGGGCAACATCGGCGGCGGCGGCTTCATGACGCTCTATGTCGACGGCAAGCCTTACTTCCTCGACTATCGCGAGCGCGCGCCGCTGGCCGCGACGAAGAACATGTATCTCGACGACAAGGGCGAGGTCGTCAAAGGCATGAGCCTGTTCGGCTATCGCGCGGTGGGCGTGCCGGGCACCGTCGACGGCATGTGGCAGGCGCAGCGCCGTTTCGGCAAGCTCAAATGGAAGCAGGTGCTCGCACCGGCCATCCACTATGCGCGCGACGGCTTCGAGGTCAGCGAGCAATTGCAGCAACGCCGCGACGACGCGGCGAAAGACTTCGCCGGCAAGACCAACTTCGACACCTACTTCGGCAATCTGAAGCAGGGCGTCAACTTCAAGCAACCCGATCTCGCCGCCGTATTGCAGCGTATTTCGGATCAGGGCGCGAAAGATTTCTACTCGGGCAAGACGGCCGATCTGATCGCGGAGTCCATGCGCGGCCACGGCCTGATTACGAAGGCCGATCTGCAGCAGTACAAGGCCGTGTGGCGTCAACCGATCCAGGCCGACTGGAAGGGCTATCGCGTGATTACCGCGCCGCCCCCGAGCTCGGGCGGCATCGGGCTCGTGCAGCTGTTGAAGATGAAGGCCGACCTCGCGCCCGACTTCAAGGACGTGCCGCTCAATTCCGCGCAATACATGCACCTGATCGCGGAAATCGAAAAGCGCGTGTTCGCCGATCGCGCGCAGTATCTCGGCGATCCCGACTTCTACAAGGTGCCGGTCGCGCAATTGACCGACGACGCGTATATCGCCAAGCGCGCCGCCGAAGTCAATCCGAAGGAGCCCTCGGACACGAAGAGCGTGCAGCCGGGCCTGGGCACGTCGATGCCGGAGAAAGCGGAAACCACGCACTTCTCGGTGGTCGACAAGTGGGGTAATGCGGTGTCGAACACGTACACCATCAACGGTTACTTCGGCTCGGGCGTGGTGGCGGACCGCACCGGCATCGTGCTGAACGACGAGATGGACGATTTCTCCGCGAAGCCGGGCGTCGCGAACATGTTCGGCGTGGTGGGCAGCGACGCGAATTCGATTGAACCGAAAAAGCGCCCGCTCTCCTCGATGAGCCCGACGATTCTGACGAGGGACGGCAAAGTGTCGCTCGTGATCGGCACGCCGGGCGGCTCGCGCATCTTCACGTCGATCTTCCAGGTGATCAACAACATTTACGACTTCAACATGCCGTTGCCGGAAGCGGTTGGCGCGATGCGCTTCCATCATCAGCTGTTGCCGCCGAACACGATCTTCTGGGAGCCGTACAGGTCGATCGAAGGCGATCTCGCCAAGCAGATTGAAGCCAGGGGCTACACGCTGAAGCCGCAGGATTTCAACGGCGACATCCAGGCGATCAAGATCAATGGCGATACGCCGGAAGCGGCGGCCGATCCGCGCGGCCGCGGCGTGACGCGGGTGATTCAGTAGGCGGTTGATTGAACTGCGCGGACGCATTTTCAACGATGCGCCGTATTCAGACGAAAAAGCCTGGCGCTCAATCAATTCGAGCGCCAGGCTTTTTTCGCCCAACGGAAGCGCATCACATCAACTCACCTGCTCGACCGGCGTCAACGTCAATTCGACCCGCTGCGCGCCGCGCAGCACCGTCACGTTGACGGGCTTGTCGATACGCGACGCGTCGAGCGCGCGTTGCAGGCTATCCACGTCTTGCACCGCAAGCGTGTCGATCGCGACGATCGTATCGTCGGTGCGCAGGCCGCCGAGCGCGGCCGGACTGCCCTTGACGATCTCCATGACGTGCACGCCGCTTTCCAGGCTCAAGCCGAAATAACGCTGCACGCGGCGCGACAGCGGCGTCGTGGTGCCGGCCACGCCGATATAGGCGCGCCGCACGCGGCCGTGCGCGAAGATCTGCATGATGACCCACTTGGCCGTATCGATCGCGGTCGCGAAGCAGATCGCCTGCGCGCCCGGAATGATCGCCGTATTCACGCCAATTACCTGACCCGCCGAATTGATCAGCGGACCGCCGGAATTGCCGGGATTGAGCGCCGCGTCGGTCTGAATCACGTCGTAGATCATGCGGCCCGAGTTCGAGCGCAGCGAGCGGCCGAGCGCCGAGACCACGCCGGTCGTCACGGTTTGCGCGAGGCCGAGCGGATTGCCGACGGCGATCGCGATCTGCCCCACGCGCAGCTTCGACGATTCGCCCAGCTCCACGTGCGGCAGCGGCTCCGGCGAGCCGATGCGCAGCACGGCCAGATCGCTGCCGGGATCGTCGCCGACGAGATCGGCGTCGAATTTCGCGCCGTCGGCGAGCGTCACCTGAATGTGCGTGGCGCCGTGCACGACGTGGCTGTTGGTGAGCAGATAGCCGTCGGGCGTGAACAGAAAACCCGAGCCGGTGCCGCCGCGCGCGCCGCGTCTGTCGCGCGCGGACGGTTCGCCGGGCAGCCGGCGTTCGACGGAAATGAAGGCGACGGCCTGCTGCACGCGTTCCAGCGCGCCGATCACGGTGCGGGAATAGGCGTCGAGCAGGGCGTCGTCGGATAAGGGGTTGAGTGGATTCGGCCCGGGGGCGTCGGATGCGGCGCGCGACAGGTCATCGATGAAGCGTGGACGGCTTCCCATGGCGATGCTCCGGATAAACGGAAATGCAGATGCGGGGCGGGGCCAAAGTTTTCAAGTGCGGCTCGAGGCGGGGCGTGCCGGCGTTGGCTATGAGACACTTTCTTGGGCGGGTCCGCGCGGAGGCAGCGGCTAATGCGGGGTTGCTGCCGGCGTCTAGGCCCACGCCGGAGCCCGAGCGCACGCCAACGCCAACGCCAACGCGGAGGCACATGCCCGCGCCGCCATGCCAAGGAGACAAGCCGCCATGAACTCACCCTCAGCCTCATCGAGCGCACCGACTGAACCACGAATCGAATCGCTCAGCGCGATCACCCTCGCCACCCGCGACATGCCGCGCGCCGTGCTGTTTTATCAGGTGCTCGGCTTCCCGATGAAATTCGGCGGTCCGCAGGAGGCGTTTACATCTTTTGCGTTCGGCGGTTCGTATCTGAACCTGATCGTCGACACACGCGCCCCGGTCAGTTGGTGGGGCCGCGTGATCATCTACGTTTCGGACGTCGACGCACTCTACCGGAAAGCGCTCGCGGCAGGCTTGAAGCCCTCGCTCGAACCGTCCGATGCGCCGTGGGGCGAGCGTTACTTCCACATCACCGATCCGGACGGCCACGAACTCAGCTTCGCAAGACCGCTGCGCTAGCGCCGGACGCTCGCGCGAAACTCGCTATCATGAATGCCTACAAGGCGAGAAGGCCGCACGCACACGCCGATCACGCTAACGTCAAAGCCCGGCGGCAGCGGTAACATGGCTGACACTTGGCGCTTCGATAATCGAGCGCGTCCGCGTCGCGCTTGCCGACGCGCGCCTAACCGTTTCCGTTGCCAGGAGAGCCGCAATGAAAGAGCTGGATCCGAGACCTGAAGCCGAGATGCTGGCAGAGCGGCAACGCCGTTTCGAGGAGGACCTCATCGATGCGTACGACGAGGAACTCGAAATGGAGGTCGACGACCGCATCATCGACGGCGCCGAAGGCTTCACGCCCGAGCACCGCGAGGCGCGCAAGATGTATTTCCGCGAGCTGTTCCGGCTGCAAGGCGAGCTCGTCAAACTGCAGGACTGGATCGTGCAGACCGGCCACCGCCTCGTGGTGATTTTCGAGGGACGCGATGCGGCCGGCAAGGGCGGCGCGATCAAACGCATCACGCAACGGCTCAATCCGCGCGTATGCCGCGTGGCGGCGCTGCCCGCGCCGAACAACCGCGAACGCACGCAATGGTATTTCCAGCGCTATGTGTCGCATCTGCCGGCGGGCGGCGAAATGGTGCTGTTCGATCGCAGCTGGTACAACCGCGCGGGCGTCGAACGCGTGATGAATTTTTGCAGCGAGGAAGAGTACGAAGAATTCTTCCGCTCGGTGCCCGAATTCGAAAAGATGCTGGCGCGAAGCGGCGTGCAGATTCTCAAATACTGGTTTTCGATTACCGACGAAGAACAGGAGCTCCGCTTTCAGAACCGCATTCACGATCCGCTGAAGCAGTGGAAGCTGAGTCCGATGGATCTGGAAAGCCGGCGCCGCTGGGAAGCCTATACGCTCGCCAAGGAAGTCATGCTGCAGCGCTCGCACATTCCCGAAGCGCCGTGGTGGGTCGTGCAGGCGGTCGACAAGAAGCGCGCGCGCCTGAACTGCATTCATCATTTGCTGAGCCAGGTACCGTATCACGAGATCGAGCATCCGCGTATCGAATTGCCCGCGCGGGTCTATCACGACGAATACAGCCGCCAGCCGGTGCCGGAGTCGATGATCGTGCCCGAGGTATATTGAGCACGCATGGGCGTTCAGAAGAAAGGCGCGAATCAAGCGGGGTTTGACCGACAATAGCGATGCCGGCCCGGGGCGATTTTATTTCTGTTGACGGATGTTTTCGGGCTGACCGATAGTCTTGGCCCAAAAGATCCGTTAATTCCAGGCTCCGTGCGTGAACGACACAACCCGCCCTCCCTCATCGCGCGCTGACCATGTCTACTTCAGCGTGCGCGACGATATCTTCGACATGCGCCTCTTGCCCGGCGACCGGCTGACGGAAGGCAGCATCGCCGAGCGCTTCGGCGTGTCGCGCACACCCGCGCGCGAGGCGCTGCAGCGCCTGCAAAGCGACGGCCTGATGCGCGGCTACGTTCGCGGCGGCTGGGAAGTCGTGCCGATCGATTTCAAGCGTTTCGAAGACCTGTACGAGATGCGCAAGCTGATCGAAACCTTCGCGGTCGGTCGGCTGGTCGCCGCCGACACGTCGTTGTCGGGCAGCGTGCAGCAGATGCTCGACCGGCTCGACGGCATCTGGAACGTTCCCCGCGCGCAACGTCTCCGCGACGGGCGCGAGATGGTGGCGCTCGACGAAGCCTTTCACCAGGCGCTCGTCATCGCCGCCGACAACTCGGAGCTGAGCGCCGCGATGCAGCGCGTGACCGACCGCATTCGCGTGGTGCGGCGGCTCGATCTCGTCTACGGCGACTGCATCGACGACACCTACGACGAACACATCGCGATACTCGACGCGATCCGCAATCGCGAAACGGAACGCGGCGTCGCGTTGATCGGGCGTCATATAGAAGGCAGCCGCGCGGAAGTGCGCACCTTGACCGCCGAGCGCCTGCAACGCGCCCGCACCGCAATGGAGCCGCATGGCGCTCCCTATGCACCACCCAGGTTGCGACGCACCACCTAGGGTCATCCCTTAGAAAACCCCGATTTCCCAAAAGCCTTATGTAGTGGACGTTTCAGTCCGCTATGCGTATTGGCACGGTTCTCGCATATTCACAGGGTATGTATACAAGCAAAATCCTGTCGAGAACATGTCGTCCGAATATCTGAATTCAATACGCGGAACCCGCGGCATGGCGGTCGCGCCGCACGCGCTCGCCGCGCAGAGCGCGCTTGCGATTCTGCGCGACGGCGGCAACGCCGTCGAAGCCATGATCTCCGCTGCCGCGACGATCGCGGTTGTCTATCCGCACATGAACAGCATCGGCGGCGATGGTTTCTGGCTGATCTCGCGCCCCGGCGCCGCGCCGGTGGGCATCGAGGCGTGCGGCGCGGCCGCGCTGGCCGCCACGATTGGCGAATACCGGTCGCGCGGTCTCGCGGCGATTCCGACGCGGGGTCCGCTCGCGGCGAATACCGTGGCCGGCACCGTGTCGGGCTGGCAACTCGCGCATCGCTGGTCGGCCGACACGCTCGGCGGCAGAGTGCCGGTCAAACGGCTGCTCGAGGACGCCATCCATTACGCGAAGCACGGTGTGCCGGTTACGCGCAGCCAGTCGCAGTGCGTCGCGAGCCGGCTCGACGAATTGCGTTCGGTTGCCGGCTTTGCCGAGACCTTCCTGCACGGCGATCGCGTGCCCGCCACCGGCGAGCGTTTCGTTGCGCCGCGCCTCGCCGCCACACTGGAGCGTCTCGCCGATGCCGGTCTCGACGACTTTTATCGCGGCGATCTCGCACGCAGCATCGCGGGCGATCTGCAGTCGGCCGGCTCGCTGCTGACGCTCGCCGATCTCGAACGACATGAGGCGCGGCTGCGTACGCCGCTTGCGCTCAAGCACTCGCTCGGCACGATCTACAACATGCCGCCGCCCACTCAGGGACTTGTGTCGCTGCTCATTCTCGGCATCCTCGACCGCGTGTTGACGAAGGACATGGATCCGCTCGGTCCCGAGTTCGTGCATGCGTGCGTGGAGGCGACCAAGCTGGCCTTCGCCGTGCGCGATACCGAGATCACCGATCCGAACCACATGCGCGCCGATCCGCGCGCGCTGCTCGAACCCGCGGCGCTCGACGCGATGGCCGCGCGCTTCTCGCCGACGCAGGCCGCGCCGTGGGGCGCCGGCCGCGGGCCGGGCGACACGGTATGGCTCGGCGTCACCGATAACGACGGCGTGTCGGTGAGCTTCATCCAGAGCATTTATCACGAGTTCGGCAGCGGCATCGTGCTGTCGGGCTCGGGCATCAACTGGCAGAACCGCGGCTGCAGTTTCTCGCTCGACGAGCGCGCGCTGAATCCGCTGATGCCGTTGCGCAGGCCTTTCCACACGTTGAACCCGGCGCTCGCGCGTTTCGACGACGGCCGCACGATGGTGTACGGAAACATGGGCGGCGACGGTCAGCCGCAATCGCAAAGCGCGGTGTTCTCGCGCATCGCGAACTTCGGCTGGAATCCGCAAGCCGCGATCGACGCGCCGCGCTGGCTGCTCGGCCGCACGTGGGGCCAGTCGACCGATACGCTCAAGCTCGAAGCGCGCTTTGCGCCCGGCACCGTGGCGCGGCTCGAAGCGCTCGGTCACGAGGTCGAGACGATGCAGGCTTACGACGAAGCAATGGGACACGCCGGTGCAATCGTTCGGTATCCGGATGGATTAATCGAAGCGGGCTACGATCCGCGCAGTGACGGGGTTGCCGCGGGCTGGTAAGAGCACGCGCGCTTTTTTTCAATCGAACCGCAGGTCCGGCCTACAGGCACGGAGGACGCTGCACGTTTGCCGATTGCCGGCAGGCATTCGCTCGGTAACTGGAGTCACCATGACCACACGCTCTCAACCTATGACATCGGCGGATCTCGAGAACGTCTCGACGTCCGCCGCGCACAACCGCTGGCTTCAGCTTGGACTAGGTCTCGTCTGCATGATGGCGATCTCGAGCCCGCAATACGTCTGGACGCTGATGACCAAACCGCTCGCCGCGAAACTCGGTGTGGCGCTGCCGGAACTGCAAGTGACGTTCTCGCTGCTGATCATTCTGCAAACTTTCTTCTCGCCGTTTCAAGGCAAGCTGATCGACCGCTTCGGTCCGCGCATGCTGATCTCGATCGGCACGGTGATGTCGGGCCTGAGCTGGGTGCTGGCCTCGCAGGTGCAAAGCGCGCCGATGCTCTATCTGACTTACGGCGTGGTCGGCGGATTGGGCACCGGCATCGTCTATGTCGGCGTGGTGGGCTTGATGGTGCGCTGGTTTCCGAAGCAGCGCGGCTTCGCGGCGGGCGCCGTGGCGGCCGGCTACGGCATGGGCGCGATCGTCACGACCTTTCCGATTGCGACGTCGCTGCAGGCGCGCGGCATCGACGCCACGTTGTGGATGTTCGGCATTGCGTTCGCGGTGGTCGGCTTGCTGGCTTCGCAGGGTTTGCGCGTGCCGCCCTCGCACGACAGCGTCGCTGCAAGCGCGGCCGGTTCCGGCGCTTCCGCCGTGGCGAATCTGCGTCCGTCGCAGACGCTCAAGACGCCGGTGTTCTGGCTAATGTTCGCGATGATGACCATGATGTCCACCTCGGGCCTGATGGTCACTTCGCAGATGGCCACCTTCGCCGCCGACTTCGGCGTGACCAAGGTGCTCGTGTTCGGCATGGCGGCGCTGCCGCTCGCGCTGACCATCGACCGTTTCACGAACGGCCTCACGCGGCCGCTGTTCGGCTGGGTGTCCGACAAGGTCGGCCGTGAAAACACGATGTTCTTCGCGTTCGCGCTCGAAGGCGTGGCGATGGCGCTGTGGCTGCTCACCCGCGACAACGCGGTGCTGTTCGTGCTGCTGTCGGGCGTGGTGTTCTTCGGTTGGGGCGAAATTTTTTCGCTGTTCCCCTCGACGCTGACCGACACCTTCGGCACCCGCCATGCCACGGAGAACTACGGCTGGCTGTATATCTCGCAAGGCATCGGTTCGATCTTCGGCGGCCCGCTGGCGGCGCTGATGCACCAGCACGCCGGAAGCTGGGTGCCGGTGTTCGCCACGGCGATCACGCTCGACATCGTAACCGCGCTGCTCGCCATTGCCGTGCTCAAGCCGATGCGCCGCCGTTTTCTCGCCACGCCGCGCGGCCTCTGACCGGCCGGCGGCGGCTTGTGCCGGCGCACTATGAATCGTGATCGAGGAGCATGCATGTCAGTTCAGCTCGCATTACGCAACATCCGCAAATCGTTTTCGAACAAACTGGGTTCGGTCGACGTACTCGGCGGTCTCACCTTCGACATTCACGAGCGTGATTTCGTCAGCATCATCGGGCCGTCGGGCTGCGGCAAGACGACGGTCTTCAATGTGATCGCGGGGCTGCTCGAGGCCGATAGCGGCGACATCGTCTATCGCGGGCAGAACGTGGAGGGATTGCGCGGCAAGGTCGGCTACATGATGCAGCGCGACTTGTTGCTGCCGTGGCGCACGGTGCTGCAAAACGTGCTGATCGGCCCCGAGCTGTCGAAAATGCCGGCGGCGCAGGCGCATGAGATGGCGATGGAGTATCTCAATACGTACGGCCTCGCCGGCTTCGAAAATGCTTATCCACGCATGCTGTCGGGCGGCATGCGCCAGCGTGTGGCGTTGATCCGCACCCTGATCAACGATCCCGACATCATCCTGCTCGACGAACCCTTCTCGGCGCTCGACTATCAGACACGCCTCTATCTGGAAGGCGTGCTGATGGAAGCGGTTGAGACGTTCCACAAGACCGTGGTGCTCGTCACGCACGATATCGACGAAGCCGTGGCGTTGTCCAAACGCGTCGTGGTGCTCGGCGGGCGGCCTTCGCAGGTGAAGAAGATCTACGACATCGACATTGCCGCGCGCTCGCCGATCGGCGCGCGCAGCGATCCGAACTTCGCGGGCTACTTTCACGCGTTGTGCGGCGAACTCGATATCCAGACCGAGGTGAGGGCAGCATGACGCAATCCGTCTCCATCGATAAAGGCGCAACGGCGCGGCGCGCGCCGAAGGCACGCTCGCGGCGGCTCGTGCTCGATAGCGGCTGGGGCCGCTCGCTGCTGCAACTCGCGGCGGTGATCGCGTTTTTCGCGATCTGGGAGGGCGCGGCGCGTCTTGGCTGGGTATCGAATTTTCTGGTCGGCTCGCCTTCGAAAATTCTCGACGCGCTGATACGCGACATCCGGTCTCATCAGTTATTCATCGATACCGGCTACACGCTTTTCGAAGCCATTCTTGGTTTCGTGTTCGGCACGGCGGTCGGTTCGGTGTGCGGGCTCGCGCTCTGGTATTCGCCGTTCGTCGCGCGGCTGATCGAGCCGTTCATTGTCGCGATCAACAGCGTGCCGAAGATCGCGTTCGCGCCGATCGTGATTCTATGGTTCGGCACCGGGCTGATATCGAAGGTCGCGCTGGCGATTTCGCTGACCGCCATCGTCGCGCTGATTGCGGCCTACGAGGCCGCGAAAGACGCCGATCCCGATCTCCAGGCGCTGCTCGTCACGCTGGGCGCCAACAAGAACGACGTGTTCATGAAGGTGGTGGTGCCGTTCACGCTGCCGTACGTGATCTCCACGTTCCGCATCAACGTCGGCTTCGGTCTGGTCGGCGCGGTGGTGGGCGAATTCATTTCGTCGGAGAAAGGGCTCGGGCACATGATCTTCACCGCGTCGAGCCTGTACGACCTCAACACGGTATGGGCGGGGCTCTTCGTGCTGATGGCGATCGGCTTCGTGCTGTACTTCCTGATCGACCTCATCGAGCGCAAGTTGCTGCCGTGGCGGCAGGCCTCGAATACGACCACGCTGAAGGTTTAAACACATTTCCGGCAGTCCAACCACTTCTATCCCAGGACAGGACGATGGCATTCACAGCAAAAAAAGCGCTGACCGCGCTGACCACAGCTTTGGCACTGACCGTTGCATCCGTTTCATCGCCGGCGTTTGCCGCCGACAAGAAAGTCACCATTTCGCAGGCCTTCCAGTCGATGCTCTATCTGCCGCTCTATGTGGCGATCGACGGCGGCTTCTTCACGAAGGAAGGGCTCGACGTCACCAAGCAGACGGCGGGCAGCCCGAGCGCGGCGCTCTCCGCGGTGCTGTCGGGCAGCGCCGATTTCTCGCTGCACGGACCGGAGTGGACGGCGGTCGCCGCGGAGAAGGGCGCCGATGTCGACATTATCGCCAACGTCGTGAACGGCGCGGCGGTATGGATCGCAGCCGCGCCTGACGTGAAATTCAACAGCATCAAGGACGTGAAGGATCAGGTCGTCGTGTCCGGACAGATGCCGACCACCAGCACGTCGCTGTTCTTCAAGTTGTTGAAGGAGAACGGCATGTCGCAGAGCGACGTCAAGCTGATTCAGGTGCCGCTCGGCTCGGAGATCGGGCCGCTCGTGGCCGGGCAGTCGAAGATCGCGGTGATGTATGAGCCGGGTCTCGACCAGGCCGTGGCGAAGGGCATGAAAGTAGTGCTGGGCTTTCCGAAGCTCTATGGCGAGTACGCGTTCTCGTCGATTTCGGCAAAACGCAGTGTCGATCCCGATGCGGCCGCACGGTTCGTGAAGGGTCTGCAAAACGCGCTGCGCTACATGCAGAGCAATCCGGCTGAAACGCAGGCGATCGCGCGCAAGGAATTCCCGACGCTCGATCCGGTGGTGGTGGACGCGGCGGTCAAGCGCATGCTGACCGAAGGCGTGTATCCGAAGAGCGTCGACATCACGCCGAAGGCGCTGACCGTTGCAATGGATACGCAGATCGCGCTCGGCAACCTGAAGCAGCAGCCGAAGTACGATACATTCATCGTCCACAGTTATATCCAGCCCGCGCTTGCCGCGAAATAAATCCGCTTTGAAATCGGTTACCGACGCTCTCATGACTACGTTCAATCAATCGCCGGCCATCGGCGAGATTCGTGCCGCGATCGCCGCGGGTGACGCCACGGTGGCGCAATACGTTTCAAGCGCTTACGATGCCGCGCGAAATTCGCAGGCGGCGTTGCACGCGTTCTGCTATCTGCCCGATACGCCGCCGGTCAATCTCGCCGACGCAACTGCGCCGCTCGCCGGCGTGCCGGTCGCGGTGAAGGATGTCATCGACACCGTCGACATGCCCACCGAGTTCAACTCGGCGGCCTACAAGGGGCGGCGTCCCGAGCAGGATGCGTGGGTGGTGGCGCGCTTGCGTGCCGCCGGCGCGTCGATTATCGGCAAGACGGTGACCACCGAGTTCGCGTGGCGTCATCCGGGGCCGACGGTCAATCCGTGGAACGGCGCGTTCACACCGGGCGGTTCGTCGAGCGGATCGGCGGCGGCGGTCGCGGCCGGCATCGTGCCGCTCGCGCTCGGCACGCAGACGCAGGGCTCGGTGATCCGCCCGGCGGCTTACTGCGGCATCGTCGGTTTCAAGCCCACGTACGGCACGATTGCGCGAACCGGTGTATTGCCTCTGGCGTGGTCGCTGGATCACGTCGGACTGTTCGCGCGGCGTGTCGCGGATGTCGCATATGTGTTGAAACTCGTCACGGGCGTCGATGGCGCGGATCCGCATGTTTCGCATGTGGCTCCGGCGGCGCGCGGCGCAGGCACGCGCCGCATCGGCGTGTTGTCGAAACAGGCCGGCGGCGCCATTGAACCGGCCCAGCAGGCCGCGCTCGACCGGCTCGCGGCGAATCTCGCGCGCGACGGCGCGGAGATCGTCACCGTGGATTTGCCGCAGGAAATCTTCGAGACGCCGGCGCACGCGCTGCAGTTGATGGCGGTGGAAGCGGCGATCACGCATGGCGAGCTGGTCGATCGCACGCCCGACCTCGTGAGCCCCGCAATGCGCGGTCTCGTCGACGATGGGCGCAAGCTGCCGGCCACCACCTACGCGAGGATCAAGGCGGTGCAGGTGCCGATGGCGCAGCGCTTTCATGCGTGGCTCACGCAAACCCTGGCGCTCGATGCGCTGCTGGTTGCGCCCGCCACGGGCGAGCCGCCGCGTGGTCTCGACTATACGGGCGATGCCTCGTTTTGCGCGCCGTGGACTTTTCTCGGCGTGCCGGCCGTGACGGTGCCGGTGGGGTTCGGGCCGTCGGGTCTGCCGCTCGGCGCGCAACTGGTGGGCGTCGCGCAGGGCGACGCCGAGTTGCTGGCGTTGGCGGAGTGGGTCGAGGCGCGCACGGGTTGGGAAGCGGCGGTAACGCAGCGGCGGAGCGCGTGAGCACGCAGAGCTCTTGAGCAGATCACGCTGAAAGGCCGGCCGCGCCGGGCCGGCCCTTCAACGAGCTTTAGAACACTGCCCGGAACACCCAGTACAAGCCCGCCGCCAGCGCGATCGAAACCGGCAGCGTCAGCACCCAGGCGAGGATCAGGCTGCGCACGGTGGCCCATTGCAAGCCGGAGCCGTTGGCCGCCATCGTGCCGGCCACGCCCGACGAAAGCACGTGCGTGGTCGAGACCGGCAAGCCGTACACGTCGGCCGCGCCGATCGTGAGCATCGCCACCAGTTCCGCCGATGCGCCCTGACCATAGGTCAGATGCTGCTTGCCGATCTTCTCGCCGACCGTCACGACAATGCGTTTCCAGCCCACCATCGTGCCCAGGCCCAGAGCAATGGCCACCGCAACCTTGACCCATGTCGGGATGAACTTGGTGGCGTGATCGGTTTGCGCCTTGAAGTTGTCGATGACCTTGGTGTCTTCAGGCGAGAAAGCCGGTTGCTTCGCCTTGTCCATCAGACGGATCGCTTCGGAGGCGACATACATGTTGTTGCGCACGTTATCGACGACGCTTTGCGGCACTGCGGCCATCGATCCCGATGCGCCTACCTGATGGCCGATCACATCGGTCAGTTGCTGCAGGGCCGGCAAGGTGGCGGGCGTCAACTGGCGGGTGCGCACGTACGCTTCGACATCGGCGCGCGGATCGGCCGAGGGCGCGGCGCCTTGAGTGTATTTGGCGAGCGTCGCCGAAGTCTGCTGCGCGACCGCGACGAAGGTCTGCGTCTGTGCCGGCGTGACCGCCTTGTTCAGCGCGTACGCCGTCGGCACCGTGCCGATCAGGATCAGCATGATGAGGCCCATGCCTTTCTGTCCGTCGTTCGAACCGTGCGCGAACGACACGCCCGTGCAGGTCAGAATCAGCAGGCTGCGGATCCAGAACGGCGGCGGTTCCTTGCCCTTCGGCTCGGCATACAACGCGGGAATGCGCACCACGGCCTTCAGGATCAGCAGCAGCAAACCCGCCGCGAGAAAGCCGACCAGCGGCGAAAACAGCAGCGACTTGCCGACGCCGAGCGCCTGGTTCCAGTCCACGCCGCTCGTGCCGTTCGTGCCGTGCATCAACTGGTTCATCAGACCGACGCCGATGATCGAGCCGATCAGCGTGTGCGAGCTCGACGACGGCAAGCCGAAATACCAGGTGCCGAGATTCCAGATGATCGCGGCGATCAGCAACGCGAATACCATCGAAAAACCGGCGCTGCTGCCCACTTGCAGAATCAGCTCCACGGGCAGCAGTTGCAGAATGCCGAACGCGACCGCGCCGCTCGACATCAGCACGCCGAGGAAATTCCATCCGCCCGACCACACCACGGCAATGTTCGGCGCGAGCGAATGCGTGTAGATGACGGTCGCGACCGCGTTGGCGGTGTCGTGGAAACCGTTGACGAATTCGAAACCGAGCGCGATCAGCAGCGCGACCCCGAGCAGGAGATAAGGTAGAACCGAGCTTTCGCGGACCGGTTGCAAATCGGCCAATAAATGCATGACGCAGTAAACGGCGCCGATAGCAATCACGGCGATGAAAATGGCGAGACCGAGATTGCGACCCTTGCCACTTGCAGCGCCCGATTGCGGGTACGAAAGTTCCGGCATGACGTGTGCCCCAGGAGTTTGTCGCGGAGCTTCCGATGCTGCGTGGCTTGCGTGTCGAAATGATGACAGCGGCGTGACGCCGAGGCGGGACGCGGCTCGCGGGCGAACCGCGCCGGGATCGCACGTGAGCCGCCGGCATGGTTTGCTGCCCGTGTGGCGGAATCGGATGGTCAGCTATCCGAAAAGAACTACCCGGCGGCCGGGACTGACGCAGCGGCGGGGCCCGCCGCTGCGGTTGCGAGCGCGGTTACGGCGACACAGCGGAGATGACTTCCCCTGTCGCGCTGCCGCCCAGGCTGCGTTTATAGGCCTGCGCGACGGTGGCGGCCGGCACGCCTTGCGACGGATCGCGGCCCATCGACTTCAGCGTCTCGGCGACCCACCCCGGACTCACCACGTTCACGCGGGCTTTGCCGCGCAATTCGAGCGCCGCCGACCGCGCGAACGCTTCCACGCCGGCATTCACGATGCTGACCGCCGCGCTGCCTTCCATCGGCTGCTGCGCGAGTACGCCGCTCGTCAGCGTGAAGCAGCCGCCTTGCGACACATGAGCGGCGCCACAGCGCACCAGGTTGACCTGGCCCATTAACTTGTTGGCAAGACTGAACGAGAAATCCTCGTCGGAAAGATTCGCGAGTGGGGCGAATTTCGCCGCGCCCGCCGCGCAGATCACGGCGTCGAGCGTGCCGGCTTGCCGGTACATCGACTCGATGCTCGCTTTGTCAGACAGGTCCACGTGCAGGGTGGAGCCCTTGCGGCTCGCGGTGACGATTTCATGTTCCGCCGTGAGGAGCTTGACCACCTCCGCGCCGACCAGGCCCGTTGCACCGATAATGAGTATTCGCATACATCCTCCTGATGCCCGGCCCATTCGTCTAGCGCGAGGGAGCCGTGGCCGGGTTCATCGACGAAGCGCGTCGACGCGTGTGTCCAGGATAGTCTCTCCCGAGGCGTCGCGCCATCGAACGGAAAGACCGAGCGTCCGCCAGGCAGGTACTATTCTTGCTGCGCTGCAGAAAGGCGTATTTCGAATGACCACTGTTCGACCGGGGAGCCGGGAAGATGAACCGGAAAGACGACAAAGAGCCGGCGGACAACGAGCCGGCCGGCAAAAAGCCTTCGGCGCAGACGGCCTTCGCGTCGTATGCAGCGCCTCTTGTCGATCACGCGATCGAATACGCCAATGCGGTGCGCGAGGACGCATCCCCTGAAGCGCTGCACGAGTTGCGCGTTTCGCTGCGGCGCTTGCGCTCGCTGTGGTGGGCCTTCCAACCTTTGCTTGAAGAAGGCGGGAACACGCGTCAACGGGCGCTGTACAAGTACCTCGCGACGGCGGCCGGCAAGACGCGCGATTGGGACATCCTGATCGAACTGCTTACGCAGGAAAACAACATCGCGAGCGATAAGATGCCGAACCTCGAGGAAGCTCGCGGTGGCGCGCTGGCGACGAGCCGGGAAACACTATCGAATGCCGACGTCAAACATTTGCTGCGCGAGGCCTTGACCAGCGCCACCCGCGAGTTGAACACCGCGCACGAGCGCGTGCCGCTCGGCAAATTCGCCAGTCAACGCGTGGCCGCCTCGGAGCGGACGTTGAAGAAGCGTATGAAACGCGCGCGGCACGCGAAGCGCTCCAACTACACCGCCTTTCACGATGTCAGAAAGGCGGGTAAGAAGCTGCGCTATCTGCTCGAGTTTTTCGAGCCGGTACTTAAAGGCGGCCGAAAACGGACGGTCAAGCGCTTGAAGCAGATCCAGAAACGTTTCGGGGCGCTGAACGATATTGTCGCAAGCGAGATGTTGTTGCGCGATAACGCCGCCTTGCTCGCCGGGTCCGTCGATACCGACGCGGTGCTTGATTGGCTGAAGAAGGAGCGCAAACGCCGCATGCGCTCGGCGGCCGGGCTGCTGCGCAAACTGTAACGAGCGCGGTGGCGGATCAGGCACACATTGATCGAAGCGGCGGCTCCCGAGAAAGCTTGCTAAGCGTGCGCATCTTGAGGGCGCAGCCGCATCCGTGAATCAGGTGTTCCGGCTGCGTCGTGGCGCGAAGCCGCGCAACGTGACCGCGTCGCAGGCGCCGCCGCGCGTTCGCCGTGTGCGCTTGCCGGTGCCGGGCTCGTCCTCCGCTTCCAGCGGCTCGATTGGAAAACCGCGCCTCTGCCACGCGTCCAGATCGCCCTTCAACGCGCGAATCCGCGTATAGCCGTTGCTGCGCATCCGTTGCTTGATCTCGATGGCGGTCACGCTGTCCGGGCAAATGCAGTAAATCACCATGTCATAAGCGAGCAGCGCGCCGTCGATCTGTTCCGGCGAGCGCGGATCGAGCGCCAGCGCACCGGGAATGCGGCGCTGCGTCTCGAGCGTCAGCGCCTCTGGGCGGGCGTCGAGCACCTTGGGCGGCGCAATGCGGCGCGCTCCGCCGGGCTCCATGTGCGACGCCGCGGCGTGCGCGGCGTGCGCGAACCGGCGGCGTTCACGGTATCGCTGCAGCAGACGGTAGGCCAGATAGATCAGCGCCGCGGCCAGCAGGACGTCGATGACCGTGCCGCCGCGGGCTCTGACGAACGCCAGCAGCATATGCAACTGCTGTTCCGCCGCGGCGCCGCCGAGCAGCCAGAAAGTGGCCCACGCCGCGGCGCCGGCAAGGTCCCACATCGCGTAGATGCGGGCATCGACGACGGTCGTGCCCATCAGCGGCGGTGTGATGAACGCGAGCCCTGGGATGAACTTCGAGATCGATACGAGCGGCACGCCGAAGCGTTCGAATAGCGAGCGCGCCTTGGCGACCTTCGCATCGACGGCCGGGGCGAGCAGGCCGAGCGCGGCGATCAGCTTGCGGCCGTAAATGCGGCCGGCGCTGAACCAGACGCCGTCGCCGATGAGCGCACCGAACACGGCGGCGAACAGGATCGGCCAGAACGACAGATTGCCGGCGGCGATCGCCGTGCCCGCGAAGAGCAGCATGGGAACGGCGGGGATCGGCACACCGAGGCGCGTCAACAGCACGTTGAGAAACACGACCGCGCCGCCCCAGGTTGAAACCGCCGTGGACGGGATTTCTACCAATTGAAGCGCTCCTGTTCTTGCGATTGAGCGGGCGCGCGGCGGGGGCTTTTGCAGCCCCGAGACGAAATGTGTTTCCGACGAGCCCGCTTGCCGGTCTTTGGGTTCACCCGTTCTTCCATTCGCTCGCGTCCGGTGAAGTCGTATGTCACTCAGGATACTCGATGGATCTCGAGCCCGGCCAGCGCTCGGCGTCACCTGCCGATCCGCTGCAATTTCGTTCAAGACCCGGCGTCTGCGCGCTCTTAATCTGCGTGCTCGTTCCATCCAATAGGACAGCACCATGAATTCGCGTTACGCCGGATATCTGTTTTGCGCGCTGGCGATGATCGGGGTCGGCAGCACCGTTGTGGTCAGCAAGTCGATCGCGGCCGGACTGCCGCCGTTTAGCGCGACCGCCTTGCGGTTCGCGATCGCGTTCCCGCTGTTCGTGCTGGCGATGCGCTGGCGCGGCGTGCGCTGGCCACGCCTCGACAGACGCGATACGTTGCTCGTGATCGCTCAGGCCGGCGCGGGCAGCGTCGGCTATACGGTGTTGCTCATCAGCGGGATGAAGCTCGCCTCGGCCGCCGATGCCGGCGTGATTGCCGGCACCTTGCCCGCTGTGTCCGCGCTGGTCGCGATGCTCGCGCTCGGTGAGCGTCCCGCGCCTGCCTTGATCGGCGCGATCGTTCTCGCCACGGCCGGCGTGCTGGTGTGCACGGTGCGTCTCGACGATTTCACCGCGCCGCATGCGGCCCGTTCGCCGGCGGGCAACGCGCTCGTGTTCGCGGCGATCGTCTGCGAGGCGCTTTTCATCCTGCTCAATCGCAAGCTGCGCACGCCGGTCGCGCCGCTGCCGCTGTCGGCGTTGATGTGCGGCATCGGCCTCGCGGTGTCGATCGTGCCGGCATGCTTCGAACAACCGTGGCACGTGCCCGTCGACGTAAGGGCGCTGGGCGGCGTGTTGTATTACGCGTTGGTGCCGACGGTGGCGGGGTTTGTTCTCTGGTATGCGGGCGCGGCTCGTATCAGCGGCGCGGAGGCCGGGCTGATGACCGCGCTGGTGCCGGTCAGTGCAGTGGCGTTGGCCGCGCTCGTATTGGGCGAGGCGGTCAGCGCGGCGCAACTCACGGGCGTGGCGTGCGTGCTTGGCGCGGTGTTGCTCGCCACGTTCGGGCAGATGCGTACTGTGCGTGGTGCCGCGTGAGGCTTTACCTTACGTATTGGCGACCGCCACCACGCCCGGATTGCCGACGATCGACAGAAACTCGCGACGCGTCGACGGATCGCTGCGGAACGTGCCCAGCATGCGCGAGGTGACCATCGTGACGCCGGCCTTGTGCACGCCGCGCGTCGACATGCATTGATGCGCGGCTTCGAGAATCACGCCGACGCCTGCCGGTTGCAGCACTTCGTTCAGCGTATCGGCGATCTGCACTGTCATCTTTTCCTGGATCTGCAGACGCTTGGCGAACGCATCGACGAGGCGCGCCAGCTTCGAGATGCCGACCACCCTATGCCCGGGCAGATACGCGACGTGCGCGCGCCCGATGATCGGCACCATGTGATGCTCGCAATAGCTTTCGAAGCGGATGTCTTTCAGCACGATCATTTCGTCGTAGCCGTCCACTTCGGAGAAGGTGCGGGCGAGGATCTCGCGCGGATCGACCTGGTAACCCGCGAAGAACTCTTCATAAGCGCGCACCACGCGCGCCGGTGTGTCGAGCAGGCCTTCGCGCTCTGGATCGTCGCCGGCCCAACGCAGCAGCACACGAACCGCTGCTTCAGCTTCATCGCGGCTTGGGCGGCCCGTGGCGGGCGCGGGTTTGGTTTTCTTTGCCTTGCTGCTGGTCATGCGGCGCTCCTCTGGATCGCGCGTCAACGCTATGCGGAGCGCGCGGGTTCGTTGTGTGCTGTCATTGTTCCATGTTTTGCGTCGAATCGTAGCGATCTCCCCTTTGACTGTCGGGGTGCCTTCACTTCGGCCACTCGTCCATGGCGTCGTTGAAGAGTTCCGCGACCACGCCGCGCAGCCAGCTCGCGCGCGGATCGTTATGAAACTTGCGATGCCAGTGCTGCCGCAGATCGAAGCGCGGCAACGGCAGCGGCGGCTCGACCAGCGTGATCGACGCGTGCTCGGACACGTACGCGAAGCCGATCGCGTGCGGCACCGTCGCGAGCAGATCGGTGCGCGCGAGGATGAACGGCAGACTCATGAAGTGCGGTGTTTCGAGCACGGCGCGGCGCTTGATGCGTTTCTTTTCCAGGTATTGCTCTAGCACTTCCTGGCTGCGTCCTTCGGCGCGCACGACCGCGTGACCCGACGCCACGTACTGAGGCAGCGTAAGCGGCGCCTTGGAAAGCGGATGGCCCGTGCGCATCAGGCAGATGAACCGGTGGGTGAAGAGCCGCTGCTGGAAAAAGTTATTGCCCGACAGGTCGGGAAAATAGCCGACCGCGAGATCGACGTCGCCTGATTCGAGCCCGCGTTCCACCTGCGATGGCGACAGCGAGACCGAGCGCAGATTCGCGTGAGGCGCGCGTTCGGCGAAGAGTTGCAGCAGCCGCGGCAGAAAGACGATTTCGCCGACGTCGGAGAGCGCGATCGAGAAGGTATGCGTGCTGGTGGCCGGGTGGAAATCCTGCACGTCGAGCATGCCTTTCTCGATACGCAGAAGCGCGTCGCGAGCGGCGGGGAGAATGGCGAGCGCTCGCGGAGTGGGTTCCATGCCTTTCGACGTTCGTACGAAGAGCGGGTCGTCGAAGTATTCGCGCAAGCGTCCCAGGGCGGTGCTCACGCGCGGTTGGCTGACGCCGAGCTGCTCGGCGGCGCGGCTGACGTTGCGCGTGTCTTCCATCGCGACCAGGTAGGGGATCAGGTTCAGATCCAGGGTTGTGTCTGACATGCTTCGTTTGTCCGCGGGGCAGCGCGGGACGGCTATTGGATATGCAAATAGAGGGTAGCTCAATAATGCCAATACACGATAGTGGGGTTTTCGTCGTATCGACGGCAAACCCGGACAAACGGGAACAACAACGCCGCATGGCTGAAGGCAAAAACCTATGATTAAGGGAAAGCCCTTGCCTTGACAACCCGCCCGCCGGACAACCATAATCGCCTGAGCGTTCGCTAAACGAATCAGTGTTCATATAACGAACAAATCTGCGGCGAACAAACCGAAGGCGCCAGCCCGCATGTCCAACCGGCGAGCCGCCGCCAGCCCAGGCCCGGAGACCGTCATCGCGAGAAGCTCTGTCCGTGAGGACAGCAAGTTCAGCGGCACGCAGCGCCCCAATAGGAAATTCGACATGATCAACAAGATTTTCGAGTCACTTCAATCGGCGGTCGCCGATGTCCACGACGGCGCCACCGTCATGATCGGCGGCTTCGGTACTGCCGGCATGCCGTCGGAGTTGATCGACGCGCTCATCGAACAAGGCGCGCGCGAGCTCACCATCGTCAACAACAATGCCGGCAACGGCGATATCGGTCTCGCGGCGCTGCTCAAGGCGAAGCGTGTGCGCAAGATCATCTGCTCATTCCCGCGCCAAACCGATTCGTACGTGTTCGACGCCCTCTATCGCGCCGGCGAAATCGAACTCGAACTGGTGCCGCAAGGCAATCTCGCGGAGCGCATCCGCGCGGCGGGCGCGGGCATCGGCGGTTTCTTCACGCCCACCGCTTACGGCACGAGGCTCGCCGAAGGCAAGGAAACCCGCTTGATCGACGGCAAGCACTACGTGCTGGAATCGCCGCTGCATGCGGATTTCGCGTTGATCAAGGCGTACAGGGGCGACCGTTGGGGCAACCTCATCTATCGCAAGACGGCGCGCAATTTCGGGCCGATCATGGCAAGCGCGGCGAAAACCGCGATCGTGCAGGTGTCGGAAGTGGTGCCGCTCGGCGCGCTCGATCCGGAAGTGATCATCACGCCCGGCATTTTCGTGCAGCGCGTGATCGAAGTGCCGCAAGCGGCGCATCAAGCCGCAGCCACCGCCGCCTGACCCGGAGACCGACATGAAAAAACTGACCCGCGATGAAATGGCCAAGCGCGTTGCGCTGGATATCCCCGAAGGCGCCTACGTGAATCTGGGCATCGGCGTGCCGACGCTGGTGGCCAACCACCTCGCCGCCGACAAGGAAATCTTCCTGCACAGCGAAAACGGCCTGCTCGGCATGGGCCCCGCGCCCGCGAAAGGCGAGGAAGACGACGAACTGATCAACGCCGGCAAGCAGCACGTCACGCTGCTCACCGGCGGCGCCTACTTCCATCACGCGGACTCGTTCGCGATGATGCGTGGCGGCCATCTGGATTTCTGCGTGCTCGGCGCGTTCCAGGTGTCGGCGAAGGGCGATCTGGCGAACTGGCATACCGGCGCGCCCGACGCGATTCCGGCTGTCGGCGGCGCGATGGATCTGGCGATCGGCGCGAAGCAGGTCTACGTGATGATGGAACACCTGACCAAGCAGGGCGAAAGCAAGATCGCCGCTGAATGCACGTACCCGGTGACGGGCGTGGGTTGCGTCGACCGCATCTATACGGACCTCGCGATGATCGACGTCACCGGGCAGGGCCTCGTGGTGCGCGAGATTTTCTCGGACATCGACTTCGATGCGCTGCACAAGCTGACCGGTGTACCGCTAATCGACGGCACCCAGGCGGCTCGCGCGGCTTAACCGGCCGCGAGGGCGCACAATACGCCGCAACGCGGCGTGCGTTACGCTGTCTGCTGTCTGTACGATACAGAGCGGCGGACAGCGTTAGGCGCTTATCGTCAGACGCGTCGCGCGACGCGCCCGAACGCCACGGCGAAACCTTCACTTTCGATTCCCTCGAACATCGAGGCCATCATGCTCGACTCCAGCGCCCGTCTGACCGGCCTTCTTTGCGGCACCCAGCCGATGAACGACATCTGGTCGCCGCGCGCCACGCTGCAACGGATGCTCGACGTGGAAGCGGCGCTCGCGCGCGCTTCGGCGGCGCATCAAGTGATTCCTCATACCGCGGTGGCCGCGATCGAAGCGGCCTGCCAGGCCGATCAGCTCGACGCCGGCGCGCTCGCGCGCGACGCCGCGCTCGGCGGCAACCTCGCGATTCCGCTCGTCAAGCAACTCACCGCGCGCGTCAAGGCGGCCGACGCCGAGGCGGCGAAGTACGTCCATTGGGGCGCAACGAGCCAGGACATCATCGACACGGCGACGGTGCTGCAACTGCGCGACACCTTTGATCTGCTCGACACGGGCCTGCAAGCCACCTGCGGTGCCCTGGCGAAACTCGCGGCCACGCATCGCGCGACACCGATGATCGGCCGCACGTGGTTACAGCAAGCGTTGCCGATTACATTGGGCCTGAAATTCGCGCAATGGCTCGACGCGTTGCTGCGTCACCGCGAGCGGCTCGATGCGTTGCGCGCGCGTGTGCTGGTGTTGCAATTCGGCGGCGCGGCGGGCACGCTGGCGAGTCTGCGCGATGCCGCGCCGCACGTCACGCAGTCGCTGGCGCGAGAACTCGATCTCGCGGTGCCGACCTTGCCGTGGCATACACAGCGCGATCGCATGGCGGAAACGGCGTCGCTGTTCGGCATGCTGATCGGCACGCTCGGCAAGATCGCTCGCGATATCTCCTTGCAGATGCAAACTGAAATCGATGAACTGGCCGAGCCCGCGGCAGCAGGCAAGGGCGGTTCGTCGACGATGCCGCACAAGCGCAATCCGGTTGGCTGCGCCGCCGTACTGACAGCCGCGACACGCGCGCCGGGCCTCGTCGCCACAGTGTTCGCCGGCATGGTGCAGGAGCACGAGCGTGCGCTCGGCGGCTGGCAAGCCGAATGGGACGCGCTGCCCGACCTCGCGCGACTGGCGGGCGGCGCGCTCGCCAACATCGAACAGATCGCCGCGGGCTTGAACGTGAACGTGCCGCGCCTTGCCGCGAATCTCGACGTCACGCACGGCCTGATTCTCGGGGAGGCGGTGATGCTCGCGCTCGGCGACAGCATTGGCCGGCTCGATGCGCATCATCTGGTTGAACGCGCATCGAAGGCCGCGATCGCTGATGGCAAGACGCTCTTCGACGTGTTGTCGGCGGACCCTGCCGTCACCGAACATCTTCCGGTCGAGCGCTTGCAACAGCTGCTCGACCCCGCTCAATACGTCGGCCAGGCCCACGCTTATGTGGACGCCGTGCTGGCGCTTCATACCACGCGCGCCAAGCGCGCCACTTCCAGGGAGTAACCGGCATGCCTTACGCCGCAGTCAACGGGACCGAGCTTCATTATCGAATCGACGGTGACCGTCACGGCAATGCGCCGTGGATCGTATTGTCGAATTCGCTCGGCAGCGATCTGTCGATGTGGACGCCGCAAGTGCAGGCGCTGTCGAGGCACTTCCGCGTGCTGCGCTACGACACGCGCGGTCATGGCCATTCGGAAGCGCCGAAAGGCCCGTACACGATCGACCTGCTGGCCGGTGACGTACTCGGCCTGATGGATACGCTGAAGATCGCCCGCGCGAATTTCTGCGGCATATCGATGGGCGGCCTGACCGGCGTCGCGTTGGCCGCGCGTCACGCGAATCGTCTCGAACGCGTGGTGCTGTCCAACACGGCGGCACGCATCGGTTCGCCGGAAGTGTGGGTGCCGCGCGCGGCGAAGGCTCGCGGGGAAGGCATGGTCGCGCTGGCCGACGCTGTTTTGCCGCGCTGGTTCACCGCCGAGTTCATCGAACGCGAGCCGGTGGCGTTCGCGATGATCCGCGACGTGTTCGTGCATACCGATAAGGAAGGCTACGCATGTAATTGCGACGCCATCGACGCCACCGATTTGCGCCCCGAAGTGCCCGGCATCAAGGTGCCGGCGCTGGTGATCAGCGGCACGCACGACGTGGCCGCGACGCCGGCGCAAGGCCGCGAACTGGCGCAGGCGCTTCCGGGCGCGCGTTACGTCGAACTGGACGCCTCGCATCTTTCCAACATCGAAAAGGCCGAGTCCTTCACGAAGACCGTGCTCGACTTCCTCACGGAGCCGAAATGAACGACGAAGACCGCTACGAAGCCGGACTGGGTGTACGCCGCGCGGTGCTCGGCAGCGCGCACGTCGACCGTTCGCTCGCGAACCGCACCGAGTTGACGGAAGAATTCCAGAACCTGATCACCCGCTATGCGTGGGGTGAAATCTGGACGCGTGATGGTTTGCCGCGCCACACGCGCAGCCTGTTGACCATCGCGATGATGGTCGCGCTCAATCGCAGCGAAGAACTCGCTTTGCATCTGCGCGCCGCGAAGAACAATGGCGTGACACGCGAGCAGATCAAGGAAGTGCTGCTGCAAACCGCGATCTATTGCGGCGTGCCGGCGGCCAATTCGGCGTTTCACCTCGCCGACAAGCTATTCCGCGAAGACGACGCCGCAGCGAATCCGTAACGTTCTGCTTGCAGTCATGCCGCAAAGAAGCGCGCGCCGGCAACACGGCGCGCGCCTTTTTATACGGCGCCGCTTTCGCTCACACTCGCCACTGCCGCTTCAGCCGGCAATTGCAAGCGCACCGCGCGCAACACCGTATCCTTGATGACCTCGCGCCAATGCGCGAGCGCCGCCTTGTCCATCAGCGGCTCGCCGAGAAACGCGCCCAACGTGTACTGATTGGCGTTATAGAAATAGCCGAGCGACGCGATCATCAGATACACATCGCGTGCTTTAACGTCGGCGCGAAAGACGTTTTGCGCCTTGCCCGCATCCAATAACTGCTGCACCACCGAAATCGCATAGCCGGAAATCTCCTTGAGCTTCGACGATTTCTTCGCATGCTTGCCTTGATGCAGATTTTCGCTGGATAGCAGCGTGACGAACTCGGGATGATCCAGGTAGTACTGCCAGACGAATTCGACCATCTGCTCCAGACCATGCACGGGATCGCCCAGATCGAGATCGAGCTTGCTCTCGGCCTCGTTGAACTGTGTGTAGATCGTTTCCAGTACCTCGACGAACAACTGCTCCTTGCTGCCGAAGTAGTAGTAGATCATCCGGTCATGCGAACGCGCGGCCTTCGAGATACTTTCGACGCGGCCGCTTGCGTAGCCCTGTTTCGCGAAGACCTTGATCGCCGCTTTCAGAATCTTGGCGCGCGTGTCCTGCGCCTGTTTCGCGCGGATGCCGGTAGCGCCCGGCTTGCGGACGGCAGTGGGGCTCATGGCGGTCTTGAATCTCTTTGTTAGCGTCAGATTGAACGACATGCGCCGCAACGGGTGACGCTTGGGCGCGCCTTCATCATACAGCCCACATCACGCGTTGCGGAACGTGCTGCGCGATACGCCGCTTCAGCGTAGATTGAATCCTGATTCACGCGACGATGCCGCGCCGCACCATTCCAGCGAACGCCGGGAAACTCATTGCGCAGTCTATTTTGATCGAGTAGATTTCAAACAAGTTTGGTGTAGCGGATACTACACGAATGGTGAGTGACCGCAACATGGAAAAATGCGGATCACGCGAAAGTGCCTTTAAACAAGGGCTATTCGTCAGCCGGAGCGGGACCGATTGTAATGTCGTCGTATGGGAACCCCACCATGACAGAACATACGAAGGTCGATTTCGGTGCGGAACGCGTCGACGGCGAAACCGCCTCGACGCCGGGTCCGACCGTGCTCGAGAAGGCGGCGCCGCGCAGCGAGCGAATGGCGTCGAACAAGATCGAATGCAATGCCTGCCCGGTGCTGTGCCAGATTTCTGAAGGCCGTACCGGCGCATGCGATCGGTATGCGAATGCGGACGGGCGGCTGATTCGCGTCGACCCGGTGGTGTTTCTTTCGCGTGCCGCCGCTTCGTCCGAAACTGGCGCCGCAAGTAGTGCGGATGGTACGGATGCCACCATCGCGTTTGGTGCATCGTCCGAAGCGCATGATTCTGCAAATGCAGAACAGGCGTTGTTCGTTACCGGCGTTGGCGCGTCGTCCACTTATCCCGACTACAAGCCCGCGCCTTTCATCGTTGCTTCGAAGCTCGACGACGTCGATATGATCACCGTCGTCACCGAAGGCATTTTCAGCTATTGCAGCTTCAAGGTGAAAATCGACACCGACCGCTTTCTCGGGCCCGAGCAATCGAACGTGCGCTGTCAGGGCGAAATCGTCGGCCATGTCACGACCGCGGAATACGGCTCGCAGATGTTGAGCCTGGGCGGCGTCCATCATCTGACCGGCGGCAGCAAGAAAGAAGGCCGCGTGACGTGCGACATGATGCTCGCGCTCGGCAACAAGGAAGCGGTGCAGTTGAGCATCGACGGCGGCGCGAGTCTCGTGATTCGTGCGGGCGCGGCGCCGATTGTCGACGGTGTCGAAGAGCAGCGCATGCGCGTGGGCTGTGGTTCGGCCACCATCGGCATCTTCGCGAAGCAATGGTTCGGCCATGCGGACGAGGTCGTCGTGGTCGACGATCACATCACTGGCGTACTCACCGAACACCAGGCGGGACGGTGCCTCGGCATGACGCGTTCAGGTCTGAAGATTCGCGGACGCAAATCCACGCCGGGCCGCTATTTCCAGGTGGCGAATCCCGGCACCGGTTGGGGCGGCACCGACGTTCAGGACCCGCTGGCGATTGTCGAAGGCTTCGATCCCGCCGTCGCCAAACCGGGCATGCGCCTGCTGATGGTGTCGACCACCGGCGAACACGCGCAGTGGTATGAACTCGATCAGAACCTCGTGCCGCGCATCGCGGCAATGCCGGACGCCGTGCGCCGCACGGTCGAACGGATCGGCGAGAACTGCGAGCCGTCGCTCGCCACCGTGCTGTTTCTCGGCGGCGCGGGCGGCAGTCTGCGAGCGGGCGCAACGGAGAATCCGGTGCTGCTCACGCGCGCCATCAAACAGAAACTGGTGAACGTGACCTGCGGCGGCGCGCCGGCCTATGTGTGGCCGGGCGGCGGCATCACCGTGATGGTCGACGTCTCGCGCATGCCCGACCGATCGTTCGGCACGGTGCCGACACCCGCGATCGTCGCGCCGATCGAATTCACCATGACATACGACGCGTATCGCGACCTCGGCGGCCATCTCGACGCCGTGCGTTCGCTGGAAAGCGTGCTGGCGAACGGGCCGGAACATACGGAGGGCGCGCCGCTCGCGCGGCGAACGTTGGCGCGCCACCCCGACAACCCGTGGCCGCCGGCCATGCCGCCGATATCCGGCTAACGACGATCGCGGCGACTAAGGCGACCACCAAGGCAACACAATGAACGCAACCCGCACCCAACTCGACGCGACCCGCTGGCATTGGCAGCACGGCCCGATCGATCTGATCCTCAGCGCGGACGGCGAGCCCGCGGCGGTGCACGCCGCGTATGAAGCGTGCTGGGCTCGCTTTATTGAAGTGCTGCCGGAGTTGGTCGGCGAGTTGAAGCAGCTTCGACAGGCCGTGCCGGCCAACGCCGCGTTTAACGATTGCCCGCTGAAAGGCCCGGTCGCACGCCGCATGTGGTCTGCATGCCATCCTCACCGCGCGCGCTATATCACGCCGATGGCGGCCGTTGCCGGCAGCGTCGCCGATGAACTGATCACCGTGTTCGCACGAGAGGGCGTCGCACGCGCCTTCATCAACAACGGCGGTGACATCGCATTATATTTAACCGAAGGGCAACAGTACCGCATCGGCGTATTCGCGGATCTGGCGCAATATTCAGGCGCGCGGCTCTCAGGCGAACAGGCGCTCGACGCAAACCTGACGCTCGATGCCGCCATGCCGGTTCGCGGCATTGCGACAAGTGGCTGGCGCGGCCGCAGCTTCAGCCTGGGTATCGCCGACAGCGTGACCGTGCTCGCCTGCAACGCCGCCACCGCCGATGCCGCCGCGACGATGATCTCCAACGCCGTGAACCTGGACCATGAGCTGGACCATGAGCTGGATCATGCGGGCA
Organism: Paraburkholderia sp.; assembly: GCA_035636295.1. GTDB lineage: Bacteria > Pseudomonadota > Gammaproteobacteria > Burkholderiales > Burkholderiaceae > Paraburkholderia. The sequence goes on from DASPZL010000440.1 coordinate 71,674, forward strand.
TCGTGCGTCGTCCGGCTTCGTCGTTGAAAGACGATAGCGATCTCGGCGACAGGCTCGTAACGGTCGACGTACCGCCATTACCGCAGCCGCTGATCGATTTCGCGCTGGCGCGTGGCGTCGAAGCCGCGCGGCGTTTGCAGGCGGAAAATTTGATCGAAGGCGCCGCGCTGTTCCTGCAAGGGCGCGTGCGCGTGGCCGGCATTCACCATACAGGCGCGCTGATCACGCATCGCGCCCGGATAACAACGGAGGCTCCGTGTTCGAAATACGCCGCGTGCTGACGCACATCGAAGATATCTTTCACGAATTCGGCCCCGCGCCCGCGCAGCCGCTCAGGCGCGGCGCGATTGCCGCGGTGCTGACGAATCCGTTTGCCGGCCGCTATGAAGCGAAAATCGAACACGCGATGGAAGCGCTCAAACCGATCGGCCTCGACATGGCGCAACGGCTGCTCGCGGCGATGAAGGTGCCGCATGCGTCGATTGAAAGTTACGGCAAGGGCGCGATTGTCGGCTCGCGCGGTGAACTGGAGCACGGCGCGCTGTGGCACGTCCCCGGCGGCTATGCGATGCGCGAATTGCTGGAGAAAAACGGCGTGCCGACCAACGCGATCGTCCCGTCGACCAAGAAGGTCGGCGCGCCCTCGACCGCGCTCGACGTGCCGCTCACGCACGTCAATGCGAGCTATGTGCGCAGCCACTTCGATGCGATCGAGGTGCGCGTGCCCGGCGCGCCCGCAGCGGATGAACTGGTGTATATCCTCGTGATGAGCACGGGGCAGCGTGTGCATGCACGAGTGGGCGGCCTCGCGAAAGAGGCGATCGTCGGCAAGGATGGCTTGCGCTGAGCGGCGCCTGATTTGAACGCGTCGCGCTGAAGCAGTGAACCCCGCGGCGGCGAACTGAAACATGCAAGCAGAACAAGGCA
>DASPZL010000441.1:0-20356 GCA_035636295.1 Paraburkholderia sp.
GAAGAATTGTTCCGTCAGCCGGATATCGACGGTGGCCTGATCGGCGGCGCGTCGTTGAAAGACCAGGATTTCCTGGCGATCTGCAAGGCGGCGGCCGCAACGAGCGCCGCCGGTTAAGCAGGGCGCCTCGGCGAGGATGACCCAATCCCGCGCGGCATACTTTGTGTGGCGCGGTTAAATAAAGACTCAGGTGAGTGTGATGCTGTATTTGAAAACATTGATTATCGTCGTTCAGCTGTTGTCGGCACTCGGGGTCATCGGCCTCGTGTTGCTGCAGCACGGCAAAGGCGCCGATATGGGCGCTGCTTTTGGTAGCGGCGCGTCGGGCAGCCTGTTCGGTGCGACCGGTTCGGCAAACTTTTTGTCGCGTACAACGGCGGTGCTCGCCGCGGTGTTTTTCGTCACCACGTTGACGCTCACATACCTCGGTGCGTATCGCGCGAAACCTTCCGCAGGCGTGCTGGGTGCGGCTGTGACCGCGCCGGTTGCTGCTTCCGTCGCGTCGGCTCCGGCGGCTGGTTCGGCTGCATTGCCGGCCTCGGCTGCGTCCGTCCCGACTACGGAAGTACCGAAATAAATTTTTCGTTCAAAGTGCTTTTGTGCGTTGAACAAACTGTTTGGACAAGTTACAATTGAAGTCTTGAAGCGATTCGCGGGTTTTATAAGTTGTTTTCCCGGATTGCAGTTAGTGCCGACGTGGTGAAATTGGTAGACACGCTATCTTGAGGGGGTAGTGGCGAAAGCTGTGCGAGTTCGAGTCTCGCCGTCGGCACCAAATGTTATCTAAATGCCAGCCGCTTGCTTCGCTTCGGCTGGCATTTTCACTTCTGGCGCGCAGCTTGTATCGGGCTTACGGCATGCGCGTTTCAGAAGTGATTTCGCGTCAGGAGTGCTATGCTCTTGGCGGCACTCAGAACCAACCGATTGAGGATAGTCTTGAACCTCGCAGCCTATTTCCCCGTCTTGTTGTTCCTCATTGTAGGCACCGGTTTAGGCGTAGCACTGGTCAGCGTCGGCAAGATCCTCGGTCCCAACAAGCCCGATACCGAGAAGAACGCACCGTACGAGTGCGGCTTCGAAGCATTCGAAGATGCGCGCATGAAGTTCGACGTGCGCTATTACCTCGTCGCCATTCTCTTCATCATCTTCGATCTTGAAACCGCGTTTCTGTTCCCGTGGGGCGTGGCCCTGCGCGACATCGGCTGGCCGGGCTTCATGGCGATGATGATTTTCCTGCTCGAATTCCTGCTGGGCTTCGCCTATATCTGGAAGAAGGGCGGCCTCGACTGGGAATGATGGATTAATCGCCGGTTTGCGTGGGTGGCCAAGGCTTGCCGCCCTGTCTGGAGTGGAAAGCAAATGAGTATCGAAGGGGTCTTGAAGGAAGGGTTTGTCACCACCACGGCAGACAAACTGATCAACTGGACGCGCACTGGCTCCTTGTGGCCGATGACGTTCGGTCTTGCGTGCTGCGCGGTCGAGATGATGCATGCGGGCGCCGCCCGTTATGACCTCGACCGTTTCGGCGTGGTGTTTCGTCCGAGTCCGCGTCAGTCGGACGTGATGATCGTCGCCGGCACGCTGTGCAACAAGATGGCGCCGGCTCTGCGCAAGGTCTACGACCAGATGGCCGAGCCGCGCTGGGTGATCTCGATGGGCTCGTGCGCGAACGGCGGCGGCTATTACCACTACTCGTATTCGGTAGTGCGCGGCTGCGACCGGATCGTGCCGGTCGACGTCTACGTGCCGGGTTGCCCGCCTACGGCGGAAGCGCTGGTGTACGGCGTGATCCAGCTGCAAGCCAAGATCCGCCGCACCAATACAATCGCCCGTCAATAAGGCCAACGCCTCCCCACAATATGGCAAGCAAACTCGAGACCCTGAAAGCGAACCTCGAGGCGGCCTTTGGCGGCCTCCTGCTGAGCACGACCGAGGCAATCGGTGAGTTGACGATCGTCGTGAAGGCGAGCGATTACCTCAATGTGGCAACGCGTCTGCGCGACGACCGCTCGCTCGGTTTCGAGCAGTGCGTGGATCTGTGCGGCGTCGACTATCAGACTTATGCCGATGGCGCGTACGACGGCCCGCGTTTCGCGGCCGTTCTGCATTTGTTGTCGGTGCAGAACAACTGGCGTCTGCGTCTGCGCGTGTTCGCGCCGGACGACGAAGTGCCGATCATTCCGTCTGTCGTCGATATCTGGAATTCGGTCAACTGGTACGAGCGTGAAGCGTTCGACCTGTACGGCATCGTCTTCGAGGGCCACCCGGATCTGCGCCGCATCCTGACCGATTACGGTTTCATTGGTCACCCGTTCCGTAAAGATTTCCCTGTCTCCGGTTACGTCGAAATGCGTTACGACCCGGAAGAGAAGCGCGTCGTCTATCAGCCTGTGACGATCGAGCCGCGGGAAATCACGCCGCGCGTGATCCGCGAGGATCGCTATGGCGGTCTGAAACACTAAGAGAACGCCATGGCAGAGATCAAGAACTACACGCTCAACTTCGGCCCGCAGCACCCGGCAGCGCACGGTGTGCTGCGTCTCGTGCTCGAACTCGACGGCGAAGTGATTCAGCGCGCCGATCCGCACATCGGTCTGCTGCATCGCGCGACCGAGAAGCTCGCCGAAACCAAAACGTTTATCCAGTCCGTGCCTTACATGGACCGTCTCGACTACGTGTCGATGATGGTCAACGAGCACGGCTATGTGATGGCGATCGAAAAGCTGCTCGGCATCGAAGTGCCGGTGCGCGCGCAATACATTCGCGTGATGTTCGACGAAGTCACGCGCGTGCTGAACCACCTGATGTGGATCGGCGCGCACGCGCTCGACGTCGGCGCGATGGCGGTGTTTCTGTATGCATTCCGCGAACGTGAAGACCTGATGGACGTGTACGAAGCGGTGTCCGGCGCACGGATGCACGCGGCTTACTATCGTCCGGGCGGCGTGTATCGCGATCTGCCGGACGCAATGCCGCAATACAAGGCGTCGAAGATTCGCAATGCGAAGGCATTGTCGAAGATGAACGAAAACCGCCAGGGCTCGCTGCTCGACTTTATCGACGATTTCTTCACGCGTTTCCCGCATTGCGTCGACGAGTACGAAACGCTGCTCACCGATAACCGGATCTGGAAGCAACGCCTGGTCGGCATCGGCGTGGTGAGCCCGGAACGCGCGCTGCAACTCGGCATGACCGGCGCGATGCTGCGCGGCTCGGGTATCGAGTGGGATCTGCGCAAGAAGCAGCCGTATGAAGTCTATGACAAGATGGATTTCGACATTCCGGTCGGTGTGAATGGCGATTGTTATGACCGGTATCTGGTTCGCGTCGAAGAAATGCGCCAATCCACGCGGATTGTGAAACAGTGCATTGAATGGCTGCGTAAGAATCCGGGTCCGGTGATGATCGACAATCACAAGGTTGCGCCGCCGTCGCGTGTCGGCATGAAGTCGAACATGGAAGAGCTGATTCACCACTTCAAGCTCTTTACAGAGGGCTTCCACGTGCCGGAAGGCGAAGCGTACGCCGCCGTCGAGCATCCGAAGGGCGAGTTCGGCATCTACCTGATCTCGGACGGCGCGAACAAGCCGTATCGCCTGAAGATCCGCGCACCGGGTTATGCGCACCTGTCCGCGCTCGACGAAATGGCGCGCGGTCACATGATCGCCGACGCCGTGACGATCATCGGCACGCAGGATATCGTGTTCGGCGAAGTCGATCGCTAGGACGTATTCATCGGCGCGCGCCTTCGGGTTGTAGCGAAGCGCGCGTCAAGCAAAGGAACGCCGGGTCTGTCGCAGCATAATGTGAGCGACGGGTTTTCGTTCGGTAGGAATTGAAAGAGTCGTGTCTGAAAATGATCTCAGCTGAAGGCCTGAAAGAAATCGATCGTGCGATCGCGAAGTATCCCGCCGATCAGAAACAGTCCGCCGTGATGTCGGCGTTGGCCACTGCTCAGGAAGAGCATGGCTGGCTGTCGCCCGAACTCATGCAGTTCGTCGCGGACTATCTCGGCATGCCGGCGGTCGCAGTGCAGGAGGTCGCTACCTTCTACACGATGTACGAGACCTCGCCGGTCGGCAAATACAAGATCACGCTCTGTACGAACCTGCCGTGCCAGCTCGGCCCGGACGGCGGCTCCGACAGCGCCGCTGAATATCTGAAGCAGAAGCTCGGCATCGACTTCGGCGAAACCACGGCCGACGGCAAATTCACCCTGAAAGAAGGTGAGTGCATGGGTTCGTGCGGCGACGCGCCGGTGATGCTGGTGAACAACCATCGCATGTGCAGCTTCATGAGCCGCGAGAAGATCGACCAGCTGCTCGAGGAACTTTCGAAATGACGTCTTTACACGATCGTCACATCAAACCGCTGATTCTCGCCGGCCTGAACGGCGACAACTGGCATCTCGAAGACTACGTGGCGCGCGGCGGTTACGCCCAGCTGCGCCGCATTCTGGAAGAAAAGATTCCGCCCGAGCAGGTGATTGCCGACGTCAAGGCGTCGGGTCTGCGCGGCCGTGGCGGTGCGGGCTTTCCGACCGGCCTGAAGTGGAGCTTCATGCCGCGCCAGTTCCCCGGCCAGAAGTACCTCGTCTGCAATTCGGACGAAGGCGAACCGGGCACGTTCAAGGACCGCGACATCTTGCGCTTCAATCCGCACTCGCTGATTGAAGGCATGGTGATCGGCGCGTACGCGATGGGCATCACGGTCGGCTACAACTATATCCACGGCGAAATCTGGGAAGTGTACAAACGCTTTGAAGAAGCGTTGGAGGAAGCTCGCCGCGCCGGGTTCCTCGGCGAGAACATCATGGGTTCGGGTTTTTCGTTCGAACTGCATGCGCACCACGGTTACGGCGCCTACATCTGCGGCGAGGAAACCGCGCTGCTCGAATCGCTGGAAGGCAAGAAAGGCCAGCCGCGCTTCAAGCCGCCTTTCCCGGCGAGCTTCGGCGTGTACGGCAAGCCCACCACGATCAACAACACCGAGACGTTCGCGGCGGTGCCGTTCCTGCTCGCGGTCGGCCCGCAGAATTACCTCGAAATCGGCAAGCCGAACAACGGCGGCACGAAGATTTTCTCGATCGCAGGCGACGTCGAGCGTCCGGGCAACTATGAGATTCCGCTCGGCACGCCGTTCTCGACGCTGATGGAACTCGCCGGCGGCATGCGCGGCGGCAAGAAGATCAAGGCCGTGATCCCTGGCGGCTCGTCGGCACCGGTGATTCCGGGCGACATCATGATGCAGACCGACATGGACTACGACGCGATCGCGAAAGCTGGTTCGATGCTCGGTTCGGGCGCGGTCATCGTGATGGACGAGACGCGTTGCATGGTGCGCTCGCTGCTGCGTCTGTCGTACTTCTATTACGAAGAGTCGTGCGGTCAGTGCACGCCGTGCCGCGAAGGCACCGGCTGGCTGTATCGCGTCGTGCATCGTATCGAGCATGGGCTCGGCCGTCCGGAAGATCTGGATCTGCTGAACTCGGTCGCTGAAAACATCATGGGCCGCACGATTTGCGCGCTCGGCGATGCAGCGGCGATGCCGGTGCGCGGCATGCTCAAGCACTACTGGGACGAATTCGAATATCACGTCGCTCACAAGCACTGCCTCGTCGGCGGTCACGCCGGTGCGGCAGCGGCGCCGGAAACAGTGGCTGCCTGAGTACGCTGAACAACAGGTACGCACCAGAACACGTCATCCGCGGGATTCATCGCCTGAAACCGGCGATGAACAGGGCGAACGATTGAGCGGTAACAGGTTAAGGAAGATTGACCATCATGGTTGAACTTGAAATAGACGGCAAGAAAGTAGAGGTGCCTGAAGGCAGCATGGTGATCCAGGCTGCGCATAAGGTCGACACGTACATTCCTCACTTCTGCTATCACAAGAAGCTGTCGATCGCGGCCAACTGCCGGATGTGTCTGGTCGACGTCGAAAAGATACCGAAGGCCGTGCCCGCATGCGCCACGCCGGTGTCGGCGGGCATGATCGTGCGCACCAAGTCCGAGAAGGCGGTGAAGGGTCAGCAAGCCGTGATGGAATTCCTGCTGATCAACCACCCGCTGGATTGCCCGATCTGCGATCAGGGCGGCGAGTGTCAGTTGCAGGATCTGGCGGTGGGCTACGGCAAGTCGTCGTCGCGTTATAGCGAAGAGAAGCGTGTCGTGTTCCACAAGAACGTCGGCCCGCTGATCTCGATGGAAGAAATGACGCGTTGCATTCACTGCACGCGGTGTGTGCGTTTCGGCCAGGAAGTGGCCGGCGTGATGGAACTCGGCATGCTGGGCCGCGGCGAGCATGCGGAAATCACGTCGTTCGTCGGCAAGACGGTCGACTCCGAGCTGTCGGGCAACATGATCGATTTGTGCCCGGTCGGCGCGCTGACCAGCAAGCCGTTCCGCTACAGCGCCCGTACGTGGGAGCTGTCGCGCCGCAAGTCGGTGAGCCCGCACGATTCCGTCGGCGCGAACCTCGTGGTGCAAGTGAAGAACAACCGCGTGATGCGTGTTCTGCCGTTCGAAAACGAATCCATCAACGAATGCTGGATCTCGGACAAGGACCGTTTCTCATACGAAGGCCTGAACAGCCCGGAACGTCTGACGCAACCTATGCTCAAGCAAGGCGGCAAGTGGGTCGAAACCGACTGGCAAACCGCGCTCGAGTACGTGGTCAAGGGTCTGAAGGGCATCAAGGGCGACCACGGCGCGAATGCACTGGCCGCGCTTGGCAGCGCTCACAGCACCGTCGAAGAACTGTTCCTGTTGAAGCAGCTGGCGCAAGCGGCCGGCACGCCTAACGTCGATTTCCGTCTGCGTCAGTCGGATTTCTCCGCGCCGGTCAACGGTACGCCGTGGCTTGGTACGGCAATCGCCGATCTGTCCAACGTCGACGCGGCGCTGGTGATCGGTTCGGATCTGCGTCGCGATCATCCGCTGTTTGCAGCGCGTCTGCGTCAAGCAGCGAAGAGCGGCGCGAAGCTCACGCTGGTGCAAGCTACGAACGACGACGCACTGATTCCGCAAGCAAAACGCGTGGTTGCCGCGCCGTCGGCATGGCTCGGCGCGTTGGCCGGTATCGCCGGCGCGGTGTCGGAGGCTAACGGCGCGGCACTGCCGGAAGCGTTCGCCGGCACGCAGCCGACGGACGCCAACAAGCAGGTCGCCAAGTCGCTCGCCGCCGGTGAACGCCGTCTGGTGCTGCTCGGCAACGGCGCGGTCCGTCATCCGGACTTCGCGGCCATTCACGCCGCGGCTCAATGGATCGCGGACGCAACCGGCGCGACGCTGGGCTTCCTTACGGAAGCCGCGAACACAGTCGGCGCGCATCTCGTGAACGCGCTGCCGGGCGAGGGCGGTCTGAACGCCCGCGAAGTGTTCGAGCAACCGCGCAAGGGTTATGTGCTGCTGAACGTCGAGCCGGAATTCGACACCGCCAATCCGGCGCAGGCATTGGCCGCGCTGAAGCAGGCGGAAATGGTTGTGGTGATGTCGCCGTTCCAGACCGGCGCCGAATACGCCGACGTGCTGTTGCCGATCGCTCCGTTCACGGAAACGGCCGGTACGTTCGTCAACGCGGAAGGCACGGTGCAGATGTTCAACGGCGTCGTGCGACCGCTGGGCGACACGCGTCCGGCATGGAAGGTACTGCGCGTGCTGGGCAGCCTGCTCGGCGTGCCGGGTTTCGAATTCGATACGGCGGAAGAAGTGCGCGCCGCAGCCCTCGGCGACGGCGAATTGAAGTCGCGTCTGTCGAACAAGACGGGCGTTGCGGTTGCACGCGGCAAATCGGCGAAGGCAGTGGAAGGCAAGTTCGAGCGCATCGCCGACGTGCCGATCTATCACGCCGACGCGCTGGTGCGTCGCGCGGAATCGCTGCATTTGACGGCGGCGGCGCGCGCGGCGAACTCGGCTGGTCTGCCGGCCGCGTTGTTCGACAAGCTGGGTTTGAAGGAAGGCGACGCAGTGCGCGTGCGCCAGGGCGAGCAATCGGTGCAGTTGCCGGCTGTGCGCGATGCGAATCTTGCGGAGACGGTCGTCCGCGTATCGGCGGCTACGCCTGCCGGTGCGGCGCTGGGCAGCCTGTTCGGTGAACTGGTGGTGGAGAAGGCGTAAATGAGCTTGTTCGATACGATCAACTCGGGCGGCACCCAGCTTCTCGGTGTGGCATGGCCCACGGTGTGGGCACTGGTGCGCATCCTGGTGGTGGCCGTCGCGATCCTGCTGTGCGTGGCTTACCTGATTCTGTGGGAGCGTAAGCTGGTCGGCTGGATGCACGTGCGTCTCGGCCCGAACCGCGTCGGCCCCGCAGGTCTGCTGCAGCCTATCGCCGACGTGCTGAAGCTGCTGCTGAAGGAAGTGATTCAGCCGGCGCAGGCAAGCCGCTGGATTTACCTGATTGCGCCGATCATGGTGGTGGTGCCGGCCTTCGCGGTCTGGGCGGTGATTCCGTTCCAGGCGGGCGCGGTGCTCGGCGACATCAACGCCGGCCTGTTGTACGCGATGGCGATTTCGTCGATCGGCGTGTACGGTGTGATTCTGGCGGGTTGGGCGTCGAACTCGAAGTACGCGTTCCTCGGCGCCATGCGCGCCGCCGCCCAGATGGTCTCGTACGAAATCTCGATGGGCTTTGCCCTCGTCGTCGTGCTAATGACGGCCGGCACGCTGAACCTGTCGGGCATCGTCGGTTCGCAGGAACACGGCTTCTTCGCCTCGCACGGCTTGAACTTCCTGTCGTGGAACTGGCTGCCGCTGCTGCCGATGTTCGTCGTCTACTTCATCTCGGGCATCGCCGAAACGAACCGCCACCCGTTCGACGTGGTGGAAGGGGAGTCGGAAATCGTCGCGGGCCACATGATCGATTACTCGGGTATGGCGTTCGCGCTGTTCTTCCTTGCCGAGTACATCAACATGATCGTGATCTCGGCATTGGCTGCAACTCTGTTCCTCGGCGGCTGGAGCGCACCGTTCGGTTTCCTGTCGTTTATCCCGGGCATCGTTTGGCTCGTCGCCAAGGTTTTCTTCCTGTTGTCGGTGTTCATCTGGGCGCGTGCCACGTTCCCGCGCTATCGCTATGACCAGATCATGCGTCTGGGCTGGAAGATTTTCATTCCTGTCTGCGTGGTGTGGCTGGTGGTGGTCGGCTTCTGGATCATGTCGCCGTTGAATATCTGGAAATAAAGGGCGGATGAACCTATGACCGCAATCCAAAACTTTTTCAAGACCTTCTTCCTGACGGAGTTGCTCAAAGGCCTCGCGCTGACCGGACGTTATACGTTCCAGCGCAAGGTGACCGTGCAGTTCCCGGAAGAGAAGACCCCGATTTCGCCGCGTTTTCGCGGCCTGCATGCGCTGCGCCGCTATGAAAACGGCGAAGAGCGCTGCATCGCCTGCAAACTGTGCGAAGCGGTGTGTCCGGCGCTCGCCATCACGATCGAATCGGAAACGCGTGCGGACAACACCCGCCGCACCACGCGCTACGACATCGACCTGACCAAGTGCATCTTCTGCGGTTTCTGTGAAGAGAGCTGCCCGGTCGATTCGATCGTCGAAACGCACATTCTGGAATATCACGGCGAAAAGCGCGGCGATCTGTACTTCACGAAAGACATGCTGCTGGCCGTGGGCGATCGCTACGAAGCGGAGATCGCCGCGAACAAGGCAGCCGACGCACCGTATCGTTGAAGCGGCTTCGGTTGAAGCAGTAAATGCAGCAGTAACACGGCCTGTTGTCGGGCCGAGCGCCGCGGCCTGACCGCCGCGGCACGGCGCACCTGTGCGGCTGTTCTGGCGGGGTATCCGCTTTGCCAGCCACATGTGCCAAAGAACAATGCCTGACGATGGCCTAACGATGAACCGGTAATCATGGAATTCACGACCGTACTGTTCTACATCTTCGCGCTGCTCCTGGTTGTCTCAGGGCTGAAGGTGATCACCTCGCGCAACCCGGTGTCGTCCGCACTGTTTCTCGTGCTGGCGTTCTTCAACGCAGCCGCGATCTGGATGCTGCTCGAGGCCGAGTTCCTCGCAATCCTGCTGGTGCTGGTCTACGTCGGGGCGGTGATGGTGCTGTTCCTGTTCGTCGTGATGATGCTGGACATCAATATCGACGTGCTGCGGCGCGACTTCAAACGCTTCGTGCCGATGGCCACGCTGGTGGGCGCGATCATCGTGATCGAGACCGCGCTGATCCTGTGGCACGGCTATGGCGCCACCGCCACGGCGCTGCGCGACACCACGGCCGCCGCAAACGGCATGGCCGACTGGTCGAACACGCGCCTCATCGGCAAGGTCATTTACACCGACTACATCTTCGCGTTCGAAGTCGCCGGCCTCGTGCTGCTGGTGGCGATCATCGCGGCAATCGCGCTCACCACGAGCCATAAGAAGGACAGCAAGCGCCAGAAGATCAGCGATCAGGTCAAGGTGCGTGCCCAGGATCGCGTTCGCGTCGTGAAGATGGCATCGGAAAAGACCGCGGCGACCGTCGCGGCGGAAGAAGCCGCCGCAGCGGCGGCAGCGGCCGACTCGGCGCCGGCTAAAAACGGCTGAGCGGACAGGAGATAAAAATCATGTTGACCCTTGCCCATTACCTCGTTCTCGGCGCGATCCTGTTTGCGATCAGCGTCGTCGGCATTTTCCTGAACCGTCGCAACGTGATCATCATCCTGATGGCGATCGAATTGATGCTGCTCGCGGTGAACACCAATTTCGTCGCGTTCTCGCACTATCTTGGCGACGTGCATGGCCAGATCTTCGTCTTCTTCGTGCTGACCGTCGCGGCAGCGGAAGCGGCGATCGGCCTCGCGATTCTGGTGACCCTGTTCCGTAGCCTCGACACGATCAATGTCGAGGACCTCGATCAGCTCAAAGGTTAATTTCAGGTAAAGCGGTTATGTCAACGACACTCAATGAAAACCTGCTGCTGGCGATCCCGCTGGCACCGCTGGCCGGCTCCCTGATTGCGGGGTTGTTCGGGAAAGCGGTAGGGCGAGCCGGCGCGCATTCGGTCACGATCCTCGGCGTCGCGATCTCCTTCATCCTCTCGGCCATCGTCTTCTTCCAGGTGATGGACGGCGCGAGTTTCAACGCGACCATCTACGAATGGATGGTGATCGGCAAGACGAAGTTCGAGGTCGGCTTCCTGGTCGACTCGCTGACGGCGATGATGATGTGCGTGGTGACGTTCGTGTCGCTGATGGTGCACATCTACACGATCGGCTACATGGCCGACGACGACGGCTACCAGCGCTTCTTCTCGTACATTGCGCTGTTCACGTTCTCGATGCTGATGCTCGTGATGAGCAACAACTTCCTGCAGCTGTTCTTCGGCTGGGAAGCGGTGGGTCTGGTGTCATACCTGCTGATCGGCTTCTACTTCACCCGTGAGAGCGCGATCTACGCGAACATGAAAGCGTTCATCGTGAACCGCATCGGCGACTTCGGGTTCCTGCTCGGCATCGGTCTGCTGTTCGCTTTCGCCGGTTCGATGAACTACGGCGACGTGTTCGCGAAGCGCACCGAACTCGCGGCATTGAGCTTCCCGGGCACGGACTGGGGCCTGCTGACGGTCGCCTGCATTTGCCTCTTCATCGGCGCGATGGGTAAGTCGGCGCAATTCCCGCTGCACGTCTGGCTGCCGGATTCGATGGAAGGCCCGACGCCAATCTCCGCACTGATTCACGCGGCAACCATGGTGACGGCCGGTATCTTCATGGTCGCGCGCATGTCGCCGTTGTTCGAATTGTCGGATAGCGCGCTGTCGTTCGTGACGGTGATCGGTGCGATTACGGCGCTGTTCATGGGCTTCCTCGGGATTGTTCAGAACGACATCAAGCGCGTGGTCGCGTACTCGACGCTGTCCCAGCTCGGCTACATGACGGTCGCACTCGGCGTATCGGCTTATCCGGTCGCTATCTTCCACCTGATGACGCACGCGTTCTTCAAGGCGCTGCTGTTCCTTGGCGCGGGTTCCGTGATCATCGGCATGCACCACGATCAGGACATGCGCAACATGGGCGGCCTGCGCAAGTACATGCCTATCACGTGGATCACGTCGCTGGTCGGTTCGCTGGCACTGATCGGTACGCCGTTCTTCTCGGGCTTCTACTCGAAAGACTCGATTATCGACGCGGTGAAACTGTCGCATCTGCCGGGTTCGGACTTCGCATACTTCGCCGTGGTGGCGAGCGTGTTCGTTACCGCGCTGTATTCGTTCCGTATGTACTTCATGGTCTTCCACGGCAGGGAGCGCTTCCGCGATCCGAAGCATCCGGATTCGCCGATGGGCGCGGAAGCCGCGGCGCACGGCCATGGCAACGGCCACGACGATGCACACGGCCATGACGATCACGGCCACGCCCACGAGCCGCATGAAACGCCGTGGGTGGTGTGGGTGCCGCTGGTGCTGCTGGCGATCCCGTCGGTGGTGATCGGCGCGATCGCGGTCGGTCCGATGCTGTTCGGCGACTTCTTCCAGCACGGCGTGGCTTTCGAGAAGGTGATCTTCATCGGCGAAAACCATCCGGCGCTGCATGAGATGACTGAAGAGTTCCACGGCTGGGCGGCGATGGGCCTGCATTCCGTTTCGGGCCTGCCGGTCTGGCTGGCGCTCGCGGGTGTGGTGGTCGCGTGGTTCCTGTACCTGGTCCGTCCCGAACTGCCGGCTTTGATCAAGCGCGCATTCGGTCCGATCTACACGCTGCTCGATAACAAGTACTACATGGACAAGATCAATGAAGTCGTGTTCGCGCGGGGCGCCGTGGCAATTGGCCGTGGTCTCTGGAAGGAAGGCGACGTCGTGGTCATCGACGGCATCGTCAACGGCAGCGCACGCTTTATCGGCTGGTTCGCCGGCGTGATCCGCTTCCTCCAATCCGGCTACATCTACCACTACGCGTTCGCCATGATTATTGGCATGTTGGGGCTCCTGACCCTGTTTGTAACGCTCGGCGGCAAATAAGGCGAGGGACACTAATGCACGCTTATCCGATTCTCAGTATTGCGATCTGGTTGCCGATCCTCGTCGGCCTCCTGGTCCTGGCTATCGGTTCCGACCGGAACCCGGCTCCCGCGCGCTGGATTGCGCTGATCGGCTCGGTCGTCAGCTTCATCGTGACGATCCCGCTGATCACCGGTTTTGATTCGAGCACCGCCGATCTGCAGTTCGTCGAAAAGGCCAACTGGATCGAGCGCTTCAACATCACGTACCACCTGGGTGTCGACGGCATCTCCATGTGGTTCGTCGTATTGACCGCATTGATTACGGTGATCGTGGTGATTTCCGCGTGGGAAGTCATCACGAAGAACGTCGCGCAGTATCTCGCCGCGTTCCTGATCCTGTCGGGCATCATGGTAGGCGTGTTCAGCTCGGCCGACGGCATGCTGTTCTATGTGTTCTTCGAAGCGACGCTGATCCCGATGTACATCATCATCGGCGTGTGGGGCGGGGCGAACCGCGTGTATGCGGCGTTCAAGTTCTTCCTGTACACGCTGATGGGCTCGCTGCTGATGCTGGTCGCGTTGCTGTACCTGTACATTCAAACCGGCACGTTCGATCTCGCCACGTGGCAGCACGCGCAGATCGCCATGACGCCGCAGGTGTTGCTGTTCATCGCGTTCTTCCTGGCCTTCGCCGTGAAGGTGCCGATGTGGCCGGTTCACACATGGCTGCCCGACGCCCACGTGGAAGCGCCGACCGGCGGCTCGGTCGTGCTGGCCGCGATCATGCTGAAGCTGGGCGCGTACGGTTTTCTGCGCTTCTCGCTGCCGGTCACGCCGGATGCCAGTCACTTCCTCGCGCCGGTCGTCATCGCGCTGTCGCTGATCGCGGTGATCTACATCGGTCTGGTCGCGATGGTGCAGGCCGACATGAAGAAGCTGGTCGCGTATTCGTCGATCGCGCACATGGGCTTCGTCACGCTCGGCTTTTTCATCTTCAACCAGCTCGGCGTGGAAGGCGCGATCGTGCAGATGATCTCGCACGGCTTCATCTCCGGCGCGATGTTCCTGAGCATCGGCGTGCTGTACGACCGCATGCACTCGCGTCAGATCGCGGATTACGGCGGCGTCGTCAACGTCATGCCGAAGTTCGCCGCGTTCGTGATGCTGTTCTCGATGGCCAATTGCGGCCTGCCGGGCACCTCGGGTTTCGTCGGCGAGTTCATGGTGATTCTGGCCGCCGTCCAGTACAACTTCTGGATCGCGGGCGGTGCGGCGGTCACGCTGATTCTCGGCGCGGCCTACACGCTGTGGATGTACAAGCGCGTGTACTTCGGCGCGATCGCCAACGATCACGTGAAGAGCCTCATCGACATTAACCGTCGCGAGTTTTTCATGCTGGCAGTGCTCGCCGCACTGACGCTGTTCATGGGCCTGTATCCGAAGCCCTTCACCGAAGTGATGCACGTATCCGTGGAAAACCTCCTCTCCCACGTTGCGCAGTCAAAGCTGCCGTTGTCCCAGTAACGCCGAGCGGAGGAATTTAAAGACCATGCAAAACGCCCCTATGACTGCTCTGTTGCCCGACGCGCTGGTGATGCTCGCCGTTGTCGTCGCGTGGCTCAACGACACGTTCGTCGGCCAGGCCGGTCGCCGCACCACGTATTTCATCGCGTTCTTCTCGTCGCTGGTCGCCGGGATCTGGTTCGGGATGAATGCGTTCGACCCGCAAGTGCATTACTTCTTCGGCCACATGTACGTGGTGGACTCGTTCGCCAATGTGATGAAAGCGGTGGTGACGCTCGGCTATGCGGTGTCGATCGTGTATTCGCGCCGCTACCTCGAGGACCGCGACCTGTTCCGCGGCGAATTCTTCCTGTTGGGCATGTTCTCGTTGCTCGGCCAGCTCGTGATGATCTCCGGCAACAACTTCCTGACGCTGTATCTCGGTCTGGAACTGATGTCGCTCTCGCTGTACGGCGTGATCGCACTGCGTCGCGACGCGGCGCAGTCGAACGAAGCCGCGATGAAGTACTACGTGCTCGGCGCGCTGGCTTCTGGTTTCCTGCTGTACGGCATTTCCATGCTGTACGGCGCCACGGGCTCGCTCGACCTGAACGAAGTGTTCAAGGCAATCGGCACGAGCCACTACGATCCTAGCGTGCTGCTGTTCGGCGTGATCTTCATCGTGGCCGGCGTGGCGTTCAAGATGGGCGCGGTGCCGTTCCACATGTGGGTGCCCGACGTGTATCAGGGCGCGCCGACGGCGATGACGCTGCTGGTCGGCGGCGGTCCGAAGGTAGCCGCGTTCGCCTGGGGCTTGCGCTTCCTGGTGATGGGTCTGCTGCCGCTGGCTGTGGAATGGCAGCAAATGCTGGTGATCCTCGCGGCGCTGTCGCTGATTGTCGGCAACATCACCGGTATCGTGCAACGCAACGTCAAGCGGATGCTCGCGTACTCGGCGATCTCGAACATGGGCTTCGTGCTGTTGGGCCTGCTGGCCGGCGTGGTCGATCAAAAGACCACGGGCGCGGCCAACGCTTACGGCTCGGCGATGTACTACAGCATCGTCTACCTGATCACGACGATGGGCACCTTCGGCGTCATCATGCTGCTGGCGCGCCGCGACTTCGAAGCGGACACGCTCGAAGACTTCAAGGGCCTGAATCAGCGCAGCCCGGTGTTCGCGTTCGTCATGATGGTGATGATGTTCTCGCTCGCCGGCATTCCGCCCGCTGTCGGCTTCTACGCCAAGCTCGCGGTGCTGCAGGCAACCATGAACGCCGGTTTGACCTGGCTGACGGTGCTGGCCGTGATCACGTCGCTGTTCGGCGCGTTCTACTACCTGCGTATCGTCAAGCTGATGTATTTCGACGAACCGCAAGACAAGTCGCCGATCCTCGCCGATGCGAGCACGCGTGCCTTGCTCGCGTTCAACGGCGTAGCCGTGCTGGTGCTCGGTATCGTGCCGGATCCGCTGCTCAAGGCCTGCCTGCAGGCGATCCAGCACACGCTGCTGCTCTGATGTCGGCTGCGGGTTGGTTTATCGTGTTGTTGGCGCTGGTCGGCGCCAACCTGCCGTTCCTGAATCAGCGCCTCTTCGCCGCCGTGCCGTTGAAAGCGGCGAAAAAAAGCGCCTGGATCCGGATTGCCGAATTGATCGTGCTGTACTTCGTGGTCGGCGCGCTCGGTTTCCTGCTTGAAGCGCGCGCGGGTAACCGCTTCGAGCAGGGATGGCAGTTCTACGCAATCACGTTCGCTCTGTTCGTCGTGTTCGCATTCCCCGGCTTTACCTTTCAGTATCTCGTCAAACGCCGCTGACGGCGCCTCGCCGTCGCGCACCAAGTTGTCCTGAGGTCCGCTATGGCTGAACTTCCTGATCACGACGCCGCGCTCACCGAGACCTGTCTCGAGAGCAAAACGATGCATCAAGGGCCGTTTCTGACGCTCAAGTGCGATACCGTTCGCTTGCCGGACGGCAAGCACGCCACGCGCGAATATGTTCAGCATCCGGGCGCCGTGATGGTGATTCCCTTATTCGACGACGGCCGCGTGTTGCTGGAAAGCCAGTATCGCTACCCGATGGGCAAGGTCATGGTCGAGTATCCGGCCGGCAAGCTCGACCCGAACGAGGGCGCACTGGCTTGTGCGATTCGTGAATTGCGGGAAGAAACCGGTTACACGGCGCGCGAATACGTTTATCTGACGCGCATTCACCCGATCATTTCCTACTCGACGGAATTCATCGATATTTATCTCGCACGTGGCCTGACTGCCGGCGAGCGCAAACTCGACGATGGCGAATTCCTCGAACTGTTCACGGCAAGCGTTGCCGATGTGTCCGAGTGGGTACGCACCGGCAAGATCACCGACGTGAAGACGGTGATCGGCACGTTCTGGCTTGAGAAGATTTTGTCAGGTGCCTGGCCGATGGCGGAGCCGCAATAGCGCTGTCGGTTCACGATGCGCGCTACGCGCGCCGGTTGGAGAATCCTCGAGAAGCCCCTGTTGGTCGTCGACCAACAGGGGCTTTTGTCATGACGAGCGCGATATCGAGCCAGCGCCTTATCTTGTGTCTGAGAAACGTGTACTCGTCCTATGCCATTCGACAGTCTCGCTTCACGACCGTTGCCACTCTAGTATCGAACTCTGACAAGGTCGCTTGTTATCCGATTTACTTTGGATGACGAAGGGCTTTCGATGTATTCGGTTGTGATTGCATGCGCACATGGTTGTCACTTGACAACCATGTGCGCATGCACTAAATTGGAGGGCATAGATGGTTCGTGGAACCCACTCTAAGAAGGAAATCGAGGCCGCGCTGGCATACGCGGAAAGAAACGGTTGGCGCGTTCAGGGCGGTGGTAAAGGTCACGCTTGGGGAAAAATGTACTGTCCTTACAACGACGCGGAGTGTCGTTGCGGAGAGTTCTGCATATCGAGCGTGTGGAGTACGCCAAAGAATCCCGGCAATCACGCCAGGCACCTGCGGCGCATCGTCGACAACTGCACGGCTCCGCCGCTGGGGAAAAGCGTTCCAAGGGCCAAATCTGAGGCCGAATGAAGGCAGGAGTAATTTATGGAATATGCGTTCACCTTGAAGTTCCGCCTCGCTGCGGAAGATGGCGATCTTGACGCGATCGTTGAGCGCCTGGGCGAAGCTGGATGCGACGACGCCACCATCGGCGTTGGTCAACCGGGCCGCATTGCGCTGGTTTTTTCTCGCGAAGGAACGTCCGCGTTCGAGGCGCTGGTCAGCGCACTGAAAGACGTCAAGCAGGCGGTGCCGTCCGCGCGCCTTGTCGAGGCGGGCCCCGATTTCGTCGGCCTCACCGACGTCGCCGAGATCGCCGGCGTATCACGACAGAACATGCGCAAGCTGATGCTGAGTCACGCGATTGATTTTCCGCCGCCGGTGCACGAGGGCAGTGCATCGGTGTGGCATCTATCGGACATTCTTCACTGGCTGACCGCGCGCGGCGGATACGACATCAAGGCAGACGTGTTCGATGTCGCTAAATCGGCCAAGCAGATTAACCTCGCCAAAGAGGCACGTGAGCTCGAGCCACGGTTTAACCGCCAACTCGAATGCCTGGTGGCGTAGAAGCTGGCAGCGGGCAGTGAGCACACGCACGAACTCCATGTAATCGGCGAGCCCTTCACAAGCTTCCGATCTGTGTGCCGTTCGCGTCGGCTTGGCCGACTTCGGCAGCCCCTTGCGCAAAGCGTTAAAATCGCCCACCGCGTCCGATTTATTAGCGACGCCAAGTGTAAACGCATCGCCCGTAATGAGTTACGAACGACCGTTCACAAAATTCCATTTTGCGCTAAACTGGCACACAAGCCCTGATTCCCCATGAAGGTCCTCGATTTACAGTGTCCGCATGGCCATCGGTTCGAAGGCTGGTTTGCTTCGGCTGATGACTTCGAATCGCAGCAGTCCCGCAAGCTCGTCGAATGTCCAATCTGCGGTGCGAACGAGGTGAGCCGTTTGCCGTCGGCGCCGCGACTGAATCTGTCGGGTGCGACTGAGACGAAAGTCCCCGCGGGCGCGGAGCAAGTGCAGGCGCATGTGATGCGTGCGTTGCGCGAGGTACTGGAAAAGACGGAGAACGTGGGCGACCGCTTCGCCGAGGAAGCGCGGCGCATTCACTACAACGAAGCGCCCGCGCGCAATATTCGCGGTGTCACGACACCGGAAGACGCGAGAGCCTTGGTCGAGGAAGGCATCGAAGTGATGCCGCTGCCGGTTCCGGCCGCCTTGAAGGAACCGCTGCAATAGTGCAGTGGCTTACTGGCGGCAGGCGGTTGCGGCCAGGAGACACTGCGTATGAATCTGAACTATTCCCCCGCTGACGACGCGTTCCGCGCCGACATCCGCACCTGGCTCGAAGCGAATCTGCCTCGCGAGCTGAGCGACAAAGTACTCAACCACAAGCGTCTTTCCCGCGAAGACTTCGCCGGCTGGCACAAGCTGCTCGGCACGCGCGGCTGGTCGGCGGTTGCGTGGCCGAAAGAATACGGCGGCCCGGGCTGGGACGCGACCCAACGGCACATCTGGGACGAAGAGTGCGCGCGCATCGGCGCGCCGACCGTGTTGCCTTTCGGCGTCTCGATGGTGGCGCCCGTGCTGATGAAGTACGGCAGCGAGGCGCAGAAGCGCCACTATTTGCCGCGCATTCTCGACGGCACCGACTGGTGGTGCCAGGGCTATTCCGAGCCTGGCTCCGGCTCGGATCTCGCCTCGCTGCGCACGCGCGCCGAGCGCGTCGGCGACCATTACGTCGTCAACGGCCAGAAAACCTGGACCACGCTCGGCCAGTACGCCGACATGATGTTCTGTCTCGTGCGTACCGATAGCGGCGCCAAAAAGCAGGAGGGCATCTCGTTCCTGCTGATCGACATGAAAACGCCGGGCATCACTGTGCGCCCGATCATCACGCTCGATGAGGACCACGAAGTCAACGAAGTTTTTTTCGAAGACGTGAAGGTGCCGGTCGAGAATCTGGTTGGTGAAGAAAATCGCGGCTGGACTTACGCGAAGTATCTGCTCGGCCACGAGCGCACCGGCATCGCGCGCGTCGGTCAGTCGAAGCGCGAACTCGTATTCCTGAAGCGTCTCGCGCTCAATCAGAAGAAGAACGGCAAGCCGCTGCTGCAAGATCCCGTGTTCGCCGCGAAAGTCGCGAGCCTTGAGATCGAACTGATGGCGCTCGAAGTCACCGTGCAACGCGTGCTCGCCAATGAAACAGGCGGACGCGGGCCGGGTCCGGAAGCGTCGATGCTCAAGATCAAGGGCACGGAGGTACAGCAAGCGCTGACCGAGTTGATGTTCGAAGCCGTCGGGCCGTTCGCCGCACCGTTCGACGTGCCGTTCCTCGAAGGCGAACGCGAACATAGCGTGGCGGGCGACGATGACGCCGCGCCGCTGGCCGCGTACTACTTCAACTTCCGCAAGACGTCGATCTACGGCGGCTCGAACGAAATTCAAAAGAACATCATCGCGCAGATGATTCTTGGACTTTGAGGAGCGGCGCATGGACTTCAATTTCAACGACGAACAACAGCAATTCGCCGACGTGCTGCGCCGCTATCTGGACAGGAGCTACGGCTTCGAGGCGCGTCAGGCGATCGTGCGATCGGAGCGCGGCGTGTCGGACGCGCATTGGACAGCTTTTGCTGAATTGGGCCTGACAGCCTTGCCGGTGCCTGAAGCTCAGGGCGGCTTCAACGGCGGCCCGATCGACATGCTGGTGGTCATGCAGGAGCTCGGCCGCGCGTTGGTGGTCGAGCCGTATTGGGCGACCGCGGTTGGCATCGAGGCGCTGCGCCTCGCGGGCACCGGGCAGGGCGAAGACGCGTTGCTACTGGAGCGCGCGGCTCAGGGGGAGATCAAGCTGGCCGTAGCGTTTCAT
>DASPZL010000442.1:0-4014 GCA_035636295.1 Paraburkholderia sp.
CGAGCGTGAAGAGCCGGCCGATGACTTCCACCGGCGACGAATTCATCTATCACGAATGCATGGTGCACCCGGCCGCACTGGCGCATCCATCGCCGCGGGCGGCGCTGGTGCTGGGCGGCGGCGATGGCGGCGCCGCGCGGCAACTGCTCAGGCATCCGGGCATCGAGCAGATCGTGGTGGCGGAACTCGATGCGGAGGTCGTTCGCCTCACGCGCGAACATCTGCCGCAAGTGCATGGCGGCGCTTTCGACGATCCGCGTGTCGAACTGGTGATCGGCGACGCCGCGCATTACGTGGCGGCAGCGGCAGCGGCGCAGTTCGATCTGGTGGTATTCGATCTCACCCCGCCGGATTCGCCCGCCGCCGGCCTCTACACGCCGGATTTCTACGCACAGCTCAAGCGGGTGATGAGTCCCACCGCCGCGCTCTCGGTGCATCTCGGCTCGCCCTATTTTCATGCGCGGCGTATCGCTGGTCTGCTCGAGGATCTACGGTCCGCGTTCGCCGTCGTGCGTACGATGAACACGTTCATCCCGCTCTACGGCTCGCTGTGGATGATGGCGACCGCCAGTGACACGCTCGACCCCGCCGCCGTGGCCTCCGAAACGCTCGTCCAACGCCTGGACGCGCGACAAATCGGCTCGCTCAAGCACTATGCCCCGGCTCTGCACGCCGGCCTGTTCTCGGCATCTTGGTCAGTGCGCGATAAACTAGGTCAATTCTTAAAGCCATTGTGCTAACGCGTGGGCAAAATACACGGTTCAGTCAACGCGCAGTCGGTGTATCGATACACGGCCGACTGCCTCGCCTTGCACGCGTCCGGCAAACCCCATAGATCCGGAGAACTCCATGACCGCCTCCCGCCCAGCCGGTGTGCCCTGGTTGACCCCCTATCTGACGGTGCGCGACGCCCGTGCCGCGACGGCCTTCTTCGAGGCGGCTTTCGGCTTCGAGGTGCGTGACAGCGTGCAGGACGACGGGGCCGTCATGCATGTCGAAATGACTTATCAAGGCCAGTTGATCGTGATGTTCGCGCCGGAAGGCGCGTTCGGTTCGGCGGCGAAAACCCCGAAAAGCGCGGGCGCAATTGCGCCGCAATCGTTTTATGTCTATGTCGACGATGTCGACGCGGTTTACACGCGGGCGCTGGCCGCCGGTGCAAAATCGCTGAGCGAGCCACAGGATCAGTTCTGGGGCGACCGGTTTGCCCAGGTCGAAGATCTGGACGGCTACCGCTGGGCGCTCGCTCGCCACCTTTCGTGAACCAATGAGTATTTTTCTGATGCCTCGCTTCTTCGTCGGTATGCCCCTCAACTCCGACGACATCCTGCAGTTGCCCGATGACGTCACCCGCCACGTTCTCGTGCTGCGTTTGCAGCCCGGTGATTCAATTGTGCTGTTCAACGGCCAAGGCGGTGAATACAGCGCCGAGCTCGTCGAGGTCGAGCGCCGCTCGGCCAAGGCGATAGTTCGTGAATTCCGCGCTCTGGAGGTCGAAACGCCGTATCACCTCACACTCGCGCAGGGCATTGCGGGCGGCGACAAGATGGATTGGCTCATCGAAAAGGCGGTCGAACTCGGCGCGTCCTGTTTCGTGCCGCTAACCACCACGCGCAGCGTCGTGCGTCTTGCCAGCGAACGTGCGCAGCGGCGGCATGCGCACTGGGAAGGCGTCGTGCGCGCGTCGTGTGAACAGTGCGGGCGCAATCGCCTGCCGGAAGTCATGCCGGTGCGCGAGATCGCCACCTGGCTGGGCGCGCTGCCGCGCACGCCACAAGAAGGCGAGTTGCGCATTCTGTTGTCGCCGCGCGCCAACATGAATTTTTCGGCGTTGCCCACCGAGCCGCCGCAGGGACGCGTCACCGTGCTGATCGGTCCGGAAGGCGGTTTTTCCGCGGTCGAGGAAGCGGCTGCGACCGCTTACGGATTTGCGGTCGTCGGCCTCGGACCGCGCGTGCTGCGTACGGAAACGGCCGGCATCGCGATCCTCGCCGCGCTGGCGGCCCGCTGGGGCGGCTGGTAAGTCAGCGCTCGCGGCCGTTCCCCGTTCACAGGCACCAAAAGCAAAGGCCCGCCGATTTGGCGGGCCTTTCTCTTTTCCTGCAATCTTTCGTGGAACAAGCGGCGCTCAGGCAACCTCATCAGGCAAACGAGTAAAACACCCGGAACGCCACCTTGCGCTCGGCCCAGAACTCGGCCGCCTCGCGGAACACATCGAGCAGCGTCTCGCGACCTTCCTTGTCGAACTTCTGCGCGACCGGCAGTTGCTCGAGCACGATCACGAAACCCGGCTGCGTCCCCGCCTTCTGAACCAGTTCGGTCAGGCAATCGTAGAGCGCGTCGTAATTCTTGCCGAAATGCTTCGGGAACAGGAACGACGTGGCGATAGTCTCGAGCACTTCCTGTTTGGACTGCGCATTGGCGCAATACGCATACAGAAAATGCTGACCGAGCTGATTGGCCTCGTCAGCGAGATCCTGCACGCGAAACGCGCGGATCGACTGTACGATGTTCGGTCGTACGGTCTTGAAAAGGCTCATGGGCTCCTCGTTCGATGAAAGCACAGTGCTGGCTTCGCTCTGGTTATCGCGGCCCTGATCGCCGGCACGCATCTGCATGACGCGTTGGAACAAATTGCCGTCGCCGGCCGCGAAAAGATCCGTCGCGACTCCGGAGTCGTGCGCGTAGACGTTGTCGCTCATGCCGTTCATCCCGATGTCATTCAACAATACGATTAAAACTGGTGTAGTGGTCGTCCGAGTAGTAACAGTTATCGGTTCGCTTTAGCGGACCTCCGCAGACGATGCGACGCGCCCCGCGATCACGTGAGCGAGGCGTGGGAACGGTGTATTCGTGGTAATAGCCGCGCCGATGGGCCGGCAGCAATCGTTCGCGATTACCGAATACGATGCCGTCCTTTTCATACGGGTAAGGCCCGCCAGCGTCGATCAAGTTCAATGTATTGACTGCTTCGCGCGGCAATTGCGCCACCGCGATGCTGCCCTGCACCTGTGCGTTTGTATCGGCTGCCGTGGAGTCGCGCGCAAACGCGCCAGGCACGGGGCCGGATAAAGCGCAGAGCGTCAAAGCACCGACCAGCACGCCTTTCATGCCCGACCACTTGCGTGCCATGTATCAGGGTTCCCCGCTGTTGGATCACGAGTTTGACGACCATGAAAGTCGTAAGGGTATCGCTAATAGCCAACGGAATCAACGTTCGCCGGGCAGGCGAAAGCTTTCATCAGGCGGGAAAGGGCCACGGAACGGGCTTTGACGACTTTTGACAGATTACTTAGCCTGAAAAGGCTAAACTTAGCTTGACGGTGCGAATAGGGATGGATCGCAGGCTATGGACGACATCGCGGGCGCGCCTCTATTTCCCGTCGCGAGTGCTTTTGGCTCTTGAAGTCGCTGGAAGTTTGACTGTGTCGTTGCCTTTTGGGTGGCAATCCCCTGCTTACCCGCAGGCGTGCCCATTGCGGGCACGCCTTTTTTTGCATGGCGGCCAGTCCATCAGCGCCATGCGTCGCCCGGATCAAGAATCAGCGGGCGGCGATCACATCCGCCACCAGCAGCGCCGTCATGTTGACGATACGGCGCACCGTGGCCGAAGCGGTCAGCACGTGAACCGGCTTGGCCGCACCGAGCAGCATCGGACCGATCGCGATGTTGTTGCCCGCGGCCGTCTTCAGCAGGTTGTACGAAATGTTGGCCGCATCGATGTTCGGCAGCACCAGCAGGTTCGCATCGCCTTCGAGCGTGGAGTCGGGCAGCACTTCGCGGCGCAGATTGGCGTCGAGCGCGACGTCGCCGTGCATTTCACCGTCCACCTGCAGGTCCGGCGCACGTTCGCGCAGGATCTCCAGCGTGTCACGCATCTTCTGCGCCGTCGGCGCATTGCTCGAACCGAAGTTCGAATGCGACACCAGCGCGACCTTCGGTTCGATACCGAAACGGCGCACTTCCTCGGCGGCCATGATCGTGATCTCGGCCAGCTGGTCCGGCGTCGGATCG
>DASPZL010000443.1:0-14318 GCA_035636295.1 Paraburkholderia sp.
ACGCTTGCGCGGCGGCATCACCTCGCAGCAGCACATTGAGCCGCGGCGCAGCGGGCACGATCGCCACCAACACGACGACGAGCGCGGCGAGCGCCGTCCACGGCATCGCGCCGCCGTTGAGATCGCCGGTCAGCCAGAACAGCATGCCGCGCAAGCGATTGTCCGGCGCGAGGTTCAGCAGCAACGTGATGAGTGCGCCCCAGCCCGCCGCGATCACCGCGCCGGTCAGCAGCAAACGCGGTGACGTGTCCTGCGGCTCGCCGCGCCACAACTCGTGGCGTGCGAGGCCGAGCACCAGCAGGATCGACACGAACGCGCCGGCGAATGCGCTCGCGTCGACGATCCACCACGCGCACCCCGCGATCATCGCGACGAGGGCGAACGTCGCCGCGCCGCCCGACACGCCTAATACGTAGGGTTCGGCCAACGGATTGCGCAACAGCACTTGCAGCAGCGCGCCGGCCAACGCGAGCAACGCGCCGCACGCGAAGCCGGCCAACGCGCGCGGCAAACGCAGCGTGCGCACGATCTCACCGGCCAGGTCGGCCGACCCGCCATGCGCCGCCGACGACGGCATCAGCGCCGCCAACACGCGCGCGGGCGCAAGCGCCACGCTGCCCAGCGCGAGCGACGCCATCAGCACGACGAGCGCGACCACGGCGAGCGCGAGCCAGATCGCGGCGGCGCGCTTCGCGTTCATCACGCGCATCGTGGTAGTAGGCATCGAACTCGAGCCGCGGTTCATCAGCGCGTTCTCATGGAAGCGCGTTCGTCACTGCTGCTGCCAACCAACCGTGACATACGCACCGCGCCGCGGCGAGTTATACGAGTAGGCCGTTTCATAGTCCTTGTTCAACAGGTTCTGGATTTGCGCGGCCACGTACCACGCCTTCGTGATGTTGTAGCGCGCCGACAGATTCACCACACCGTAGCCGCCCAGCTTGCCGCTGCTATCCTCGCGCGGGCCGCTCACGATCCACTCGCCGCCCACACGCCAGCCGGCGATGCTGCGATTCACCGCGAGCGATCCGAAGCGCCGCGCACGCCGCAGGAGGTCGACATCGTTGTCGAGGTCGACGGGATTTTGCAGCGTCAACGACGCGCGCACATCCGTCTTGCCGACATGCCCGCTCCATGATCCTTCGAGTCCCTGCACCTTCGCACGGCCGACGTTCTCGGCCAGATAGATGCCGGGCGTCACCTGCTGATAGTCGATCAGATTCGAATAGCGCGTCTGGAAGGCGCTCAAACGCATCACGCCGAGCGCATTCGACGCGTACTGCAACGCGGCCTCGATCGAATGACTGCGCTCCGGCTGGATCGACGGATTGCCGCTGGTCGGATAGTACAGATCGTCGAAGCTCGGCGCGCGAAACGAATCCGAATAGCTTGCAGTCGCCTTCCAATGCCCGGTGATGTCGAAACCGTAGCCGAGATAGTAACTGTTCGCTCCGCCGAAATCGGAATACTGGTCGCGCCGCACGTTGGCCTGAATCTGGTTGCGTCCAAAGCGCCCCGTATAGCCGACGAAACCCGAATCCACATGACGATCCGGCGCCGCGAACGTATCCGAGTCGAGGCTTTGATCGAGATGCTCATAGCCGACCTGCAGTTTCTGCTGCGCGGCGAACGCGAAATCGTTCTGCCACGTGTACTGGCGATTGTCCGTATCGAAGCGGCCGTTATAGATGCCGTTGGTGTTCGACACGCTGCGGTCGTCGCCTTCGGAAACGATGAAGTGCGTGGTCCACCAGTCGGTCAGCTTGCCGTTCGCGAACACCGATACCTGACGCACTTTGCTATA
This sequence comes from Paraburkholderia sp., assembly GCA_035636295.1. Lineage (GTDB taxonomy): Bacteria > Pseudomonadota > Gammaproteobacteria > Burkholderiales > Burkholderiaceae > Paraburkholderia. The sequence continues at coordinate 1,805 of DASPZL010000443.1, forward strand.
CAGGTTGTTTAAATCGGTCGGCACGCCGTACGCGTTGTCGTAACTATTGTTGCCGTTCGACTGAAAATACGTGACGCCCGCGTTCCATTTGTCGTTGAATTTGTGACGCAGCGAGGCCGAAATGCTTTCATTCAGATAGCCGTTCGCGTTCGGATTGGCTTGCGGCGCCTCGCGCGGATTGAGCGACGAGAAGCCGTCGTCTTTCGCACGGGCGAGCGAAATGTTGAAGGTGGTGTTGCCGTCTTGATCCAACGCGCCGTTCACGCCGGCCTGCTGCGTCTGCGTGTGATAGCTTCCGTAGCCCACCGAAAAATTGAAACGCGGCGGATGGTCGCCGCCGTCTTTCGTGAACACCTGCACCACGCCGCCGATCGCGCCCGAACCGTATAACGCGGACACGTTGCCGTTCACCACTTCGACGTGATCGAGCTGGTCGAGCGGAATCTGCGCGAGTTGGGATGTGCCGAGGCTCACCGAGTCGACCCGCACGCCGTCGATCAGCACCAGCGATTGCGTCGACGACGCGCCGCGCAGAAACAGGCTCGCGGTCGAACCAGGGCCACCTGTACGCGAGATTTGTGCGCCGGGCGCGAGTTGCAGCAGGCCGGGCAAGTCGGTCGCGGTGGTATCGGCGAGGTCCTGCTGATCGAAAAGCGCGGTCTGCGGAATCGTGTCGGCGAGCGCTTGCGGCCCGCGCTCGGCGGTAACGACGACCGGCGACAACACGGTGGGCGATGAACTTGCAGTCGCGGCATCCGCGGACGAGTTGGAGAAAGACGCACCGGAAGAGGTGGGAAGAGCAGCGGCCTGAGCGTGCACGACGACCGGCACACCCGCAAAAGCGAGCAACGCCGCGCGAGCGATGGGGGACAGCATGGGATGACATTCCTGTGGATAACGTGCGCGGCCCGCTTCCCCGCAGGCCGATGCGTAACGAGGCGCCCACGCTTTTTAACGTTTTCGCGGGAACGTTCCTCTCCCTCTGGCCGGTATCCGGGCTGACGACACATCGATCCCGCCTTCCCACGCGTGACGCGCAGTGGCACACTCGCATGTTCAGCTTCGAACACACGGTCAGGACCGACCTGCATGGTGAATGCGGTCGCTTACCGTTGCGGGGGCAGCGCAGGTTCGCGCGTTCTGGCGAACGGCGCGCCCTGCTTCCCGTTTAACTGCGCGCACTGTGAAAAGCGCGCGCGGGCACCAGAGTGCGGCCAGTTTAGGAGCGGCCCCGGAGCCCGTCAAGAATCGTTAATCGTTGCGCGATCTGTTCCGTTAAGCGCGGGTTATTGTCCGATGCGCGAGTACTTTTTCATCATATGGTCGATAAAAGCCTGCATAAAGCGATGTTGTTACGTCTCGAAACGAGACAAATGTCGGAACCTGCGATATTCCGCGCTAAAATGCGATGTCTTTAGAGGACGCAGCACATGCTCACCGAACTCGAATCACTTTCACAGAACATCGGCAAGCTGATCGCGATCAGCCAGCGCCACAACGAAGCGCGCCTCGCGCTCGAACAGCAGCTCGCCCAATCGCGCGCCGAGGCAGAAGCCACGCGCACGGAACTTGCACTGCTGCGCGAGGAACGCGATGCGCTGCAAGCGGAACGCGACGCGCTGTCGGCGAAGATCGACGACGCCCAGGTGCGGCTGAATGCGATTCTCGAGAAGCTGCCGCGGGCACGCGCGCACAATGAGCCGGATAACCAGCTCGATCTGCTCGAGCCCGCTCAGCATGAAGCCGAAGCCGGGAGCGACGTGACCCGCCACGGAGAAAACGCATGACCACCAAGCAGATCGAAGTATCGATTCTCGGCGTGCCCTATCGCCTCGCCTGCTCGCCGGAAACGGAAGGCGCGCTGCTTGAAGCGGTCGCGCGCGTCGACGCCGAAATGTCGAAGATCCGCAATAACAGCAACGTGCGCGGCACGGATCGCATTGCCGTCATGGCCGCGCTGTCGCTGGCATCGGAACTGCTTAGGCTGCAAAGCAGCGTGCGGCACGGAGAAGCATTTCCCGCTGAGGAAATCCGGCGTACAATGCATCAAATGAACGAGCAGCTGGGTACTGTGATCGAGCAGTACAACATGCAATAACTATCTGGCAGCCGGTCCCGAGACGCGGCTGCGGATTCAAGCGAAGTGCATGAGCAAGACTCGGCAAACGTTTGAATTCCATTGTTTTAGCTTCATCGGTTTAGCTTCCCTGCCTGGTTCGCCAAGGTCATATATTCCTTGAACCAATGCCATGTGCACGGTTGCGGAAATTTGTAGCACGGGCGTGCGCGTCACTCTGTCTGATGTACCCGAAGTGTTGCTAACTGCGACCAATTCTGAACCCCCGGTTCAGGATGCCGGCCTAGCGGCTAAGGCGGGGACCTTATTTGGAACGGCATCGGACTTCGGTTCGGTGCCGTTTTTCTTTGGGCCTCGATTTTCTTCCGCATCTTCAAACCCTTAACGTTCCAATTCGATTCATGCGCTACTGGCTAATGAAGTCCGAACCGGACGAAGCAAGCATCGACCATCTCGCCGACGCACCGCAACGCACGTTGCCGTGGACCGGCGTGCGCAACTATCAGGCGCGCAACTTCATGCGCGACATGATGCAGGTCGGCGACGGCGTGCTGTTCTACCACTCGAGTTGTCCCGAGCCGGGCATTGCAGGGCTCGCCGAGGTATCGTCCGTCGCGTACCCGGACCCGACCCAGTTCGACAGGAAGAGCCCCTACTACGACCCGAAGTCGTCGCAGGAAATGCCGCGCTGGCTGCTCGTCGATGTGGTGTTCAGGAAGAAAATCCCGTTGATTCCGCTTGCCGCATTACGCGAGCATGAAGAGTTGAAGGACATGCGCGTGCTCGCCAGAGGCAATCGCCTGTCGATCACGCCGGTGACCGAAGCCGAATGGCGCTTCATCACCAAACGACTCGTTTGACAGTGCACGCACGCGACACCTTGCCGCATAAATCAAGCGCCAAGCTGCGCGCTGCAAGAACAAGCATGCAAGGCAACGTCAAATTAGGGAACCAAGCTCAGGTTACAAGCGCCTAACGGACTCGCAAACGCCGTGCCATTTGCTTATGCCAATGGTTGTGCAAACACGCTGCGTTCGCTCCAATCGTGCATCACCTGTTCAAGCAAGGAGTCCAACAATGACGAAAAACACCGCACGTGCGCTCGCTCTCGCTCTGGCATGCGCCGCTCCCGCGGCGCTCGCGCTCACGCCGGCCATGGCTCGCGCGCAGAACGTGCCGCAATATCAGCCGGCGGGCGTGCTGTCGCTGAACGCGCAGGCCAGCGCGGAAGTGCCGCAAGACGTGGTCGACATCACGCTGTTCTACGAGCAGGAAGCAAGCGATCCGTCGGCGCTCACGTCAACGTTGAATCAGCGCGCCGATTCGGCGCTGCAAAAAGCCAAGGGCGTGAGCGGCGTGACGGCGCGCACGGGTTCGTTCTCGATCTATCCGTCCACCGATCGTGACGGGCGCATTTCCGCATGGCGCGGCCGTACGGAGATCGTGCTCAAGTCGCACGACTTCGCCGCGGCGTCGAAGCTCGCGGGCCAATTGGCATCGATCATGCAAGTCGGCAACGTGCAGTTCTCACTGTCGCCTGAAGCGCAGCGCGCGGCGGAGCAGAAGCTCACCGGCGACGCCATCAGGTCGTTCCGCGAACAGGCCGCTTCTTCGGCGCAGGCATTCGGCTACAGCGGTTATTCGATTCGCGAGGTCAACGTCGGGCACAACGGCGTCATGCCGCGCCCCATGATGATGATGAGCGCACGCGCCATGGGCGCCGACGCGAAAGCATCGGCGCCCGTACCGATCGAAGGCGGCACGTCGACCGTCACGGTCAACGTGTCGGGTTCGGTGCAGATGAAGTAACGCGTTTTGCGCTTAGACGTCACCGCTGTAAAAAAAAGCCACGGCATGCCGTGGCTTTTTTATTGGCGACGAGGAAGCGCAGCGCTCAGTTCGCGCTCGCTGCCACCGCCGGTTCACGTCGCGCCCGGCGATAAGACCACACCAGCATCGCGATGCCCGCGAGGATCATCGGCAGCGAGAGCCACTGGCCCATCGACAGGCCCATCGCCAGCAGCCCAAGGAAGTCGTCCGGTTCACGCGCGAATTCCACCGTGAAGCGCGCGAGGCCGTAGCCGATCAGGAACACCGCGGAAATCGCGCCCATCGGCTTCGGTTTGCGCGAGAAGAAGAACAGCACGAAGAACAGCGCGACACCTTCCAGCGCGATCTCATACAGCTCCGACGGATGACGCGGCAGCATGTGATATTGCGCGAACACTTCGTTCAGATGCCATTGCGCGGCAAGCTGCGGATGCGCGGCGAGCCACGCGGCGTCGTCGGGTGCGGCGCCCGGAAACAGCATCGCCCACGGCGCGGCCGGATCGGTCACGCGGCCCCACAACTCGCCGTTGATGAAGTTGCCGAGGCGCCCCGCCGCGAGCCCCGTCGGCACCATCGGCGCGACGAAATCGGTGACTTGCAGCCACGAGCGCTTGCGCTGATGCGCGAACAGCGCCATCGCCAGCGTCACGCCGAGGAAGCCGCCGTGAAACGACATGCCGCCTTCCCACACCTTGAAGATGTCGAGCGGATGCGCGAAATAAAAACTCGCCTTATAGAACAGCACGTAGCCGAGCCGGCCGCCGAGAATCGTACCGAGCACGCCGTAGAACAGCATGTCGTCGATATCCTTCGCGGTCCAGCCTTGCGCGGCGACGTACGGCAAACGCAGCCGCAGCCGGCCGACGACGATCGCCGCGATGAACGCGACGAGGTACATCAGGCCGTACCAGCGCACGGCGAGCGGCCCCAGATGAATGGCAATGGGGTCGAAATTCGGGTGAATGAGCATCGTGTTGTTATGGGCAGTTCAGGTTCAGAAGCGAATTTTCCAGGCGATTGTCGAACAGCATGCAGCGGTGTACGCAGCGGGCGGCGCATGCGTTGGACGGTTCGGCGTGCAATGCGTTCGCGGCGGCGCTTCTAAACACGCGGCGCCTCGACGGTCGCCGCATGCGCGCGCACGATCTCGATGAAACCCGCGAGCACCGGGCCCACCTCGGCCGTGCGCCAGACGAGCCCCGTTTCGATCGCGGGCACCGACTCCGAGAGCGGCCGGTACACGACGCCGGTGCGGCGCAGATTACGCAACGATTGCGGCACCAGTGCGACACCCATTCCCGCCGACACGAGGCTCACGATGGTCTGCATCTGGATCGCCTCCTGGCCGACGCGGGGTGCGAGGCCCGCCACGCCGTAGCAATCCATAATGATGTCATAAAAGCCCGGCGCCAAACGTCTTGGGAAGATCACGAGCGGCGCGTCGGCGACATCGCGCAGGCTGATCGGCGTGTCGAGCCACTCGGCGTGCGGGTCCGCATTGGACCCGGCGGCGGCGCCCAGCCGCTGCGCCAGTTCCGTCGACATGGCGATCACCAGCGGCTCGCGGGCGATCGGCAGCCACGAGAGCTGCGTGGCATGGCGCGACGGCAGCGGCGCGATCACAAGCCCCGCGTCGATGCGCCCGGCCACCAGTTCGTCCACCTGCACGTCGCTGGTGGCTTCGGTCAATTCGAGCCGCACCCGCGGATGCCTCGCGCCGAAATCGCGCAGAAGCAGCGGCAGCAGGCCGTAATCCGCGGTGGAGACGAACGCCAGCGACAGCACGCCCGCCTCGCCGCGCGCAAGACTCTGCGCGAGCGGCCTCAAGCCCTCGGCACTCGCCAGCAGGCGCTGCACCTCGGGCAGCAGGTCGGCGCCCACCGGCGTGAGTTCGACCGAACGCTTGGTGCGCGCGAACAACTCGACGCCGAGCGTCTCCTCCAACGCGCGAATCGCCTGCGACAACGGCGGCTGCGTCATCGAAAGGCGCGCGGCCGCCCGCCCGAAGTGCTTTTCTTCAGCGACGGTGACGAAATAGCGCAACTGGCGCAGGTCGGGAATGGCAGGCAGCATGATTAATACATTTTACGACCTAATCGAGCCCGAATAATATATTGGACAGGCGCTTCGCAAAACTGCATCCTTGCGCGACGCGTCGGAACTACACTGAACTGACGCGCCGGCAGCACCTGCCGGCAAGCGCATCGGCAGCATCCGCGACGAACACGCAGCACGGATCAAAACAAAACAGATGGAGTTCCCCATGGCATACAACCGTCGTTCGAAGAACATCACGCAAGGCGTGGCGCGTTCGCCGAACCGCTCGATGTACTACGCGCTCGGCTATCAGAAAGAAGACTTCGACAAGCCGATGATCGGCATCGCCAACGGCCACTCGACTATCACGCCGTGCAACGCCGGCCTGCAACGTCTGGCCGACGCGGCCGTCGCCGCGGTCGAGGGCGCCGACGCGAATCCGCAGATCTTCGGCACGCCGACGATCTCGGACGGCATGTCGATGGGCACCGAAGGCATGAAGTACTCGCTCGTGTCGCGCGAAGTCATCGCCGACTGTATCGAGACCTGCGTGCAAGGTCAGTGGATGGACGGTGCGGTCGTGATCGGCGGCTGCGACAAGAACATGCCGGGCGGCATGATCGGCATGTTGCGCGCGAACGTGCCGAGCATCTACGTGTACGGCGGCACGATCCGTCCGGGCAACTGGAAGGGCACCGACCTGACCATCGTGTCGTCGTTCGAGGCAGTGGGCGAGTTCACGGCCGGGCGCATGTCGCAGGAAGATTTCGAAGGGGTCGAAAAGAACGCGTGCCCGTCCACGGGTTCGTGCGGCGGCATGTACACCGCCAACACGATGAGCTCGTCGTTCGAGGCGCTCGGCATGTCGCTGCTGTACTCGTCGACGATGGCCAATCCGGACCAGGAAAAGGTCGACTCGGCAGCGGAATCGGCACGCGTGCTGGTGGAAGCGGTCAAGAAGGACCTGAAGCCGCGCGACATCATCACGAAGAAGTCGATCGAAAACGCGGTGGCCGTGATCATGGCCACCGGCGGCTCGACCAACGCCGTGCTGCACTTCCTCGCGATCGCGCACGCGGCCGAGGTGGAATGGAGCATCGAGGACTTCGAGCGCATGCGCAAGAAGGTGCCGGTGATCTGCAACCTGAAACCGTCGGGCCAGTTCGTCGCAACCGATCTGCACAAGGCGGGCGGCATTCCACAAGTCATGAAGATCCTGCTCGACGCGGGTCTGTTGCACGGCGATTGCATCACGATCACCGGCAAGACGATCGCTGAAGAACTGAAGGACGTGCCGGGCAAGCCGCGCGCCGATCAGCAGGTGATTTTCCCGATCGAGCAGGCGCTGTACAAGGAAGGCCACCTCGCGATCCTGAAGGGCAACCTGGCCGTTGACGGCGCGGTCGCCAAGATCACCGGTCTGAAGAACCCGGTCATCACCGGCCCGGCTCGCGTGTTCGACGACGAGCAAAGCGCGCTGGAAGCGATTCTGGCCGACAAGATCGTCGCCGGCGACGTGGTGGTGCTGCGTTACCTCGGCCCGAAGGGCGGCCCCGGCATGCCGGAAATGCTCGCGCCGACTTCCGCGATCATCGGCAAGGGCCTCGGCGAAAGCGTCGGCCTGATCACCGACGGCCGCTTCTCGGGCGGCACGTGGGGCATGGTGGTCGGTCACGTCGCGCCGGAAGCGTTCGTGGGCGGCACGATCGCGTTCGTGCAGGAAGGCGACTCGATCACGATCGACGCGCATAAGCTGCTGCTGCAACTGAACATCGACGACGCCGAACTGCAGCACCGCCGCGCCGCGTGGCAACAACCGAAGCCGCGTTACACGCGTGGCGTGCTGGCGAAGTACTCCGCGCTCGCGCTGCCCGCCAACAAGGGCGCGGTGACGGGCTGAGCGCGCATTGTCGAGCGCGCCGCGGATTCGCCGTGGTTTGCGGGGCAAAACTGAAGCGCCGCCCGGCGTCGTGTAAGCGGTGAGCAACAATTGGCTACGTAAAAGCGCAAAGGGGCGCACGGGAAACCGTGTGCCCCTTTCCTTTTATAATGCTGGCACCACAAGCCGGGCACCTGCACCGGCGGAGACCATCATGAAATCAATGTCGTATGCAGCACTTGCAGCAGCCGGCGTGCTGGGCGCGACCTTAAGCGCCGGCAGTCCCGCGGCGCACGCGGAGGCCGCCGCCGGACTTGCACTGGCCCAGCAGCAGAACTGCATGAGTTGCCATTCGGTATCCCGTCCTTTCATGGGACCGGCACTGCATGAGGTGGCGGCGAAATACGCCGTACGCGAAGACGCCGTCACCTATCTGAAGCGCAAGATTCTGGACGGCAGCGCCGGCGTATGGGGTCCCGTGCCGATGCCCGCCAATACGCAACTCACGCCCGATCAGGCGGCCACGCTGGCGAGCTGGGTGATGACGCTCAAGTAAAAGCGCTTCGCTAAAGGCGCCGAACGAACGCGTCAACCAGAGGTGCCGGGAAAGGCACCCCCTGCTTCATCACATCAAGCGCTGCCCGAGCGCCGCGCCATTTCTTCTTCCACCGCGTCCCGCACCCAGCCGGACATCTCGCTCTCCAGACTCAGCGCCACTTCGCGCGTGATCTGGTTGACGAGCCAGGCAGTGTGGTCCTGCAACGCATCGCGGCAACGCGCTTCGATAATGCCGCGTCCCTCGCCTGACAGAAAACCCGCGAACCGTCCGCGCAGACGTTCGACGATGGCATCCGCATCGAGATCCGCCTGCGGCTCGACGGCGGGTTCGCGAGCGATGTCCGGCGGCACGGTCGCGCCCGCCTCGAGCGGCGCGGGCGGCTCGGTCCGGTCGAAGACGCCGGGTGACGCCGCCAGCGCGGCTTCGTGCTCGTGCAGCGGGTCAAGGGCGTGGTGCGCTCTTGTCCGCTTTCTCGGATGAGCATGTTCTGGGTGATGCGCGGGCTCAGCCGCATGCGCGGGTTCCCGCGCAAAGGCAGGTTCGGCCGCATGCGCCGGTTCTGGCGCAAGCGCCGGTTCCACCGCGAAGCCGGGTTCCCGCGGGGTGCCGGGCTCAGGCGCCGGCTGCGTAGCCGCCGCGTGGCGTGCCTGGGCAGGATCGCCCGGTACGAGAACCTCGTGCAGAACCGGAATCGAATTGTCGTTGGGATCAGACACGTGCGCTCTCCGTGTTTGAGTCGAAGCCGAAGCTGGCCGCGCTCACGCCGAATCCTAAGACAAAGACACAACGCGACGCGGGCGTAATGAGACCTAGCTACCCTGCTTGTAGTTGTTCAAAGCATAGCCGCGATCGCGATAGAAACGGTAGCGTTCGCGGCCGGCAGCAAGTTCGTCGTGTGCGTTACCGACCACTTCCAGCAATCTTTCGAAGCGCGCGAACTGCGGCGGCACCGTCGCGCCGAGATTGAGCAGCACCTGATGATGCGGCACATCGTCGAGGTTCGTGGCCAGCACAATCGGCGTTTGCGCGGCGAGCGGCGTGCCCGCCATGCAGTGCGGCACGAAATCGAGCGGCGAGAACGTCCACAACTGTTCGTCGAACGCGCGCAGGCGCGCGGGCTCGGCCAGCACGATGGTCGGCTGGCCCGCCTGATACGCCTTGCGGATCAGGCGGCATGCATACAGCAGCGAATCGCCGACGTTCGAGTGAAAGTCGATTCTCGTCATCGGCGGCTCCGCCTGGCTTCCACTGCCGCACCTGCAACCTTACAGCAATGCGTCATTGCGCGGCGCGGTCGATCAGGAACTGCGCGAGCAACGGCACCGGACGGCCGGTGGCCCCCTTCGCCGCGCCGCTCTTCCATGCCGTGCCGGCAATGTCCAGATGCGCCCACGGGTACGCTTCGGTGAAGCGCGACAGGAAGCACGCCGCCGTCACGCTGCCCGCCGGACGTCCGCCGATGTTGGCGACGTCCGCGAAGTTCGACTTGAGCTGATCCTGATACTCGTCGTCGAGCGGCAGGCGCCAAGCCGGGTCGGATGCTTCACGCGATGCGTCGAGCAGCTCGCCCGCCAGCGCGTCGTCTTTGGAGAACAGACCGCTGTTGTGATGGCCCAGCGCGATAATGCAGGCGCCCGTCAGCGTGGCGATGTCGATCACCGCCGCCGGCTTGAAGCGCTCGGCGTAAGTGAGCGCGTCGCACAGGATCAGGCGGCCTTCGGCGTCCGTGTTCAGCACTTCGATCGTCAGGCCCTTCATGCTGGTGACGATGTCGCCCGGCTTGGTGGCGGTGGCCGACGGCATGTTCTCTACCGCCGGGATGATGCCGACCACATTGATTTTCAAGCCCATTTCGGCGACGGCGCGCAACGTGCCCAGCACCGAACCGGCGCCGCACATGTCGTACTTCATCTCGTCCATGGCTTCGCCCGGTTTCAGCGAGATGCCGCCCGTGTCGAACGTGACGCCCTTGCCGACCAGCACCACCGGCGCGGCCTTCGCGGCGCCGCCCTGGTACTGCAGCACGATGAACTGCGCCGGCTCGACCGAGCCTGCCGTGACCGACAGGAACGAGCCCATCTTGAGCGCTTCACACTGCTTCTCGCCGAGCACTTCGACCTTCAGCTTCCAGTCCTTGGCGAGCTTCTTCGCGGTGTTGGCGAGGTGGGTCGGCGTGCACACGTTGCTCGGCAGGTTGCCGAGGTCGCGCGTGAGGTCCATGCCGTTGGCGAGCGCGGCGCCCTGCTTCGCGGCGAGCTTGGCGGCCTTTTCGTCGCCGGTGTTGACACTGAAAACGATGCGCTTCAACGCGCGCGCGCCGTTCTCCGGCTTGCTCTTCATCTGCGTGAACTTGTAGGTCAGTTCGCGCAGTGCGAGGATCGCGGCGCGCACGCCCCACTCGGCCGAGCGCTCCTGGATCGGCAACTGGGCGAGCGTGAAGGTGACCTGGACGATCTTGGTGCCGAGCAGCGCGCGCCAGGCGGCCCGCACGGCTTCGCCGTAGGCCTTCTGACTGAAAGCGTCCTGTTTGCCGAGGCCGACCAGCAGCACGCGCGAGGCGCCGATGCCTGAAACTTCGTGGAGGAACAGCGTAGTGCCTGCCTTGCCGTCCATGTCGCCCGCCTTGATGATGCGGGTCAGGAGGCCCTTGGTGGCCGCGTCGATTTCCAGCGCAGCGCCCGAGAGCGTCTGCGACTCGAACACGCCGATTACGATGCAATCCGATTTCCCGGTCAGGAAACCGTTTGACGAGCCTTTGGTCCAATCACAGGCTTTTATGCTAAAGTCCATCGCGCTTGTCCTCGGATAAAATCTGGGCTTAGGATGAAAGCCGCAATTATCCGCTATTTTTCCCGCGGCGGCTGCACCGGGGGCGTGATGGGAAGCAACCCGCGCGCCGTCGAGAGCGCCCCCTCTCGTCATCAATAATGATCTTCGAACGCTCCCTCCAGCGCGAACTCGCGTATACGGCTGGTGCCGTGTTCATGGTTTTGCTCACGCTCGTGCTGACGACGATGATGATCCGCATCGTCGGCTTCGCGGCCTCGGGCGAGATCGACCCGCGCGACGTGCTGGTCCTGATCGGCCTGACCGTGATCGGCTATCTGGCGATCATGCTCGTCGCGACCCTGTTCGTGTCGATCCTGTTCGTCCTCACACGTTGGTACAAAGACTCCGAGATGGTCGTGTGGCTATCGTCGGGCGTCAGTCTGACGCAATTCATCAAGCCGATCGGCATTTTTGCCACGCCGATCATCATTCTCATCATGTTCTTCGTGTTCGTCGGCTGGCCGTGGTCGAACCAGCAGAGCAAGCTGATCCGCGCACGCTTCCAGCAGCGCGACGAGGTCTCGCTGCTCGCGCCGGGCCAGTTCCGCGAATCGGCCACCAGCCACCGGGTGTTCTTCATCGAGAAGATGTCGCCCGATCAGGGGCACGTCGAAAACGTGTTCGTGACCAGCACCGAGAACGGCAAGGTCAACGTGGTGGTGTCGAAGAACGGCCATACCGAGACGCACAAGAACGGCGACCGCTTCGTCGTGCTGGAAAACGGCCGCCGCTATGACGGTGAACCGGGGCACCCCGATTTCCGCATCATGGAATTCGAACGCTATGGCGTGAAGATCCAGAGCCAGCCGGTCGTCAATACGCCCACCACCACCGGCACGCCCACGCTCACGCTGCTACGCAATCCGACGCGCGAGAACCTCGCCGAATTCGCGTGGCGCGCGGGGCTGCCGCTGATCGCGATCAACCTGATGCTGCTCGCGATTCCGCTTGCGCACCAGAATCCGCGGCGCAGCCGCACGATCAATCTGGTGATGGCGGTCCTGATTTATCTGACGTATTCGAATCTGTTGAACGTGGTGCAGGCATGGATCGAGCAAGGCAAGATGTCGTTCGGGGTTGGGCTCGTGAGCCTGCACATCGTCGTGGCGGCGATCGTCGCGTTCATCTTCTGGCTGCGCGTGCGCAACCGGCCGCTCTTCACACGGGCGATGTTCGGCCGTTCGCAGGGGAGCTGAGCGATGCGCATCTATGAAAGGTACTTCGCGCGCCAGATCTACCTCACGTTCGTCTTCATTCTGTTCGCGTTTTCGGGTCTGTTCTTCTTCTTCGACCTGATCAACGA
>DASPZL010000444.1:0-3317 GCA_035636295.1 Paraburkholderia sp.
CACTTCCAGTTCGACGCCGAACTCGGGCACATACACTTCCATGTGTTGCAGCAGCGGCGTATTCGAGTAGACCAGCCGCACCTGAATGTCGTCGGTGTCGTTCGTATGCGCGAAGGCGACGAAGGCGGGGTGATTCCACACGTCGTATTGACGGAACGCGATGGTGCGGCCCGCGACGCGCGTCGAGCCGCCGCCGCGGATGCAGAAGTTCACCTCGGTCGCGTTGTGGCGCATCGGCTCTGTCGATTCGCCAGGCAACAGGACTTGCAGCGACACCTGAATGCCGGGCGCAAGTCCGGGCGAGCCAGCGCGCGCGGACGGATGAACGATCAACGATTGGCGGCGGCCGTCTGCGGGCCTCGGTAGCGCGGCAAGGCGTTCCACTTCCGCGTCGATCTGTTCGCGGCTCACGATCACGGGCGCCCAGTAGTGATTGTCGCGGGGACGCTGGCCCGTCTGATCGACGAAGCTCGCTTGCGCCGGCCCGAATTCGCGTCTCAGGTCATGCATCGGAAAGTCTCCTCAAGGCACCCGCCCGAAGCGGTTCGCGGCGCGGTGCAAAAAATGGAATCGAGGACTGAAAATTACTCGCCGGCGCTCTGTCGATCAAGATTGATATTTCAAATCAATATAAACATTCGAAGTGTTCGGCGCCGCGATGCAAAATCACCGTAACTCATTATCCATAGCCTTTCTGCTAGACTGCAGATTGTTCAGGCGCCACGCCTTTTTTGGTTGATTTATATTGATTATATTGATTTCATGACGACCCGAGATCTGATGACGCGCGAAGAGGTACTGGCCCGGCTCAACATCAAGCCGGCCACCCTCTACTCGTACGTAAGCCGCGGCCTGATCGGCACCGCGCCGCATGACGACGGCCGGCGCAGTTTGTACGTGCGCGCCGACGTCGAACGGGTGGGCAGCCGCAAGCGCGGACGCATGCCGAAGGCGGCATCGGCTGAATCGACGATGCGTTGGGGCGAGCCCGTGCTCGCCTCCGCGATCACACACATCACGCCGCAAGGCCCGCTTTACCGCAACCGGTCGGCCGTCGAGATGGCGAAGGCAGGCTCGTCGTTCGAATCGGTTTCGCAACTGCTGATGACGGGCGTCTGGCAGGACGGCGTCACCGCGTGGGGCGCGCTCGACACGCCGCAAGCCGTGCTGCCGCTATTCGATGCATACGCGGGCAAGCTGGACGGTGGCGATATCGCCAACCTGCTCGGCATGGTGCCGCTCGCGCTCGGCATGCAGGGGCGCGGCGCGGCGGAGATTTCCGACGGCAGCGCGGTGCAGGCCGCGCGCCTCATCATGCAGACGATGGCGGGATGTCTTGGATTCCTGAGCAAAGAGCGCGCGTTCGTGATGCGCGAGCGCGGCGAGAGCCTCGCGGCCTATCTGCTACGCGCGGCGGGCGGCACGTGTACGCCTGATGCCGTCTTTGCCGTCAACGGCGCGCTAACCGTACTCGCCGACAACGAACTGGCGCCCGCCACCTTCGCCGCGCGAGTCGCGGCGTCGACGAATGCGGACCTCTACAACTGCGTCGCGGCGGCGATCGGCTCGCACGTCGGCTTTTCGACGGGCACGGCGACGGAGAAAGTCGAAACGCTGCTGTTGCGTGACGTCGCCAATCCGGATACGGCACCGCGCCTGCAGATGGTTCGCGAGGTCGGTGCGAGTCTGTTCGGTTTCAACCATCCGCTGTATCCGGAAGGCGACGTGCGCGCCAATCTGATTCTCGAACAGGTGCGCGCGCTGCAGTATGCGACGCCGGAGACGGTCCCGACACTCGAATTTCTCACGCTCGCCAGAGACAAGCTCTCGATGCATCCCGGCGTGGCGATTGCGCTCGTCGTGCTAGCACGTGCGCTCGGCCTGCCGGATGGCACGGCTACGGCCTTATGGATCATCAGCCGCACAGCGGGTTGGGTGGCGCATGTGCTGGAGCAGCGCGCGCAGGCTTTTCTGCTGCGGCCACGGGCGAAGTACATTGCGGCTTTGCGTATGTAGCGCCTATAGCGCCTGTAGCGTTGAACCCGCGACGGCTCAAACGGATAAGCCCGAAGCCGTGTCCCGCGCCATTTCGGCGAGTAGCCATGTGCGAAATGCCGTAACACGCGCAAGGGACTCCTCGCCCGCCGGATAAACGAGGTAATACGAACCCTGCCCTTTCGCGGTCTGCGGCAAGGCCTGCACGAGACGGCCCGACGACAGCTCGGTCCGCACCATCGCCGGGTCCACGACGGCCACACCCAGGCTTTCGCAGGCGGCCTGGATCACCATGTTGCGCGATGCGAGCAGCAACTGGCGTCCACCCGGCGGCAATGTGTCTTGCGCGGCATCGGCCCATAAAGCCCAATCGTCTGGCCGCGTTTTCGCCGAGAGCAGCGTGAAGCGCGCGAGATCGGCGACGCTCGACAGCGGCCCGTTCGCCGACAGCGTTTCAGGCGAACACACGACGATCAGCGACTCCTCGCGCAAAAAGTCGCAATGCACGCCGGGCCAGTGACCGTCGCCATAAGCGATCGCACAATCGAGCGCCTCGCGTTCCAGATCCACCTGGGCAATCGATACGCGAATCTCGACATTGGCGAACTGCTCCTGCACGGCAGTGAGCCGCGGCAGGAGCCAGTGCATCGCGAACGTCGGCAGCGAGTTCACGACGAGCGGCGCCGAGCGTTCGTTTGCCGCTACGCGCTGCCACGCCGACCATAGCCGTTGCAGACATTGATCGACTTCGCCGTGTAGCAGTCGCCCCGCTTCCGTGAACGCGAGTCCACGGCCAGTGCGTGTGAATAGCCGCGTGCCGAGCCGCTCTTCGAGCACGCCAAGCTGATAGCTGAGCGCCGATGGGCTCAGATGCAGTTCGCGTGCCGCATGCACGAGGTTCAGATGGTGGCCGATCACCTGGAAGCTGCGCAGATGATTGATCGATGGCAGCGCTTGTGTGCTCAAGGGGAAAGGCTCCGTCGATGGACGTAACCCATCGTACCCAGCCGCGCCGCGCGTCGCAATCCGGGATTGCCGCGATCAAAGATCGAGGACCAGTTCGTCTGTGCGCGAGCGCGAGCAGCAAGGCAGGAACTGGTCGTTGCGGGCGCGCTCGTCGTCGGTCAGATACAGATCGCGATGTTCGGGATCGCCCGCCAGCACGCGCGTCAGACACGTGCCACATACACCCTGCTCGCACGATGTCTCGATGCGCACGCCCTGCGCGGCCAGCGCTTGCACCACCGTTTCCTGTTCGCTCACGCGCACCACCTTGCCGCTGCGCGCCAGCCGTACGCTGAATGCGTGTGCCGTGGGCGCGT
>DASPZL010000445.1:0-2231 GCA_035636295.1 Paraburkholderia sp.
GTACTCGCCGAAGAACTGCAGCCGACCGGCGCGATGCGCTTGATCGAGTGCTTCGAGGAAGCGGCGTCGGAACAACCGCGAGAGTACGCGTACGGGCAGGAAGAAGCCCGGGCGACAGGCGACCCAGCGTTCGCCGTCGAGGGCGAGGCCACCGCCCGCAACGATGCCGTGCACATGCGGATGGTGCGTCAGCGCCGAGCCCCAGGTGTGCAGGACCAGCGTCACACCGATCTGCGCGCCGAGATGCTTCGGGTCGGCCGCGATGGTGCGCAGCGTCTGCGCGGCGACCTCGAACAGCAGGTCGTAGATCACCGCTTTGTTGTAGTAGGCGATGGCGCTGATCGGTGCCGGCAAAGTGAACACGAGATGGTAATAGTCCAGCGGCAGCAGGTCGGCCTGCCGGGCCTCGAGCCAGCGCTTTGCGGCGCTCGCCTGACACTTCGGGCAATGCCGATTGCGGCAGGAGTTGTAGGCGATCTCGATCTGCTCACAGGCGAGGCAACGCAGTACATGTCCCCCCAGCGCCGCGCTGCGGCACTGTTCGATGGCGGACATCACCTTGAGCTGACCGAGGCTCAAGTGGCCGTGCTGCGCTTGCCGCCAAGCGTGCCCGTGGGCGCGAAAGATGTCCGCGACCTCCAGGGCGGGGCGCCCCATGCGGAGGCGCTACACGGTGGGCAAGCGCTCCAGGGGACTGATCACTTCGCGCAGCAGGTCGGTGGCCACCTGGGTATAGAGGACCGTGGTCTCGATCTTCTTGTGTCCGAGCAGTACCTGGATGACCCGGATGTCGACCTTCTGCTCCAGCAGGTGCGTGGCGAAGCTGTGCCGGAACGTGTGCATCGACACGCGCTTGTCGATTCTGGCCGCCAACGCAGCGGCGTGCACGGCACGGTTGAGCTGACGGGTGCTCAGCGACTCGATCGGATTGAGGCCGGGGAATAGCCAACCGCCATCGAGCATCTTGCCCTGCGCCCGGGCCACCCGCCACCAGGTGCGCAGGCGCTCGAGCAGCACCGGCGGAAGCATGGCGTAGCGATCCTTGTGGCCCTTGCCCTGCTCGATGCGCAGGGTCATGCGCTGACTGTCGACGTCGCCGACCTTCAAGGCGATCACCTCGCTGGCGCGCAGTCCGGCGCCGTAGGCCACCGACAGCGCCGTCTGATGCTTCAGGTTGCGGACCGCAGCGATCAGCCGAGCGACCTCGTCCCGGCTCAACACCACCGGCAAGGTGCGGGGCACTCGCACCGGATCCATCTTGGCCATCAACTCGCCCTGATCGAGCGTGACCTCGAAGAAGAACTTCAACCCCGTGATCGCAGCGTTGAGCGACACCGGCGAAGTGCCGACATCGACCAGATGCAATTGGTAGCGCCGCAGATCCTCGACCGTGGCCGTGTCGGGCGAGCGCCCAAGGAAGGCGGCCAGCTGTCGCACCGCGCGAATGTAGTGGCTCTGTGTCTTGTCCGCGAACTTGCGCATCCGCATGTCGTCGATCATGCGTTGCCGCAACGGCGTGATCCCGTGAAGCGATGAGTCCATGGCTCTGCTCCTGTCGTGATGCGAGGCGGATTGCCTCGTGCCACAACATAAGCAGATTCACGACCCCGGCTAACCTCACGGCTGGGACCAAGCTCGAGTCTTACCGCGCGAGCGGTTTAGTCCTTCGACCCATTGCCGCCTGTCGTGCGCGGGAGAAGCGGACGTTCGCGGACTTCATCGCGCAATACGCGACGTCCGCCGCTGCTCATACCCTCCATCGATTTGCCGCAAGAGACGCTGCGCTCTGCGCGCCGACGATCACGCCCGTGCCAGTCTTGGCCGGGGCCTGCCGATCCGCTGTAAGGCTGTGATCATTACGAACGGCAGCTCGGGTGGCGAGTTCAAGACGGTCGATCAGCTAGACGGTTTCGGAAGGCCCACACACGAAAGTGGAACGCGCGGCGAACCATCATTGCCCACGAGTGAACTCTACCAGTCGCTTTGTCAGCAAATTGTAAGTAACAAGTTGTAGGTTGCAATCGGCCGCACACGGGCCTATGCTGATCATGCCGTTGGCATGCACGTCCTGGCGTTCTCCGTCATCGATCCATCTTCGCGCTCACCGGCGTTTGCAATTGTCCAGAGTCCGGCGACTCGGTTCTCGGAGTGCGCTGTAGCAGCGGTGCAGGGACGGGCTCGCCGGCGGGGGGAATGGCTGCGGTTGTCGCGATGAGCGCTGGGTCCCCGGC
>DASPZL010000446.1:0-52893 GCA_035636295.1 Paraburkholderia sp.
TATGCCGGCGTCGTCGGTGTACGCGGCGAGCAAGGCGGCAGTGATTTCGCTGGCCAAAACCTTGTCGTCGGAATTGCTGCCGCAAGGCGTGCGCGTGAACGTGGTGAGCCCGGGGCCGGTGCAGACGCCGCTTTACGGCAAGCTCGGTCTCGACGCCGCCGCGCTCGAAGCCACCGCCGCGCAGATCCTCAGCCAGGTGCCGGTCGGCCGCTTCGGCACGCCGGAGGAAATCGCCTCGACCGTGCTGCATCTGGCGGCACCGGAATCGGCGTTTATCGTCGGCACGGAAATCATCGCGGATGGCGGCATGAGTCAGCTTTAAAGCCGCGTTCGGTGCTCAGCGCGGGCCGCCGGCGGGATTGAGAATTCCCGCCGACGGCCCAACGAGACCCGCCGTAATTTAGTGAATCCGTGGCGCCGGCTCCTCCGGATTCTCGTCCGGCGCCGAGTCGTCGCCGAACAGTTCGGCGCACAAGCCCGCGCCGATCTCGCTCAAGCGCGCGGTGCCCGTACCCACCTCGCTGAAGGTGGCGTCCACCAGACCGCCGTCGACCAAGGCCGTCAACTGCCGCCGCAAGCCGCTCATCGGCACGGCCGCCTGCTTCGACAGCCTGGCGAGCGACCACGCGCCGCCAGGCGTTTCCTGGTGCGCGCGCCAGAGTTGCGCCAGCACGGCGACCAGCACCGGATCGAGTTCATCGTCTTCCAGCTCTTGCATCCTGAGTGTCTCCTCGTTCTCTTCTTTCAAGCCATTTGCGCCACCAGTTCGCCCAGCGTCTTCAATGCCGCTTCGGTCTGCGCCGTCCACGGATAGCTGTAATTGAGCCGGATGAAATGGCGAAAATCGTCGCGCGTCGAAAACATCATGCCCGGCCCGACCGTGATGCTGCGCGCGAGCGCCGCCCGGTAAAGCCGCATCGAATCGACGCGCTCGGGCAATTCCACCCATAGCACGTAGCCGCCTTGCGGCGCCGACATGCGCGTGCCGGCGGGAAAGAACCGCTGCACCATTGCCGTCATGATGCTCGCCTGCTGCCGGTAGACCTTGCGCACGTGCCGCAGATGACGGTCGTAACCGCCCTGCTTGAGGTAGTCGGCAACAGCGACTTGCGGCACCGAAGGCGTGGTCAGCGTGTTAAGAAATTTGAGCTTTTCGACCTGCGCGCGGTAGCGCCCCGGCATCGCCCAGCCGATCCGGTACGACGCGGTCAGGCTCTTCGAAAACGACGCGCAATGCAACACCAGTCCCTTCCTGTCGAAATTCTTCAGCGTCGAAGGCCGTGCGTCGCCGAAATACAGTTCCTGATAGACGTCGTTCTCGATCGCGGGAATCTCGTGCGCGGCAAGCAGTTCGACCAGTTGCCGCTTGCGCGCGTCCGGCATCTGGAAACCGAGCGGATTCTGGAAGTTCGGCATCACCATGCAGGCGGCGATTTTCTGCGTCGCGATCACCTGCGCGAGCGCCTCGATGTCGATGCCGTGCGCGGGATGCGTCGCCACCTCGATCGCGCGCATGCCGAGGCGCTCGATGGCGTGCAGCATCGCGTAATAGGTCGGCGATTCGACGGCCACCGTATCGCCCGGTTTGGCGACCGCCTGCAAGCTGAGGTTGATCGCTTCCGTCGCGCCCAGCGTGATGATGATTTCCTCGGGATCGACCGGCACGCCGTTCTCGGCATAGCGCCGGGCGATCTGCCGGATCAGCTCGGGGTTGCCGGGCGGCAGATCGTCGATCAGATTCCAGCTCGCGTGACGCCGCGCAATCGCATTTGCGTACTGGTTGATGCGCCGCCACGGGAACAGCGACGGATCGGGATACGGTGAGCCGAGCGGCACGGCGTCGTGCGCGCGAATGCTCCGCAGGGTCGAAAGCACCAGCCGGCTTACGTCGACCGTGGCGGCCACGGGCGGTGTTTCGGCTGCCGGCTTGCGGCTCAGGCTCGGCTCGTCGAGCGCCGCCGCCATTGCCGCCCTCGCCGGCGCATCTCGCACGAAATAGCCGGATTGCGGACGGCTCTCGACCACCCCACGGCTTTCCAGCAACGCGTACGCGTGCAGCACGGTCTTGATGCTCACACCGTGCTGCTGGCTTGCCTGCCGCACCGACGGAATCCGCTCGCCCGCCGCGAATACGCCGCGGCGCACGGCTTCGGTCATCTCATCGGCGAGCTGTTCGTACAGTTTCAAGGATTTGGCTCAAACAGAAGCGTGGGCTGGAACGCCAGTCTATGACAAAAATCCGGTAACTGTATCCCTCGGCTTTCCGATTTTCTGTATGCTGCGCCGTTTTTGGAACACAGTAGGCTTGCAGGTATCGGCTTAAAAGCCTCGTCAAAGCGTATCCGCGGCAGCAATCATGAAGAAATCCGAAGCTCGCATCGAACCGTACACGCACCCCGCCGCGGGCTGGGGCGCGCTCAAATACGTCGCGATCAATCTCATCAAGGAAAAGGTGACGGGCGGCAACTACCGCACGCTGCTCAAACAGAATCAGCCGGACGGCTTCGACTGCCCAGGCTGCGCGTGGCCGGATCGCGAGCACGCGTCCACCT
Source organism: Paraburkholderia sp. (assembly GCA_035636295.1). Taxonomy (GTDB): domain Bacteria; phylum Pseudomonadota; class Gammaproteobacteria; order Burkholderiales; family Burkholderiaceae; genus Paraburkholderia. The sequence goes on from DASPZL010000446.1 coordinate 2,553, forward strand.
TCGAGTTCTGCGAGAACGGCGTGAAGGCCGTGGCCGCGGAGGCGACCAGCAAGCGCGTGACGCCGGCGTTCTTCGAGGAACACACGGTTGAAGAACTGATGGCGCAATCGGATTTCGAATTGGAACAGCATGGCCGCCTGACCGATCCGCTCGTCTACGACGCGATGCGCGACCGTTACGTGCCGATCGGCTGGGACGAAGCCTTCGACCTGATCGCCGGCCACCTGAAGCGCCTCGACGATCCTGACCGCGCCGCCTTCTATACCTCGGGCCGCGCCAGCAACGAAGCCGCGTTCCTGTATCAGTTGTTCGTGCGCATGTACGGCACCAACAACTTCCCCGATTGTTCGAACATGTGCCACGAAGCAACCAGCCGCGGTTTGCCGCATACGGTCGGCATCGGCAAGGGCACGGTCACGCTCGACGACTTCGAACACGCCGATACGCTGCTGATCTTCGGCCAGAACCCGGCGACCAACCATCCGCGCATGCTCGGCGAACTGCGTGAGTGCGCGAAGCGCGGCGCGACCATCGTGTCGATCAATCCGCTGAAGGAACGCGGCCTCGAACGTTTCGCGAGCCCGCAGCATCCGGTCGAAATGATCACGATGGGCAGCACGAAGATCAGCTCCGTGTTCATCCGTCCGAAGGTCGGCGGCGATTTCGCGTTGATCAAGGGCGTTGCCAAGCGCGTGATCGAACTCGATGACGAGGCGCTCGCTTCGGGCCTCGAGCGCGTGCTGGACCTCGAGTTCATCGCCGAACACACCGTGGGTTTCGACGCCTTCGCCAATGATCTGCGTGCCGAGAGCTGGGACACCATCGTCGCTGAATCAGGTGTGCCGTTCGAAGACGTGCTGAAGCTCGCCGACATCTACGTGAAGGGCCGCGCGGTGATTTCGACGTGGGGCATGGGTCTCACGCAGCACAAGAATTCGGTGCCGACCGTGCAGTTGCTGTCGAACCTGATGATGATGCGCGGCAATATCGGCCGGCGTGGCGCGGGTCTGTGCCCGGTGCGCGGGCATTCGAACGTGCAAGGCGATCGCACCGTCGGCATCGAGGAAAAACCGACTCAGGCGTTTCTCGACCGGCTCGGCGAAGTCTACGATTTCGAGCCGCCGCGTGAACATGGGCTCGACGTCGTCAATGCGATTCAGGCGATGCTGGATGGCAAGGTGAAAGTGTTCATCGGCCTCGGCGGCAACTTCTCGATCGCGACGCCGGACACGCCGCGTACATGGGAAGCGATGCGCTCGTGCGATCTGACCGTGCATATCACGACCAAGCTCAACCGCAGCCACCTCGTGCATGGACGCGACGCGCTGATTTTGCCGACGCTCGGGCGCACCGAAATCGACTTGCAAAATGGCGTGGCGCAAGGCGTGAGCGTCGAGGATTCGATGAGCATGGTGCATATCTCGTACGGGATGAACAAGCCGGCCTCGGAGAATCTGTTGTCGGAGATTGCGATCGTCGCGCGCATGGCGCATGCGACGCTCGGCAGCGACAAGGTGGACTGGCTCGCGCAAGCGGCCGATTATTCGCTGATCCGCGACGGCATCGCGAAGGTGATCGAGGGTTTCGAGGGTTGCAACGAGCGGTTGAAGAATCCCGGCGGATTCCACCTGGGTGTCGCGTCACGCGAGCGGATCTGGAAAACGCCGAGCGGCAAGGCGCAGTTCATCGTGCATGCGATTGCTCTCGATACGCCGATTCATCGAGCGCGAAAGGAGCACGGCGAGCGCCTGATGACGTTGATGACGACGCGCTCGCATGATCAATACAACACGACGATTTACGGCCTCGACGACCGTTATCGCGGCGTGTATGGACAGCGGCGCGTGCTGTTCGCGAACAAGGACGATCTCGCGATGCTGGGATTGGCAGCGGGGCAGCGCGTGGATATCACGAGCGTGTGGGCCGATGGGATAGAGCGTCACGCGGATGGGTTTTTGCTGGTGGAGTACGACATTCCGCGTGGGTGTCTCTGTGCTTACTATCCGGAGACGAATCCGCTCGTGCCGTTGTCTTCGGTAGCGGATGGCGCGGGGACGCCGACTTCGAAGTCGATCCCTGTTTTGCTGAAGGCTTCGGAAGTCGACGCGGTGGCTGCTTGGTGAGTGGCCCGGCGGTCGTCAGGTCTGGTTTTTTGTCAGTTCGCGATGCGTGAGATATAGGCGCAGGTCGAATTCGATCTGGTGGTAGCCCGGTTGCATGAACTCGCAGAGTCGGTAGAAGGCTTTGTTGTGATCGCTCTCTTTCAAATGAGCGAGTTCGTGCACGACGATCATTTTCAAAAATTCCGGCGCCGCTGATTTGAACAGCGAGGCGATGCGGATTTCCTTTTTTGCCTTCAGCTTGCCACCTTGCACGCGCGAGATACTGGTGTGCAGGCCTAATGCGTGGCGTACGACGTCGAGTTTGCTGTCGTAGGTGACTTTGTCGATTTGCTCCGCGCTGCGCAGATGGTCGCGTTTCAAGTCCGCGCAGTAGGCGTAGAGCGCTCTGTCTGTTTGCACTTCGTGCGTGTTGGGGTACCTCGCGGTGAGGTACGGTCCTAGTTGCTCGTCGGCTATCAGCTTCTTGACTTTTTCTCGCAGCGCTGGGGGATAGCCGGCCAGGTATTTCAGGTGGGGCAATCGGATCACCTTCGGTTGGTCTTTGCGTTTCTGGCGACGGTGATCGGTGTCGGCAGCAGTTTCAAAAAACGACACCGTCTCTTTGCAAATCCGCATTCTAAACGCATCGACCCCACCGTTCACCGTTCCTTCGCGAAGCCCGATCCCGGGCAACAGCAACCAACAGCCTTCCGCCCCCCAGATTTGCACCAGAGCCGTACCACGGGCTCTGCGATCATGCACTACCGTTTATTTTCGAAGGTGTTAGAAGTTCGCCCCACTCGAAATCGACGCGATCAGGAAACATGGGGACGACGCCCGCGCCGGGCGTAAACGTGAGCTCGCCAAAGTAAAGTGCATTATCCGGTGCATACAGATCGACTCGAACGTAATCGAAACCGTCAGATAGCTTCGCGGCGGCCTCAAGCACTGCGTCGAGGTTACCAGGCGGAGCGCCCGGTGTGGCACTGCGTGCGTACTCGCCAATCGTTACGTCAAGATGGTTCCAGTCCACGTCATAAACATCGCCGCGCGGGTGTTGTCCAAACCGGTCGCTGATCTGCACGATGTACATCACCGGTCGCTCCATTTTTCGACGGAAACAATGCACTTTGTAGTCAGCGGGAACCTGACCGTTTCTATCGAGGAGAAGCGTCTCGAAGAATAGCCGTGGTTCGATATCCCTGTAATGACGCTCCCGGGCCACCTGATAAAAGTCAGTCGATAGCCACTGGACGGCCAAATGGTGTAGCCGCTCATAGCTATCCTTTGATTTGTCGCGGACAATCTCGACGAACGTACTGCCGTGATTCGCCTTCATGACAAACGAGTCTGGAAGAGAATCAAAAACCGCGCGCGTGAACTCGGTAGGAGCGGCAATTAAAGGGACCAGAAATTCCTCTCCAAGACTTCGGCCCACATACTCGCGCACGGCAAGCTTGTCCGTCAGCGGAGCATACCGAGGATCGGGCTTCAGGTTTCGCCTGAGGATCCGTTCGTTGAATGTCCTGGGCTTGATGAGATTGGGAAATCGGCCAACTTCCCTTCGATGCAAAAGCAAAAGGAAGAACATGTCCGGCAGCAAAGCCTTTGCATGCTCCTTTACCCGTCTTTCGAGGCCAACAGGTGCGCCACTGGTAACTTCCCTCCTCTCAAATCCAGGATTGATGGCGTTGCTCCGTGGGAAAGCGGACTCAGCTTGAAAAATCCTTCTTGGACGTGACACAGGGGTCTCCTCAATAGTTGCGTTATCGCAGGCTTCGACTAATACGTTGACAGGTCTGTCCGCGCACAATGCCTCTACCTCGAAAGGCGCGACACCTGACCGGTTCATGGCAAGGTCGCCTGAACCAGCACAGGCAACCTGCCGACCGACTTAGTAAGGCTCGCTGGAACCGGAAGGAGCAACCGGAGACACAATGTATGCCGGTTCAGTTGTTAGTTCGACCCGTAACTCGCCGACCTGCATGACGGTTCCTTTAGGAGCATTCGCACCATTAACGCGGACCAGAGAGATGAGGTACTCTCGCGAGCCTTGATCTGCGGTTTTCAACAGTGCCGCGGTAGCGGGATAGTCTAGTGTTACCGTTCCATGGTGCGCGGCCCCAGAAACTTCAAAGGCCCCGAGCGTGCCAATGAAGTGCTGAGCGCGCGCCGCCTCATCGCCGAAGTTGTCGGGAAGATTCAGGTACACATTGTAGAAATAACCCCCCGCCGCACCTGCGGCCGTCAGCTTGATGTTGTCAAGTACGATCTTCACAGAACGATACTTCCCGGACGGCGTGGCGACAGCTGCTGACGGCGCAATCGAACCTCGCGCAGCCGCGTCGTAAGGTGCAGCGGTCACGGAAAGCAACTCCTGAAGTGGCTTAACGGATGCGGCCTCTCCAATGACCAGCGCAGTGATAGATTCATCACGCAGCGCAATACTTTTAACGCCGCCGATCGAATGCCGACCAGGGGCAACATCACGCGCCAGGGATGCAGAGAAGGTGCCAACGGGTGGACGCGCTCGAAGTTGGATCATTTGCGCCTGCACCCGAATGATTCGGCCCGCCTGTGCTTGCGGTGGCAAGGTAGTGGGTCTGGCCGTGTTTGCGTAGTCATAGCCGAGTCGGGAACGCGGAGAGTATGTTTTCTCCTTGATGATCGTCAAAGCAGAAGCATAGGTGAAGGTCCCTGCCCAATACGGGTCACTCGGCGCCGGCATTGTCCTTCCGTCCGGTAGCGCCCACGCGTGCCAAAGCCTGTCGACGTTCGCGTGGTGTAGATAGAAGATCGGATCGCGAGGCGATTGCATGGTGGCCATCGAATTGCCGATGATGTTGTGCACCGGATTGTGGGGTGCGGACTCGAACTTCTCTTCAAATGAATTGGCCGTGCCGCGCTGGAAGTTCACAACCGACGGTGAGAAAGGCGACAGGTCCAACGCGCTATAGACGTTGGTATTGAGCCGGGGACAGTAAAGCGGGTTGCCACTTGCAGTATCGGTGAATTCCGCCGGAACGTTCGGATTCGTAAACCAGTCCCAGTAAGGCAGCGTGAAATCGCTATCACCCGAAACCAATCTGATTTGCCGCTCAAGGTAGTACAAGTATCCGCGATGCCAGGCTAAGAAGTACGGTTGCCGATGCGGACAATAATTCATGTGAACATTAGTCCAATACTGCCATGAGTTAGGATCGGCCGCATTTGTGTTGGCCAGCATCGTACGCACCGCGTTAAGAAACGAAGCGTAGTGAGGTGTCGTTTTGAATTGCTGCCATTCGATACGAATCACTGGAGTGGTGGCAGCCCTGGCTAAATAGGGAAACGAAGCCCAGGTCATTGCTGTGGCGGCTGCGCCGAGGAAAGTTCTTCGTTTTATCGTAGCGTACGGCATGACTCCTCCATTTAATGGCGGCACTAATACATTGGCCGCGTCGCGTCCCTCGCAGACACATCTTTGGCGATGGGTCTTCGCTGTCGTTAGATATTTCTTGTGCCGATAAGGCAACAGCTGGGGCCAGCGCTTGCGCGATCTAACGCGGGCGCTCAGGCAATTGGCGGTGGTTGGATCTTTCCAACCGCGGTCTTCCTCAAGCCAATCGGTTTCAATAATAATTTTGCGAAAGTGCGGCAACACCGTCTTTCGCGACGATCTTCTCGTATAGCAAGCCTAGCGGAGACCGAACAAAACTGTAAGGAATTTACATCCTCAGTTTTGGACAGCGTGGCCGAAAGCGGTGGACCTATCACGCTGTTAACGTCGTTCGTTTAAAACGGGGCTCTTTGCGTAAAAAGCCGACGAGGGTCGACGCAGGGTGGGATAGCATCAGGCATGATGCAGGGCGACCGCATATTGAGGTTGTCGAAAGAAGTCGCGGCCAGGCTGCCGTCTTTTTTAAACTTGCTTTTGACGTTTGAAAGCGACGAGTCTGCGCATGACTGTTATTCGCATTGACCACGACTTGAAAACCGCGGCGCGCAGCCGCGCCACCTGGTTGGACTGGCGTCTTAAGTTTTATTCTGAACAACGCAACCTGGTCTCTCCGCGAAGCGGAGAGACCAGGTCTATCGTCACCAGTGAACACCCATGCGGTTAGTTGTCCGGGTGGCTGGCAGTGAAGGTCTTGAATGCATTGTACGGCTCGGTCAATGGAACATTGTTGATCATGATGCCGTAGGTACTGTTCCCGCTATCAAGCACGTAGTACATCACGGAGTGGATATTGTGCGTCTTTCTTGCTTGATAGAACTCACCCAATTGCGTGGTGATGTAGTTCGCACGGAAGGACTCGCTTTGGTCCGGTCCCGTATTCCATTCGGTGATCATGAAAGGCACTCCATACCTGGCCTTGCAATACGTCGGAAGGTCAAAGGTGGGACCGTTTCCGTCGGAGCCGATGTTGAAAATGTCCCCATATGCATCGTAATTGTGCCAGGTTGTGATATCCCAGCGCACCGTCGGGTGGCCTCCGGTGCCGTCGGGTTGCATGCCTTCCCACAACGCGTCAGCCGCGCCAATATCCGCAACGCAGAAATTGATACCGCACTTCGCAGTAGACTGAACCGATTTGACGCCGTCAATCATTCCGCGCATCGCGCCGCGCATGGCGGGCCAGTTCGTATTGTTGAAATCCATCGCCAACGAACCTGCGTAGGAGAAGTTCATTACCGTGGCGTTTTGCCGGGTCAGCTCATTTCCGCATTCGTACATGGTCACGCCGTACGGTTTCATTGCGTTTGCAATAGTCTTGGCACAAGCGAAAGCGCGGTTGTAAGCCGCCGACTCGCCAGAAAAAACGTTACCGCTGGAGTCGTAGACACCTTGCTGGATCAGCACAAGAAGCTTGAGCCCAGCTGACTGGAAGGCTTGCGCGATTTTGACGACAGCATTGATCTGATTCGGGTCGTCCGTGCAGCCGACGCGATAGGTAGTACAACCCATGGCTTTCAGCATCGAGACCAATTGAGTGGGCGTGTACGTGTAGTCAAAGTGCCCGTTCATCCCGTAGAAGGAACCTGCCGCCGGAGCAACGGCGATGCGCGGGTCGCTGGAGGGCAACCATTGGGCCTTGACGTTGCGTACGTCCACGTTCACGTAAAATTGGTCGCCTGAACCCTTATGCCAGATCTTGCCGCCGTACCAGAGGACGAGCGACACATTGTACGTGTTGCCCACGGTGGCGCCGTTCCTGTAAATGACACCATTCACGAGGGTCCAGATTGCGCCCGTCTTGTCGATAATGTAGGGCGACGCAGGGAGCGTCGTGCCGTCCGCCGAAGTGCCACCCATACGCGGATCGTTGCAAGTCACCCATGTAGAGCCGTTCCAGGAATAGAACTGACCGCCGGTGCCCTGGTGATAAACGCTACCGCTGTAATACAGCACCAGCGCCACATTGTAGGTGTTACCCGCTTTCGCACCGTTTCGATACACCGAGCCCTTTACCAGAGTCCACACGACGCCGGAGTTGTCGGTGATGGAACTTGCCGGGGGAATTGCCGTACCGCTAGCCGACGGGGTGCTTGCATGTGCTGTTGCTTTATTGACGGCTGATTCGGTGGTAGTACTGCTACCGTCTTCCGAGCCTCCGCCGCAGGCGCTCAAAAGATAACTCCCACCGAGAGCCGTAAGGCAACCAATAAATTGACGTCGTTTTACCATGGCAAATAATTTCCACTGTCGAGAAAATTCTCGATAAAAAATCCAAATATTAGTTTTTGGAGTTTCGAATGAGTAAATGCGCCTGGACTGATCGCCTAATAATTCGTACTACTTATAGACGAAAAAATTCCTACGCATCCGCGCACAAATCTGATGCTTGATTAGCGGTCGAAAAAGACGTTCGAAGAGATGCAGTAATCCGCCGTGCGAATGTCACCCATGCCTCGGGCGAGCCTATCCGCGCGTCACTGTCCGTTCTGCAAACGATGGAGACGACCTGACACGGTATTGAGTGCTGCTCAAACCGCGAGCCGCGCGTTGCGCAAACGTTTCACCGGAAGGACGACCGACGTGGATCTGTTCGGTAAGTTATTCACAAAATGCGGCGCGACGGAGTAAATCGTACGCGAAATGCGCGGTGAATTACAGTAGAAACAGTTTTTTTCCGCCAGAAAGCAGGAATCTTTCGGACAATTTGAGACATAGCGAAAATTCCTACTTTCTTATGATGATCAGAGGACTGATGCGCTCAATTTTTGCCACTTCGACCCCATTCCGGCGCCCCATTTTTTCCGATGCGTACGTCGCTCGCCACTGTCGGGGCCATGTCCCATTCGGACCGCGCCCTCGGTTCCGGCGTGCACAACTCGCAGTTGACCAGCCAGGACCTACTCGAGGGGAGTAAATCGCCCGTGGTCGTAACAAGGCGCTCCTATTTCGGCTAGTTATCTTGAGAGATAACTCCGCGATGCTCGCTATTAGGGAAAGAAAAGCTTCTTTGAATGGATTGCGATCTCCAACGTGTGAAGGCCGGTACACTTGCCGCTCTCCCGCAACATCGAAAGAGAGATCTTTCTCTTTTTAAACTGACCTATTCGGCTTCGAGCTTTCAATGCAACGCACGTCGTCATCGAATGGGTATTGGTTTTATCTGCTCTAGCGCGCGTAGGCTCTCCTAGCGTGTCTCGGTCAAATCAGCCAACACATCGTGCTCAGCGGACATCTTCTATACGCAACACCCTATCGTGGAACAACACGTCGCGCGATTCGATACCTTTGTCTGCGAATGCCGAATTTATGCCGCGCGCCGTCTGATTAGACACGTATCATGATCACACTCCGTGTGCGAGAGCGGCGGCTAAGGCGTCGGAATCATCGGGTCATACGAGGCTGGTCGCGTTTCGCGCTGTCTCGCCGGCGTGCTGCAGCTTCGTTGCCGGCACAGCTTGTACTTTCGCCGTTTCCGGCTTTCTATAGATCACACAGGATCGCGAGACCCTATGCGCGATTTGTGCCATCCATTTCCGGAGGATAAGTGAGCATTCTGAGCTTTGTTCTGATCGTGACCGGCGTCCTGCTGAATGCGATGGCGCAACTCTGGTTGAAAGCCGGAACCAATGCGCTGGGAGCGCTCAGCTTCAGTCGCCAAACAGCGTTCTCGGCTCTTTTCAGAGTCGGATTCGAGCCTCATATTATGGCGGGGCTAGCATGCTATGTACTGAGCGTCGCTATCTGGATCGTGGCCTTGTCCAAGGTTCCGGTGAGCGTGGCGTATCCGATGCTGTCGATCGGATACGTGGTGAACGCGATAGCGGCTTGGTATCTGTTCGGAGAATATCTTTCGACGCAGAAATTGTTGGGCATCGCCGTCATCATCGTCGGTGTCTATCTGGTTGCCAAATCGTAAGGCTCGAACAGGGAGTCACACTATGCGAGTACTGATCACCGGCGCGGCGGGCTTTCTAGGTAGCGAGTGCGTCAAACAATTCAAGGCGCGCGCTCATGAAGTGATCACCACTGACAGGACCGGCTCGGTCGACTTGCGAGGCGATCTTGCCGATCCGGCGTTCACGGCTTCGCTGCCGCACGTTGACGTAGTGGTCAATTGCGCGGCGGTTCAATACGTTACCAAAGGCGTCCCCCTCCTCTTCAGAAAGTCATTCTTTGAACGTAACAACGTGCTGGCCGCGAAGAATCTTTGCGAGCGCTACCGGTTCGAGGGGCCACATTTCATTCACGTCGGCACGAGCATGATGTATCGCCAGACCGGGCAAGATCAATACGATATACGCAGCAGGATGGGCGGCGAAGGCGTGTACAGCCGCTCGAAGATGGCCGCCCAGGCGTTCATCAACACCATACCAGGGGCGGCGACGATCATCCCCTGCATCATTGGCGGAGAAGGAAGAGAGGGGCTATTCCGAGGCTTCGTCAACATGATGACGAAGTTCGGCTTCGTCGCATTTCCCGGTCGCGGCGACCATAAGATCCACATGGTGCACGTCCTAGATGTGGCGAGCCTGATCTATCGCGTTGCGGAAACGCGTGCCAGCGGGTTTTTCAATGCGGCGGATCCGGGTCCACTCTCGATCCGCCAATGGATCGACGAAATCTCGGCGGAACTCGGGGTGCGGCACGTGCGAAAGATTTCTATTCCATTGCTTCCCGTGAAGTGGCTTTCGTCTCTTTTGGGTTACCGATTGCTCGCGCGGGAGCAGTTGCTTATGCTCGAACTCCAGCACGTCCTGTCGATTGACGAATCGTTGGCAATTGGCTGGCGCCCGCAGTTTTCGAATGCAAGAATTGCAAGGGATATCGCCATCCACATCAATCGCAGCCGAACCGTGCGACCGGGGCTTTCCCGCTCGGAGTAGGTAGTAAGCTAAACGGCGAGGAAATCCGGGGAGCTCGAATAAGCGCCCCGGCAGCGCGCTTTGCGCTTTCTCACATCGCGGCTAGCACGGCCAGCACGCACAGCGCGATGACGAACAGGCTCGAGCGGTTCTTGATTGCGAAGACGATCGGGTCATCATGCATCTGCCCACGGAACGCCACCATCCAGATACGGCTGATCCAATACAGAAGCAGGCAAAAGAGGATCCAGAGCCTGTGCGGATGCTGATATAGCACCTTGACGTCGGCAGAATTCATGTAAAGCGCAAGCACCAGTACCGCGACATAGCCCGCTGCCGTCCCGAAAGAGCGCACGATGCTCATGTCATCCGTTAAATACCCACGGCCTGCCGCGGAGACCTTGCCGTCCCGCTGCATTTTGTCGAGTTCGGTGTAACGCTTGACCATAGCCAGGCTGAGAAAGATCATCACCGAGAACATGATCAACCAGTCGGAAAGCACAACGCCGCCGGCCGCTCCGCCGGCCACGATACGGGTGGTATAGAGTGCCGCAAGCACAAACACGTCTACCAGCATCACGCGCTTCAGACGGAAGGAATAGGCGAGCGTTGTGACGACATAGCACCCCAGCACGAGCTGGAATGACTGCGGCAGCATGATCGCAAGGCTTGCAGACCCCGCCAACAGGATGAACATCAGAAAGATGCCGGAAACGAGCGACAATTCTCCCGAAGCAAACGGACGCTTGCGCTTGCGGGTATGACGCCTGTCCGCGTCAAGATCGAGCATGTCGTTTAACAGATACACCGACGACGCGCAAAAACAAAAGGAAAGGAACGCAACCCCCTCCGCGATCAGCGTGTCGACATTGGTGAAACGATGGGACGCGAGAAGCGGCACGAAGATCAGCAGGTTCTTCACCCATTGATAAACGCGCATTTCTTTGAGCGCGAGCCGCAAGAAAGAACGCTTGCTTTCGAAGAAGACAGTTGTCTGATTCACTTTCTGCGCCGCGGCCTGCATATGCCTGCTTCCCACGACGATCGCTCTACGTGCCTGCTTCCATACGGGCACATCGGCACGAGCATTGCCGCAGTAGTCGAAGCCCTGTACTCCGAACCTCGCCGACAAGGCCCCCGCCTTGTTCGTGCCGGAGAGATTGCGCGACTCGTCGCTTGCCATCACGCCTTTGAAGAATCCGAAATGGGAAGCGATTTGTTCAGCGAATCGCTGATCGCCTGCGGTGCACAGATAAAGATCACGACCGCTCGACTGTTCCCGTTTCAGAAAATCAACGACGCGCGCGTTGTAGGGCAGCAGTGATACATCGATGGCGACGCGCGAGGCGATCTGAGCTTTCAGATATCCCTTTCCGCGGAGCAGCCATACGACGCAATAAAGCGCGTAGAGGGGATTCTTTTTGATCAGTACAAGGAACGACTCGATCAGTAGGTCGCTGTGGGTCAGTGTGCCGTCCAGATCGACACAAAGCGGGATACTTGCAGCAGCCATAGGTAGCCTCGAGCAGTTATCGAAGTGTTAGCCTAAGCAAAGCGCCGGGAGGATCCCATCACTTGCGCGATGAGCCAGACGCCAATGTCTGAACATTGTTGGGCCTGGCTAAGGTGACGCGCTGCGTCGCACCATATTCAAATTAGCACATGGCTCGAATAGAGGCGTCCTTGATATCTCCCGAAAAGATGACGAAATATCGGTGGCAAATGCCAATTGTAAGAAGGCGTGAACAACTGGCCCAACGAACGCGCGCAGTGTCGCCTATGTGCTGGAACCGCGCTGATTTTGACTGGGCTTATAGGCAATAGCGCGACGCACGCTCCTTGTGCGCCGCCGCACATACGCCCATAATTCTCATTGCTATCTTTGTGCGGATTTTGCTCTTCGCGCTAGCGACGTGAGTGTCGACCGCTCGCAGCGTTCCCTGTAGTGGCGGTTCAAAATTTCGTGCCGTGCCTCGCGTCGTCTCGAGGCCCTTTGGAAGCGTGCTGGCTGATGGCAATTACATAAAAACAGCGTGGCCCAGCAACGATCACTCTACGTTTTCCTTTACCCGAGAGAAGGCCATCCATGTCTATGACGATGAAAAATACCTTCAAACATGTGGACTGGGAAAAGTTTTGCGACTATGCCGTTGTTTTCGTGTTTGCGTCGTCTCTATATGCGGCGATTCTCTATAACCTGGGCATCTATAGCCCATCGTCACAACGTCTCGTCGGGCTTGCCTTTATTGTTGCAGTCGGAATATATGGATATTTTTCCCGTGCCGGATGGCACACGGTAATTCTGGCAATAGCGTTCATTGGGGTTGTGCTATTTGGCTATGGACACCTGCGTGAATTTAGTTACGACGGTCTGAATTACCACAGCGCGGTCGCCCTCCTGCTAGACCGCGGAACCGCCTGGTCTGTCGGCATGCGCGCGCCCGGCGGTATATTCTGGGCAGAGCACTATCCCAAGGCATTTGAGTTTTTTGCATATACAGCCAAAGTGCTGACCACGCACTTCAACAGCGGCAAGTCATTTACTCTGCTGCTTAGTGTTCCCGCTCTGGTCTGTCTAATGCGGTTGTTCCAAACGACGATTCAATCCGGTAGAACTGCCTTCTTCGCAGCAGCCGCATGCATCTACAACCCGGTCGCAATCGGCCAGTTGACAACACTATACGTGGATGCCGCCCACTATTACTGCTGGACTATCTTCTCCGTCAATCTGGTCTTCGCTATCAGGAATCGGCCATACTCTGCGGTGCAATTGGGTACTGCACTGGTGCTTCTCGTCGGTTCAAAAATGACAGGGCTAGTTTTCGCAGCTGTCTCTGTTTTAGTGTTCTTCGCCGTGACATTTATTGGCGGAGAGAAAAGGGAATTTTTTAGAAAATACAAGCTTTTAATTGGGCAATTGGCAGTATGGTCGTTCGTCGCCATCGCGATCGTCGGCTATTCCCCCTACATCGAAAATATTGTCTCGGGTAAGCATATCTTCTATCCCATCCTTGGCAAGGATAAGATGGATATCATCGTGCGACAAGCGTCACCGGATTTCCTGAGCATGAACCCGTTGCACAGGCTTTTCCTGTCATATTTTTCGGTGCCCAGTAATTGTAGTAGTTGCAGCAACGCGCAACCGACCTTTGTGCTGTCGCCGGATCATCTGCGCGAAGCATTCATTGCGCTTCACACAGCCGATACGCGCTTCGCCGGTTTCGGTCCATTCTTTGGAGTCATGCTCATAATATGTATCATCCCATTCTTCTGGAAAAGAAAGGGCACGGACCTCATAACGATTTTTTTGCTCGCAACTCTGGCCATCGTCTTGATTCACCCCCAATCGTGGTGGGCGCGGTACGTTCCGATGCTCTACGCGGTCCCATTTCTGATCACCGCGGCGTTTTCAACCAGCCGGAAACAATTCCACGCGATCATCGTTTTTGCCTTTATAAACTCCATTTTATCCATGGCCAGCGTCGCGGGCTATATCATACTGAAACAGGCTCACTATAAAGACGCGGTGGCTGCGGCCAGCGAAATGTGTAATCAACAGCCAATTACGCTAACGCCTTCTCAAATGAACTGGGCATTTGATTTACGGGACGACAATCTTCTTATCGCCACGGATAGCCTGTCGGCGCAACCTGAATGCACTGTCAATTTCGACCAGTTAATGATTATGAAGAAGTAGGTGTTGCGGAGGCCGGCTCTTCATGAGCCGGTCGAGCGCGGATGCGGATCAGGCGTCGAACGCCAACCTCATCGATTGTGATGATCATCACCGATGGCGAGTCATCCCGACAAGCTCCCTGAGGTGCCGCGCGACGGTAGTCAATACGTTTGCCGACGAGCTCGTAGATTGACTTCTATGTGGCATCCGTTGAAGGTCATCCCAGTCAACTTCGAGCGAGCGGGCGTGGCTCTCCGCTATAAACGGCCATTCCATTGCCACAGCGCGCACGGTGGAAACGCGATTACCGTTTTCGAGCCTGTCCAGATACGCGTTGATAGCGGACGCCTCTTGCTGAGCCGCTTCTTGAGATGCGGCTGCAATGAAATCGTCCGGCCCTTCTATGTGGATACACCACAACCGCTCTCTGGCGTTCGGACCAGGCTCAGCATGTGGATCGTCAAGCTCCACTCTTTCCCGTTCGCGCAGATTATGTTCCATTAGGCACATCCTTTAAGGTACGGAGCGCACGTCATCACTTGCAAGAAGGAGTCCCTGATTCGTTCAATATGCGTTGCGATGGTGGAAACCTTTGAATATGGTCGCAAAGATGATCTTGACGTCCAGCCCAAATGACCAGTTGCGCAGATAGTACAGATCATGCGCCACGCGGCCTTCCATCTTTTCGATGTGATCGGTTTCGCCGCGAAAGCCGTTGATCTGCGCCCAACCGGTAATGCCCGGCTTGATCCGGTATCGATGAATGTAGCCTGACACGATGTTCTGATAGAGGTCGTCGTGCTCGAGCGCGTGTGGCCGGGGTCCGACCACCGACATATCGCCGCGCAGCACGTTGAAGAACTGCGGTAACTCGTCCAGGCTGGTTCGACGGAGAAACGAGCCTACGCGGGTGATGCGAGGATCGTCACGAGTTGCCTGTTCCAGCACACCCTGCTTTTGCTCATGCAGGCGCATCGTGCGAAATTTGTAGATGGTGAACACCCTGCCATCGGCGCCTTTACGGCATTGCTTGAAGAACACTGGGCCTCGCGAGCTCAGCTTGACCGCAACCGCGCAGGCAAGCAGGATGGGTGACACCGCAACCAATGCGGCTAGCGCAAACAACCGGTCGAATAGCTCTTTCGTCAGCATTGCATTCGGCGGCAACGGCGACGCAGCCAGGTTGATGGTGGGCACACCCAGCAACTCGGTAATACTCCCCTCGAACAACGCAAGTGCACGTACGTCAGGCATGAAACGGATGTTGATCAGATCGTTTCTGAATTCGTCAACCAGTTTTAGAATCGCGCGTTCTTCGCTCAATGGCAGCGCAAGCCAAACTTCCCCAATCTTCTGCTCGCGGACATAGTCGACAAACGCTGCGTGCTGGTCAAACACAGTCACGGACGGTGTCGCCCGGCCGCCGGAACCCAGGTTGTAAAGCGCCTTGGCACGAAATCCGGCAGCCTGCTTCGTCTCCATCTTATGGATGATTTCCTCGCAGTGCTCCCCGCATGCCGCGATGGCAACCTGCTGCAGGTTCAATCCCGCGTTTCGAGCGCGACCGAGCAGGCTATGCGTCAGAACACGCCCGGCAATCATTGCAGCACCCGACAGGCCGGTCCAGTAGGCGAACCACAAACGGGACACGAAATCGATACGATGCAGTGAAAACATTAACGCCATCGCGCACGCCTGAACGATCAGCCATGCCAGTGCGACCTGCCCCACGAGCACCCTCTTCGAGCGCCCGCGCCACGACTCATAGACCCCGAGCGCAGGAAAAACCGCGAGCGAAAACGCCGCGGCGAAGGCGACGAACGCCAGGTAGAAACTGCGCTGTGTGACGTCGTCGAAACGGAATTTCAACGCGACAAATGCTCCCCCCACGACTACCGCAACATCGAACGATCTTGCCAGTAAACCAATGATTGCTCGCATTGCAACTCTCCCAGAGCACGCGCATGTCCCATACTGGCCAGTTAGCCGCAACGACCATATTTGTCGTCGAATCTCACGATGTCGTCCTCACCGAGGTAGGTTCCTGACTGGACCTCGATGATCTGCAGTGGGACACATCCGGGATTCTCCAGCCGGTGGCGCACGCCCAAGGGGATGTATGTCGATTCGTTCTCACTCAGAAGAAGTTGCTCCTCACCGCGCGTGACAAGCGCCGTTCCGCTCACCACGACCCAATGTTCCGCGCGATGGTGATGCATCTGCAAGGACAGGCGCGCGCCGGGATTCACCACGATGCGCTTGACCTGGAAACGATCACCGTGGTCGATCGAATCGTAGAATCCCCACGGACGGCGCACTTTTCTGTGCGCATCGGCTTCGGGCGACTTCTCCTTTTTGATGCGTGACACGAGACCTTTGATGTCCTGCACATGAGAGCGATCGGCCACCAGCACGGCGTCATCCGTCTCGACGACGACGAGGTCGCTAGTACCGACACAAGCAAGGAGCCGGCCACCCTGAGAGCGTGCATACGTGCTGGTCGCTCCTTCAAACAGCACGCGGCCGCTCCCGGCGTTGCCAAACTCGTCCTTTTGCATCGCTTGCCACACGGCGTCCCAGGAGCCGAGATCGGACCAGCCCGCCTCTAGTGGCACGACCACCCCTATGCAGGGCGAATCGGCCTTGCCAAGGTGTTCCATCACCGCGTAGTCGATTGAGTCGGACGGTGAGCGGCAGAACTCGAGAGCCGCGGGAATGATGCAACCCTCAGCTCTTTTGCCATGTTCGTGGGCTTCTGCGCAGGCCGCGTGCATGTCGGGCTGGAACCGCTTGATAACCTTGAGCCATAGCGAAGCCCGAACAACAAAGATGCCGCTGTTCCACCAGAAGTTGCCAGCTTCAATGTACTGAGCCGCAAGTTCCGCGGCGGGCTTTTCGACAAAACGGTCGATCAGATGTGCGCCGTCCTGCAACGCGACGCCAAGTCGGATATAGCCGAAGCCCGTATCCGGGCGAGCCGGCGGAACGCCCAATGTCACGATCGCGCCGCCCTCTGCGTAGCCTGCGGCAATCGCAATCGAGCGATGAAGTGCGTCGAGATCCGCAATCGCGTGGTCCGCCGGCATCGCGACCAGTATCGCGTCCTGGCCCTCCGCGGTTGCGGTCAATGCAGCCAGTGTCAACGCGGGCGCAGTATCGCGGCGAGCGGGCTCCACGATGATGCGGGCGTTGACACCGCTGTCGCGAGTCTGCTCGTAAGTGACAAAATAATGCTCTGCTCCACAGACGATGACAGGCTCCGGTGCAACCTCCCACCGGCCCTTGAAGCCGTCCATCCTCGACACGGTGGCTTGAAGCAGCGTCTTGTCACCAATCACGTCGATCAGTTGCTTAGGAAACTGCTCGCGCGATACGGGCCACAATCGTGTGCCAGAGCCACCGGCCAGGATCACCGGGACCAGGCGCGAACACCCGGCTGCAGTGCCATTTACCAGTTCGACAGACGAAGCATTGACTTCCAGCGTTACGTTGCCCATTTAAAGCCCCTGCAAAGTTGTATTCGTTGAAGGACGATCGCCTGGCTGGCCGATGCCCGCGCGGCGACGATCTTGTCCGTCTCCTCTTAACAATCACCGCAAAGCAGCGGGCACGCCGATCAAACAGCGCATCATCGTGTTTCATGCTGGTCTCACCCGGTGCGACATGCGGCCCTGGCAGCGTCACGAGGTGGGCAGTGCTTGACGCATCTGTCCGATCGTCCCGGAACGACGGGTGGTTTTGTCTGGTGTGTCACGGCTCAATGCGTGGCAACACGCAGCGCAGAGGTGATCACGAAGCTATCCGAGAAGCGAATCCCTGCGATAAACACGCACTGACCGTTCACTCGTAGACGCAATTAAAAACCGAAACACGTATCAGGTCCGCCAGCTTCCTGAATACAGCTTCCTGAATACAATTGACGCAATACTTGATGGACTCAATCATAGGCAGGTTACGCTGCACCACAGCATGCTTGGCGCTAACCGTTGAAATTTTGGCCGTGTCCGTGTGATCTGGTTGCGAGCTACGGCAGGCCGGCCACTACAGGCGGTCCGCAAAGTTGAGGCAGGTTTGGAAATCAATGCCGACCCGTGATAACTTGGAGTCAAGGCACCGATTAGTGAATTGGCAAAGATAGGACTCCGACGATGTCGTGAACCTGTTGCCCACGGCCAGCCACACCCTATTCGTTATCGGCCATCCGTACGCTGTTGATGGAGTCGCAATGGCTTATATATCCCTGTTTGCGCTATTCCTGACAGTGACCAATCTGCTTCCGGTGAGCGCGGCTGGATTCTTACCGATCGTTTTATGTTCGTGGCGTTTCTTCGGTAGAAGCTACCCAGCTTTCATGTCGGCCCTAACAGCCTTCACGTTATTCGTGCTCGTCTCGACACTGCTGTACGATCCGCGTTCGCTCGTCGAATTCGAATTTTACCGGCGCGATGGCAATTTCTTCGTTTCATATGCCCCCATCTTTGCCGGTTGCCTCTACGCGCACCGATGGGATCTCAACAAGGTTCTGCGAACATTCTTCATTTTCGCCGTGGCAATCAATGTGCCGCCCTATGCTTACTACGTCCTGCAAAACGGCTTGCTCAGTATCTTCACGCATCCGGACGATACCTTTGGCAGCTACTTTATCGCCCGTAATGCGGCCGGCGGCTTCCTTGCCATGCTGTTCTGTCTCGGCACGGCGTGCTACCTGCAAAAGCGCGGCAAGCTGATTCTGGCTTTGCTCGCGATGAACGCATTGATGCTCTTTTCCACCTATAGCCGCGGATCGTTGCTCGGCGCCCTGGCAATGCTTCCTTATCTGTATTTTGGCCGCAAGCGGTGGATGCTCGGCACATTGATGGGCTGCCTCGTGGCCAGTTCGGTCGCGATAGCGATCATTCATACCGAGCCGAACGTCAACTATATGGGCTACAGCTTCAACATTCATAACCAGGACGCGAAGGTCGCCAACCTCGACAGCCGATCCGAATGGCTGTGGCCGCGTGCGCTCGCCTATTTCCGCCAAAGCCCGATCGTCGGGCTCGGCTTTGGTTCGTATGACGATCAAATCGGCAACGTGGTGTCTTACTTTGACCTCTTGGGGATACCGTCAGACGTGACTGTCGAACACAGCGATTCTCATGCGCACAACTCTTACCTGAATTTACTGGCGGAAGTGGGCGTGGTTGGATTGGGCCTGATGCTGAACTTCTTCTGGAAGCTCATTGAATGGAGCAGGCGGGGTGCTGCTACGGCTGCGCTGATGGCCGGTGTACAGAACTTTGCGGCATTCCGGTTCGTTGAGCTTTCTTCTGTCTGTCTGCTTGTCATGGCGGCAACCGAACACCGGTTAGTGTCGCCATCGAATGTCCTGATTCTTTCTCTCGTGATTTCGCTATTGCTTGCATCGCGGCCACTGACTGCGGCCACGTCCGCACCGCCGGTGTATAGAGATCGAGGAGCCCGGCGGCCGAACGATAGCGCCGGACAAACACCTAACACCACACCGGCACAGCACAAAGCCACTCGTGTCGAATAACAGGCCGTAGCCTCGGAAGGGCTACAAATCGAGGAAACGACAACCCCATGTGGCGCATGTTTACCAATCTGGGTGACGCCGCGGTGACGCTGCCCGTGGCGCTGACCTGTAGTATCTGGATCGCGCTATTCGACGTGCGCCTGGCATGCCGCTGGCTCGTGGCATTGGCAGCGGGCATGTGCATTGTGGGCGCAACCAAGATTCTTCACGCTGGGTGGGGCCTCTCTTTCCCGGCTTCTCATTTCCGCGTGATCAGTGGACACGCCATGCTGTCGACCTCCGTATGGATCGTCGCTTTCGCGTTGCAATTCAAGTGGTGGCGTCTGCCGCCCGAGGCCGGAATCGCCATTGGACTGATCGTCGGGCTCCTGACTGGTATGTCTCGAGTATTGAACCAGTCTCACTCGCTATCCGAAGCCTTCGCAGGCTGGGTGGTAGGAGCCGTGGTTGCGCTGATCTTTTTGCGCAATGCGCGCCACGTTGAGTTCGAGCGGTTCCGGCCGGTCTGGCCGACGCTCAGCATTCTGCTGATTTCAGCACTAGCCTACGGACACACGGCTCCGCTTCAACGGTTGATCGAAACGCATTCGCCCGCAATCCATCGGCATACGGTTTCGTTCACTACCTTCTTCCACCATCTCCGTCATCCATTCCACTCTCAGGAGACCACGGTCGAAAATTGACGCTTGCCAGCCGGGGCGGGCTCGATGGACCGCTCAGGACGCAGCGGAACAAACTGATCGACGAAGCTGTAAGGAAGCCGGGCTTCAATAAAACCGGTCAGCGCCGCCTTGAAATTTTCGGACGAGAATCGCTCGGCGTTTCTCCGGCACTGGCGCGGATCGAAGAGACCCGCGCTATGCTCGAATCGCACGACGGCACCCAGCAGCGACTCGGCGGTCTGTTCATTGAAAAACACCCCGGTCGGCCGGTCCGCGGGCAAACCTACGACGGATTCCAGCGCGCCTCCCCTGCCGAAAGCGATAACCGGCGTTCCGCACGCCTGCGCTTCCACGACTGAGATGCCGAAGTCCTCTTCGGCCGCGAACACGAACGCCCGAGCTCGCCGCAGATGATCGACAAGAACGTCGAAGGGTTGATGTCCGAGGATGGTCACGTTATCTCCGGCAGCGGCCCTCACCTTCTTCATCTCCGGGCCGTCCCCGATCACGACCAACCGCCGTTCGGGCGTCTGCGAAAACGCCTGCACGATGAGGTCGATACGTTTGTAGGGAACCATACGTGAGGCCGTCACATAGAAGTCCTCCTTGTCGGCGGACATTGCCATGTTCCTCAAATCGACAGGTGGATAAATGACCGTCGCTTCACGTTGATACGCTTTCCTGATGCGGTGCGCGATGAACCGCGAATTGGCAATCAGGTAATCGACGCCATTTGCTGAGCGGGAGTCCCATCCGCGAATGTAATGCAGCAGCACCCGCGCCATCACGGACTTTATTCCGCTTGTCAGGTGCGACTCCCTCAGATACTGATGCTGCAGGTCCCACGCATAGCGAATGGGAGAATGAACATAGCTCACATGGACCTGGTTGGGCCCGGTAAGCACACCCTTGGCCACCGCATGCGAGCTGGAAATGACAAGATCGTAGCCAGACACGTCCAGCTGTTCGATCGCGATCGGCATGAGCGGCAAGTACCCACGGTAGCGCTTGCGAGCAAACGGCATGCGCTGAATGAACGACGTCTCGACGGACTTTCCCTTCACGCAGTCACGGTCTTCCAGAAAATCGACAACGGCAAAGATGTCAGCTTTTGGAAAGCATTCGATGATGTTCTTGAGCACCTTTTCAGCACCACCCGAAACGACCAACCAATCGTGAACAATAGCGACTTTCACTTCGACCTCCGTTGAGAGCACAACCCGGCACAACGCGTCGGAAAAAACCGTTCATTTATCCTTGGCGCCCGGCTGAGCGCGAGTACCCCATGCAAGTCGGAACATCCCAAGCGCCCGTTGCCCGCCGGGGACCAGTCCAATTAGTTCGAGGCGAATCATGATCCCCATCAGCATGACGGACAGCGTCGCTTCTCCGGCCACGCGGGCGAATGCCATGCCGATCGCTCCGTAGCGCGGCGCGAGATAAAGAGCCGCAGCAAGATTCGCCACTCCCGAGACGGCGCCGGCTATGGCTAGCAAGCGGTCTTTCTTGCGAGGCACGAACACGTAGAACGCTACGAATTCATTAAATGCGGCAAACGGAAACATCCATGCGAAACACTGGAGCACACGAGCGCTTGGTTCGAACTCTGCTCCCAGGATCAAGGGCAGCACGAAAGGCGACAGCGTCAGCGCGCCGCAAAAAATAATGAACCCGTAGCCCATGAGCAAGGCAGCGCCGCGCCGGGTGGTGACGTGCGCGCCATCCTTGTCGCCCCGCGCGAGTTGCCCGGATATGGTGGGTACAAACACCTGTGCCGCCGGTCCCATCAGGCTGAGCCCGATCGTTGCGAACCGCTCGGCTGCGCCGAAGTAGCCGACTTGCGCCGGGGTGGACAACAATGTGAGCAGGTAGGTGGACGACGCCGTGAGCACGACCGAGCCCGACGAGTAGCAGAACAGCATCGTCGAGTTGCGTATCAGCGGCACGATTCCGGCAGTCTTTAAACGCGGCAACCCGAGTTGATAGGTTGTCAGCCCATATGAAATCATCATGGACGCTATGCCCGCGACCAGCAGACTCGCCAGTACCCATTCGGAGTCCTCGGGCCCTTTTACCAGACTCAGAACCAGTACAAGGCTCAAAGCGAAGCCGAACACCTCAATCATGATCGGCGTGCGGAAGTGCTGACGTCCCTGGAACAACCAGCCAAGATTGAGCGCGGACACAACACCAAGCAGCGTAGCCAGCACGCCGATCACCGGGCGTTCGGACAATACCGGTGAACACATGGTGGCGACAATTCCAACGCATCCACCCAGCAAGCCGAGACAAAGACGTGCGCTGGTATGCAGCGAATAGATGCTGTTGCATTCGCTATCGGACTGCGCCCTGGATACCTCGCGCATACCGACAAACGTAAACCCATAGCTAGCCAGCATCCAGATAACGTTCATCAGCGACATCGCCGCCAGAACACGACCGTACTCCGCCACACCGAGTATGCGTCCGTAAAACGGCACGACGATGATGAGGTAGACATACCTCATCAAATAGCCGCCATACACAAATGCAATGATATTGATGTGATTTCGTCGATCCATCCAGCCCTCCTTCAGACCGGCCTAACCGTTGTTCCGAACGTTATTGCTAACCCGCTCGCCGGCGCGCGAGCGGGTTGTTGATGTAGCGGACCACGAAGTCAGACAGTGGTGAGTACGGTACGAGACAGAGACACGACAGAACGAGGGTGCCGACTTTCTTCTTCAGGCTCCAGAACGGGTTTGCCACGATCGTATGCAGATAGGCGTGCGAGTCTCTTATCATCCAGCGCCACCGGGTCAAAACCGGTGCGCGATAAACGCCTGAGCAGAACAGTGCTTTCTCATGCGAAAAGTCGTAAAAGCCCTCTGGAAGCTCAATCTGCAGTCGAGTCGCAACGGTTTTTCTGAGTATTGCCCATCGCATGGTGAAGGCTTTCGGCGCTTTGTTGATCTGCTCCGAGTTGGCGAACGATACGTTCGAACTCCCCGTGTTGTGGACGCGGTAACCGCCAAGCGACTTCTGGATGTCCGCGACCGCACCCACCAGCGCAGTTCCGTAGATTGCGTAAAAGTCCGCACCGTAGCGGTCGATGCTCGCCTCAGGGATAGGAAACACCTGCTTTAAAGCGCGCACTCGATATGCGTTGCCCGAAGCAGGCGGCGATGGATAGAGCCAGCCGCCCCGCAACAACCTGCCGCAATTTGGCGGAGGCGCGGAGTTAGGCACATAAGCGCCTGTCGAATTTCCCGCCGAATCCATCACGTCAAGGCGGAACTGCACTTTCGCCCAATCACCGGTGCTGAAGACACGCATCACTTCCGACACTGCGGACGGATACAGGAAGTCGTCCGAATCGAGAAAGATGGCGAACTCCGTGTCGAGAATTTCGACCGCGTAATTGTACGCCGACACCTGGCCGCCGTTGCTCTTGAACACCGACTGTATGCGATCCCCATAGCTTTTAATGATTGCGCGCGAGCCGTCGGTCGAGCCGTCGTCGATCAGGATCACGCGCGTTGCCGCGTAGTCCTGTTGCAGCGCCGAGTCGATCGCCGTGGCCAGATAGCGGTCGTAGTTATAGTTGCAGATGACGATTGTGATCTTATCCATGATCTCGCGATGCTCTGTAAAGGGTTCAATCGGCCGGCCGTCACGGTTTCCAACCTCCGCTTCGCCGATTCAATGCCTATGCCGTGCGACGGACAACGATATATGCAAGGTGGCTGGGCGGCTTCGCAAGCGGTCCGTTCACCTCGGTTGGCACCTTGAAGCGGACATTCAACGTCGCGTCCTTCCATGTCAAAGCGATATTCTCGCGGGCACTCATTGCGCCAGTCAGGCCGTCGATCATTTCAACGGTTGCCGTATTGGCAGTTGATGGCTTCACGCCAGTTGCGGTGACGCTTCGCCAACCCGCCGCGGCGATGACCTGAATCACAATATCGCTGCCTGACAGCAACGCGGTTCCGGATGCATCGCTACCGAATGCAAGCGGTGCCGGAAAGCGCTGTAGCGAGCCCGCAACGGTTTGACACAGCACGATGAGACTTCGTCCCGATATGTTGTAAGTGCGCGTGGGTGGGCCACGATGTGTCAAACGGAAAGAGTCGTAACCATCCCAGTGATAGATCATCGACAGATACTTGTCCGGGTCGTTCCAGTCACGATCGAGCGCCCACGCCGCAAACTCGAAAAAATAGCGCGGCAAATAGTGGGGATCCTTCATGTACGTATCGCCGATCTCCGTCTGCCAGATTCCACGAGCGGGACCGTGCTTCACGTACTGCTCGTAGAGTGGATCGAGATCGCGGACAGGAAGATAGTGGGTGTCGATGTAGTCGACCTGGTCGAGCATCCGCTCGTTATAGAGCGGACTTCTGTATTCAAGCCATTTGCGGAAATTGTCGAGACCGCCCTGGTCCGGCCAGCCGCCATAAACGACATAGGCGTTGTAACTGCGGATGATTCGCGCAGCGGGAAGATGGATTCGCTCGACATAGTCCTGCATAGCGCGCTCGTATGGACGCGACAGCTTCTGGTTCTCATTGAAATCCGGGCCGTGCCAGAACGATGCCTGCAACTGCCCGCCGGACAACTTGCCCGCCGCCTCGTTCCATATCTGAAAGTGACGCAGATTGTAGGGTGGCGCGGAGTACTTGCGCACTACCGCGTCGACATAACGCTTCCACGCGTCCACGTCGACAGGAGCGGATTTCGAGTCGCCCGGCACTGACGCATTCCATTTGGGCGTATAGGCAAGCAGCAAGAGTGAGCGCACGCCATTCCGGTTATTACGGTTCAGGATAGGCGGCAGTTCGCTGTTGTATTGAACGCCCGTCCTGTCGACGCGCATAGGTTCGCGCGGAGAATCAGGCTGGCCGGGTCCGACTGAATCGCGCCCCCAGGTCAGCCCCATCTCGCGCCACATGGCCAGGTCGCCCGCTGATCCGGGCCAGCCGTTGGTTCCAATCATGTCTGTGATCCGCCTGCCGCGGGCTCCTGGCGAGCGCGAGTTGGAGGCGAGCGCAAATGACGCATTCGGGCGCGTGAGCGGCAGGATCGCAGTCGCAAGGGCTGCCAGCTTCGACAGCGCCCGCCGCCTTCCCGATACGCTGGGGGCTCGATAACGTCGCCACTTCGCCAACATCGATTAACCCGCCGATACGTTCGGTGCAAGCGACGGAATGCTGTCGCTCGCCTGACCTTGCAGAATGTCCAGCAACTTCTGCGCCGAACGATCCCAGCGATACTCTCTTGCGTGAAGCAAGCCCTTTGCGCGGTACCGCTGCCGTAGCGAATCGTCCGTCATCATGAGAGAAATCTTGTCGGCAATGTCATCCACCGACGTCGCGTCGCAGTACATCGCGGCATCTCCACATGCCTCCGGTATCGAGGTGCGCGTCGAGGCGATCACCGGGCATCCGCAGTACATGGCCTCAAGGGGCGGCAACCCGAACCCTTCGTAAAGCGACGGGAATACGAGGCAACCCGCATTTCCATAAAGCGCTTTCAATTCCCCGTCAGAAACGAATCCGGCCCAGACCACCTGCTCAGCGGTCGGTGTGTTGGAGATGGACCCGCTGCCGAAAATACGCGGGTTTCGTCCGCCGACCACCACGAACTTGATGTTGCACGAGTGCTTGAGTCGGTCAACAGCATCCAGAACACGTTGAAGGTTCTTGCGGGCATCGAGGCTGCCAACGATGATGCAATATGCGCCCTTCTCAAGGCCCAGCCGCTCGGTTATCGACGCGTCGGAGACAACACGATCCAGATGATCCGCGCCGGGTGTGACGACCGAGACGCGTGATTCGGCGATCTTCAGGTGCTCACAAATCCGCGTTTTTGAAAACATCGACACCGTGAGTATCGTAGGCTCCATTCGCGGAAGCATGGAAAAGCAGAACCGATACCAAAGCAGGAACTTCCGGGAGAACCCGTGAGGTACGTCGTACACGGCCATATCGTGGACCATGACGATCTGCCGGCGTTTCAGGATCGGATTGGTATTGCATAAGTTGAGAAGCGTCACGCCTCTTGCAGCAATCGGAAGCGTGATCTGCTCCCAAAGCGTTCCGCGCAACCATGGCAGGCGCCGCTGCCGCTTCAGCAGCGCGCCCGGTTCGATGACGTCCTGCGGTACGAAAACCTCCAGTTCATCGCCCGGAACTGCGCGCATCTGCATTGCTCTCGTTAATTCATAAGCGACCCGCTGGACACCGGTGATCGGTTGCGAGGTGAACTTTCCATTGATTGCGAAGGGCATGGCACTCTCCGTTTTGCGCGGTCACATGACTTCAGACGACAACGTCCTTGCTCACCACCTGTGTCAGTTCGTGGTCTCCAGGTCACCGAAGTCACTCGCATAGTTCGTCGTATAGCCATAGTTCCGGGTGCTGGGCCGTAGTGGGATGCCATTGAAGACCGCACCGGCAATGCGCCCGTCAGCGCGGTCCATCTTCTTGACGGTGTCGGCGATCTCCTGCTCGCTCTGCATACCGGAGCGGAGAACAAGCAACGAAGCGCCCGCCTCGCTCGCCATGATCGAGGCGTCCGTCACCGCGAGGAACGGCGGCGTGTCGATAATGACCAGATCGAATTGATTGCCGAGTCGCTCCAGCACGTCCTTGAAATGCGGTTTCATCAAGAGTGCAGCGGGGTTCTCCGGGCGCGCACCACAGGCGAGAAAAGACAAACCCTCGATACACGTATGCCGCAATGCATTGCGCAGAGGCATTCGCTCGGCGAGTACTTCGGAGAGACCCTCGCGATTGCTTTGCTTGAAGAAAGACGCGAGATGGCCGCGACGCATGTCGGCGTCGATCAGAGCGACGCGGGCGCCGATCTCGGCGTGGAGGACTGCCAGATTGGCTGCCACAAAACTTTTCCCCGCCGACGGCGTCGGTCCGATGACCATCACCACATTGTTGCGCGTGCGCACGAGATCACGCACCATAGCCGTCCGCACGGCGCGCAGCGCCTCGACCGAGGGATCATATGGAAAGCGCGCCGCGAGAACCCGGTTGCTGCTGGTATTGAACGGATCTGCCGCATCCCCCTGGTTTGCGGAAAGGAGCGGCTCGATGCGGGGCGCGCCTCGCTGGAACGGTAACGTGCTGCGTCCTCCGCCCGCTGGCAATGGCTTGCGGGTTACGCCTGACGAATTCGGGTTCAGCAGCGCTTGCTGCTGGCTAAACAGGACCTCGCCAAAAACCGGCACGCTCAGCCGACGTTCGACGTACTGCGGATCCGTAACGCCGATCATGACGTGGCGGCGCATGAAGACAAGGAGCACGCCCGAAATCACGCCCAGTGCGAGGCCGGCGGGCAGTACGACGATAGGCTTCGGTTTCACGGGCCGGTACGGTACGATCGCCGGGTCGACGATATGGGCGCCACCCGTGGTGCTTGCACGCCGGACCTGCAATTGCTCTGCCTTCTGCACCATACCCAGATAGATCGTTTCGGCAACCTTCTGCGCACGGAGCAGATCCACGCTCTCACGCTCGGACGCGGGCATCCCTCCAAACCGGTTATCAAATTGCGCCTTTGCCGCCTTCAACTGGTCGAGCTGGGTATCGATGCTCTGCACCCATCGGCTATCGGGTTTGTAGCGCTCGAGGAGTTGGGTCCGTTGCAGTTGCAGACCTGCAATCTGCCTGTCGAGGTCAAGACCTCCTTGCAGGTAGGCCTGGGCTTCCGTGCCGGGCTGCATGGATTGAGAGCTAGACCGGAAGCTCTTCAGGGCGGCCTCGGTCTTCTTCAGATCAGCCAGCAACCTGGGGAGCTCGCCGTTGATGAATGCGAGCGTCTGCGTGTCGTTCGCCTGACGGCTGGCGATAGCGGTAGCGAGATATTGCTGCCCTAATGCATTCGCAACTTCTGCGGATTTTGACGAACTCTTGTCCGAGTACTCGATTTCAAGCAGACCGGAGTCTTTGACCTTGTCCGTCACCTTGACGAGTCCGTCGAAGCGCTTCAAGGCGTCGAGTGCGTTCCAACGAATCACCGTAAATCGAGTTCCGGGTCGCGCGGCCAATTGCTTGATAAGCACCGAGACGTCGTTTGCCTTGGCGACTGTGCCTACCCGGCCTTCGACAAGCACATCGCCTGATGGAGCGCGCAATTCGTAGGCGCCGCCTTCAAGAGCAACGAGAGTGAGCTTTTCCTCTTCGAGATCGCCTGGAACTTCCAGTGCGCCGACCTGAACGCTTTCTCCGCCCCATGCGAACGACTTCAACCCGAGCCAGGGCGCAGCGGGCTCCCCCGGCTTGGCAAACCTGGCTACGATATCGCCCAGTAAAGGGATCGTGTGCGGCGTGACCGTTACGTCGAACCGGTATCGCTCGATGACGGGACCGAGTACCGAGCGGCTGCGCATGACAGCCATTTCGGTCACTGGTGACGGTGCAGGAGGCGGTAGCGTTTCCTGATTTTGCAAGGCGATACCGAGCGCGTTTTGCTCCGGTGGGTCCACGCGTACGAGAACGTCAGCCGAGTAGATTTTTGGGGCAATGAGCAGATAAAGTCCCGCCAGCATCAGGAGTATCGCGGTGGTGGCCAGGATCTCCCAAATGTGATCGCGCATCAGGTTCAGCATCTCGCGCGCAGTGAGCTGACCGCGTTCCGGGACAGCGGCGTGAGGGAGCGAATTTTGATGGTAGTAATCCACCGGCGTATTCCTCACATGTTTATTGGCCGAACATGGTGATGCGATAACGAACTGATGGAACGTGGCGGCAAGCAAGCGCCAGATACTGTTCTGCTGCCGCCGATTCTGTAGTCATTTCGCAAGCAATCGAAATCAATTCGACACGTAAAATTTCCATGCGATAAACAAATCGGCATTTATTTCGTACTGCCAATTCAAGAGCGAGTTTAAGCAGCAATCGACCCATCGCGGGTTGAAGAGAACTATGACGTGGCTCGGACAGACCCGCACCCACATGTTGACCCAAAGCAGAGAATTTCCTTTGATGCTGCAGCGAAGCATAGTCCTCCACAACGGCTCAGATTGCCGTAGGCATAAATTCGGGTGCTATTGGCCGATTCAGTTGAACCCATTACACGATCCATGATCGCGCAAAACGTACCCCGATTTTCAGGTCGGCAAGAAATTCCTTATTACCCACGTTTTCCGCTGTTTTTTCACGTGTTGCGCGGCAACAATTTCTCGAATTCGGACGATTTCGCCAATACACCCGAATAACCGGACAGGTTGTCGCAACCTCATTTCGGTACGTTATGCTCAAGGCGTGGAATGTTCATTCCGTTCGGAGAACTAATTATGATCGGTGTTACAGACTTTCCCACGCCGCGTATCTCAAATAGCAACGATGATTCAAAGATTGAGCGCCATATTGGTCTTCTGGTCTTTCAGGAATGCTCGATGGCCACCACCGGGGCGATCGGTGAGGTTTTCCGTCTCGCGAACGCGTTCCAACCGTCACACGGCGCGCGGCCGCCCTACCGACTTTCGGTTCTTTCCGATGAGGGTGGCTTTGTAGTCACCTCTTCCAGTATTCCGATCTGGACGCAAAGGCTCGAACGGTATAGCTTGGCCGATTTCCATGCGTTTTTTGTTGCAGGTTGCGACGCCGCGATCACAGCGGAGTCCAATGAACGGCTTCTATCGTGGATCACACAGCAGGGGTTCATCGCTTCAAGCGGTATGCGACAAGGCGCCAATGTAGCTATCGTACGCAAAACACCGCTACACGCTACGGTGCCCGTCTTTCTTTTCGACGACGGCCCCGAGGCGGCGCCGACGCATGGCGTCACGCCTACGGAAATGGCGCTTACGCAAATCGAACGGGATCTAAGCGCGGATACCGCTCAAAAGGTAGCGCGCGCCATGCAGGCAAAGTTTGTCGAACAGACAAGACCTGAAATAGAAGGCGCCAACATTGTCACGACGACCGAAAAAATCCGCGCGTCCGCTCGATGGATACATGAAAACTATAGCAAGCCAATCTCGGTCGCCCAAGCGGCCGAATCCGCAGCAATGAGCAAGCGCAATTATCAGCGTCGTTTCAAGGATGAATTCGGTACGACGCCGCTCGAATACCTGTTGCGGGCCCGCTTTGACGTCGTTATCACCTTGCTCAGAACAACCGATTTGCCCGTGGACAAGATTGCCAGACGCTGCGGCATGGGCGACGGAAATCGTCTGGGACGACTGTTCAAGGAACGATACGGCATGTCCCCGACACACTTCCGCGCACGCCAGCGATTTGATCCTGGCGCTTTGGACTCAGAGACTGAAATTAGACGTCGATGCAGTATTGAATCCCTGCCGACGGAACTAGCAGTCCTCAAGACCCTCTAACGATTCTCACGCATGGACCGATAAGACACTCACTCAGTCCGCCTCAAGATAACGCATACTCGCCGGATTCCACTGGCGGAGATCTGAAAGTGCATCCACAAAGTGAACCGACGAACCGGTCGCTCTTGACGGGCTATCACCGCGACCCGGAAGAGCAACATTCAATCATCAGACGAATTAAAGAGAGGGCAAAATGCACACTGCCCGATGTGCTTTTTTTGAGTCTGTTACACCGCAAATGTATTGGCCGGTATCCCAAGCTTATTCACCCTACCACCTTCAATGAGAAGATCCTGCAGCGCAGTCTTAAGCCCGATCCACGTTTCGCCAACCTGACAGACAAGCTTACGGTACGCGACTATGTGGCGGCGAAGCTCGGCAGCGATCACCTGATCCCCTTGATCGCTGTTCCGGAGGTATTCGATCGACAGGTCTTCGACGCTTTGCCGAATTCATTCGTGATGAAGGCAAACCACGGCAGCAGCTTTGTCGAGGTGATCAGAGACAAAGCGCAGACGTCTTTCGACAGACTGGAGCAAATTGCGGCACGTTGGTTGTCTACCGACTTTTACCAGGTTTCGCGGGAACGCCACTACCGAAAAATCAGGCCACGCATTTTCTTCGAGCAGCTGCTATTGGACCAGCGTGGCCACATCCCCGCCGACTTCAAGTTGCACTGTTTCGGAGGTCGCGAAGGGCGACCTATCATGTACATTCTGGTGATTTCAGACCGATTCGGGCCAAGCACGCACGGGGACGTGTACGACGAGAACTGGAATCACCTCAACGTCGCCATCGGTTACTACAAACGTAGCGCGGCTCCGGCGCCTCGGCCAAAGCATCTGGACTCGGTGCTGGATGCCGCAGTCCGGCTTTCCGAAGACTTCGATTATGTTCGGGTTGATCTGTACGCACCGGATAATGAGGTGTATTTTGGGGAGTTGACGTTTACGCCCGGTGCCGGCGTATTACCTTTCACGCCGGACAGCATCGACTACGAATGGGGAGAACTGCTGGGCGAAGGGCGCCTGCAACCTTCGCTCAACGGTGCCGTGGCGAACTGGTGATGCAGAGCAGCCGTCCCGCCAGCGACCCTGATGCCCGCTCACGGCCTGAAGTCACTGGGTTGTCCCGACAACCTGTGAGCCCGCCCGGTTGGCCTCAACGTTCATCAAGGCACGGACATGCGCCATCGTACCGTTTGCCAAGGCCTCCAGGCTGTATCCCCCTTCCAGGATCGAAACGATACGCCCCTCACACGTCGCGTCGGCGATACGCATCAGCTCATCGGTGATCCAGCCAAAATCACTGTCTTCGAGATTCAGGCCTGCGAGCGGATCCAGGCGATGCGCGTCGAAGCCTGCGGAAATGATGATGAGTTGGGGGTTGAACTGGCGTATCGCCGGCAACATGCCGGATTCGATCCGCGTGCGGAAGAGTGTCGAATCGCAACCGCCGGGCAACGGGATGTTGACAATGTTGTGATTCACACCCGTCTCGGATGCGGCGCCCGTACCGGGATACAAAGGCGACTGATGGCTGGACGCATAGAACAGTTCCGGGCGGTGAAAAAATGCCGCCTGCGTGCCATTGCCGTGATGGACATCGAAGTCGACGACCGCGACGCGCTCCAGCTTGTGTACTTCATATGCGTAAGCCGCAGCGATTGCAGCCTGATTGAAAATGCAAAAACCCATTGCCCTCGCCGGCTCAGCGTGATGACCACATGGACGCGTCGCGCAAAACGCGTTGCGCGCCTGAGCGTTCATCACCGCATCGACGCCGGCACACGCCGCGCCGACGCAACGCATGACGGCTTCCCAGGAACCTGGCGACATCACCGTGTCGCCGGCATCGAGCGGCACGTAACCCTGCTGCGGGGCGATCTGCGCGACCTCATCGACGAACGCCGGGTCGTGGATCAATTGCACCTGATCGAGTGTGCCTAGCGGCGCATCGCGCCATTCCAGCGCCGCAAATTCCGGTGACTGCAATGCGCGCAACACCGCCTTCAGACGTTCCGGCGACTCCGGATGGCCAGAACCGGGGCGATGATCCAGACACGCGGCATGGGAAAAAATAATGGTAGTCGTCATTTAGATTGATTCGCGGCACGGACCGCGTCGTCTCCTTGTTGCTGGCGCACGGGCATCGTTTCCCGAGGGCTTAACGCGCCTGTTACGCGCCTCCCCCGCCCCAAACCTGCTGACTGCAAGAAGCAAGCATAGGGCCGCGCCGATCTCCACGATAGTTAGACATTCCTTGGAAGATCATAGACGTTCGCTTATGGATAACGGCACGCCTGAGCGCAATCGGTTCTTTCACGTTCCTGACGATGTCATCGACCGAAGGCGTCAACGCTGCGCGGCTTTTCGAAGACGGCGTGGCTGCACCGTACCCGCTCGACTATCAAGTTCACGCGGCGTCCGCCAGCATCGACTGACGACAGCCCGCCGCGGCGCACCGGCACGCGTACTGCCCTCTAACGTCGTCGTCCAGCGGATCATCAACTTCTAGCAGGTATTCAATAAACAGTTCTTCGCCCGCTTCGATTGGACGGAGCGTGTGAATGAAGATGCGGCCAGCGTCTTCGACAGTCTCGCAGTTAGGGGCACACGCGTGATTCAGCCATCGCGCGCTGTTGCCGCCGCGGCTGCCATCGATCACGCGCCCATCCGACAGACCAAAAAGGAACGTGTGCCCGGCGACGCCTTCGCGTCGATGCCGGCGCACGGCTTCCCGCCAGCTGGTTAGTTCACCCTTGTATTCAAGCACGCGCTCATCCGCCGAAAGCGGCCGCATCGCGAACACACCCTTTCCATGAACTGAAGATCGCCGGACGATCACGCGCCGCATACCGTTCCCTTAAGTGATGCCTGTGCCAAGTATAAGAGCGGCAAATTTACGCTTCCACCGCTTCTTGATGTGCGATTCGCGGACGGGTACAAAACCCCCCGATGCACTGCTGCATCGAGGGTTTAAGGAATCTGTAGGAACTGGGCGGAATACTTTCTGGTGCCGGGGACCGGACTCGAACCGGCAAGCCGTGAAGCGGCGGATTTTAAGTCCGCTATGTTTACCAATTTCATCACCCCGGCAGGGGCTCAATCGCGTGGACGCGAATTCTACCATTGCCGGGCGAGCGCACCAAAACGGCGCAAATCAACCGCGGTCCAGTTCGCTCGCCGCATTA
Organism: Paraburkholderia sp.; assembly: GCA_035636295.1. Classification (GTDB taxonomy): domain Bacteria; phylum Pseudomonadota; class Gammaproteobacteria; order Burkholderiales; family Burkholderiaceae; genus Paraburkholderia. The sequence continues at coordinate 36,353 of DASPZL010000446.1, forward strand.
CGACGATAAAAATCGCAGTCATTCGGGAGTCACAAACCTTTCCGATAATCCGCTCACGAAAACGTTTACATCAGAGCGAAAATCCATGACCCCGACGATCAAAGATGTCGCCGCCCACGCCGGCTTCTCCATCGCCACCGTCTCGCGCGCGATCAATGCGCCGCATACGGTGAACCCGGTCACGCTCGATACAGTGCGTCAATCCATCGACGCGCTGAACTTCCGCCCAAGCCCCTTGGGCCGTCAGCTGCGCGGGGAGCGCACGCGCCTGATCGGCGTGATCCTGCCGACGCTCGCCAATCCCGTGTTCGCCGAATGCCTGCAAGGTATCGACGAACTCGCCGCAGCGCAAGGCTACCGGCTCATGCTGATGACGACGCAGTACGACACCGACCGCGAACGTCACGCGATCGAAACGTTGCGCGAACACCGCGTGGAAGGCCTGATCCTGACCGTTGCCGACGCCGACACGCACCCGCTGCTCGACGAACTCGACCGCGCCGGCATGCTCTACGTGCTGATGCATAACGACACGGTGCGTCGTCCGTCGGTCTCGGTCGACAACCGGCTCGCCGCGTACGAGGGCGTGCGCATGCTGATCGCCCACGGTCACCGCCGCATTCTGATGCTCGCCGGCACGCTGGCCGCTTCCGACCGCGCGCGTCAGCGTCATCTCGGCTACGCGCAGGCGATGCAGCAGGCCGGCCTCACGCCCGCGCCGGCGCTCGAAGTCGATTTCAATGCCGACGAACTGTCACCGTCGGTGCTCGCTCATCTGACCAGCGGCGCAAACCGGCCGACCGCTCTCTTCTGCAGCAACGACCTGCTCGCGATGGTGGTCATGCGCGGCCTGCGCCGCGCGCGTCTGCAGATTCCGCACGACATGTCGATTCTCGGCTTCGACGGCCTCGCGATGGGCGAACTGCTGTCGCCGCCGCTTGCGAGCGTCTGCGCGCCGAATCGCGAAATCGGCTGCGCCGCGTGGCAGCGTTTGCTGGCCCGCGTCACCGGCACGTACGAAACATTCAGTGAGACGTCGCTCGCGCTCACGCTACCGCACAGCTTGCGCGAAGGCGCCACCATCGCGGCGATTTCGAACCGCAATGAAACATCGCCGGCACGTGCTTCGGCGCGCGCGGAGAGGCCGTTTGCGTGAAACGCTGCGCGGCGCGGGTGCGCAGTCCGCATGAACCGTTCGCCACTCCTGCGCGTAGTACCGCTTTGCATACGCATTCCTGCTCTTTGATTCATCCACTTCGAACCCTAAACCACACGCTCTCGTCCTCTCCAGGAGACCCGCAGTGATCCGCTCTTCCACACGCCCAGATTCGTCGATCAAACCGCTCTGGCGCCGCCTCGCGCGCGCCACAACCACGGCGTTCGCGGCAGGCATGGTCGTCACCGCCGCGCTCGCCGCCATCGCGCCGCAAGCAGCCCACGCCGACGAAACCGCGATCTGCTACAACTGTCCGCCCGAATGGGCCGACTGGGCAAGCCAGATCAAGGCGATCCAGCAAAAGACCGGCATTCGCGTGCCGTTCGACAACAAGAACTCCGGCCAGTCGATCGCGCAACTGATGGCCGAACAGAAGAGCCCGGTCGCCGACGTGGTGTACCTCGGCGTCTCGTCGGCATTCCAGGCGAAGGACAAAGGCGTGATCCAGACGTACAAGCCCGCGCATTGGGACGACATTCCCGCCAACATGAAGGACCCGCAAGGCTACTGGTTCACGATCCACTCGGGCACGCTCGGCTTTTTCGTCAACAAGGACGCGCTCGAAGGCAAGCCGGTGCCGCGCTCGTGGGCCGACCTGCTCAAGCCCGAATACAAAGGCATGATCGGCTACCTCGATCCGTCGAGCGCGTTCGTCGGCTATGCGGGTGCGGTCGCGGTGAATCAGGCGCTCGGCGGCACGCTCGACAACTTCGAACCGGGCCTCGACTGGTTCCGCAAGCTGAAGGCCAACGCGCCGATCGTGCCGAAGCAAACCGCCTACGCGCGCGTGATGTCCGGTGAAATTCCAATCCTGCTCGATTACGATTTCGACGCCTACCGCGCGAAGTACAAGGATCACGCGAACGTCGAGTTCGTGATCCCGAAGGAAGGCACGATCTCCGTGCCGTACGTAATGAGCCTCGTGAGGGGCGCGCCGCACGAAGCAAACGGCAGAAAGGTGCTTGATTTCGTGCTGTCCGACGAAGGCCAGAAGCTGTGGGCCGATGCGTATCTGCGCCCTGTGCGCGCGAATGCGATGAGCGCGGAAACCGCCGCGAAATTCCTCCCCGCGAGCGACTATGCACGCGCCAAACCGGTCGACTTCGGCAAGATGGCGGAGAAACAGTCGAGCTTCGGCGAGCGTTATCTGCAGGTGATGCATTGAACGACATCACGTTCCCGCTGCGTTGGCGGATTGCGTTGATCGCGCCAGCGCTGGCGGTTTTCATCGCGTTCTGGCTGTTGCCGATGGGTGCGCTCGCGCAACTGAGCGGCGACGGCCACGCATTCGCCACCTATCGCGCGATGCTGACGAATCCGCGCTACATGTCGAGCCTCGGCGCGACGGTGATGCTATCCGCGGCTGTGACGGCGGCGACGCTGGCGCTGTCGGTGATCGCCGGCTTGCTGCTGGCGCGCCGCGAATTTCCGCTCAAGCGCATGCTGCTCGCGCTATTGACGTTTCCGTTGGCATTCCCAGGCGTCGTGGTCGGCTTTATGGTTATCATGCTGGCGGGCCGCCAGGGGCTGATCGGCACGCTGTCGTTAAAGCTCACCGGCGACCGCTGGGTGTTCGCCTATTCGATGAGCGGCCTCTTTCTCGGCTACCTGTACTTTTCGATTCCACGCGTGATCGTCACCGTGATGGCGTCGGCGACCAAGCTCGATGCCTCGCTCGAGGAAGCGGCACGTTCACTCGGCGCATCGCCGTGGCGCATCACGCGCGACATCGTCTTGCCCGCGCTTTCACCGGGATTGATCGCGGCGGGCGCGGTGTGCTTCGCCACCGCGATGGGCGCGTTCGGCACCGCCTTCACGCTCGCCACCGACATCGACGTGCTGCCGATGACCATCTACACCGAGTTCACGCTGAACGCCAACATGGTGACGGCCGCGGGCCTCTCGATCGTGCTCGGCATCGTCACGTGGGCCGTGCTGGCGTTCGCGCGCAGCGTGACCGGCTCGGCGGTCGCGGCCAGCGCATGAGCGGTGTTCTCAAACCGGATGACAAGACTTCGATGAACTCCATCACCGCTCCTCTTCAACGCGTTGCGAAGCCGCCTTCAAGGCTCAGGTGGCCGAGCTCGCGCACGTGGCTCGCGGCCGGCCAATGGCTCGTTACGCTCCTGCTGTGCGCATTTCTGATCGTGCCGGTTGTGATGTCGATCGTGGCCGGGCTGACCGTCAACTACTTCAAGGGCGTATCGAGCGGACTCACGCTGCGCTGGCTCGGCGAAGTGTGGACCCAATATCACGGCTCGGTCTTTCTCTCGCTCGAAGTGGCGGCGGCGACTTTGCTGATCACGCTCGTCGCCGGTGTGCCCGCGGGCTATGTGCTTGCGCGCAGCAAGACTCGGCTCTCGCGCATCATCGAAGAATTTCTCGTCCTACCGATCGCGCTGCCGGGGCTTGCGTCCGCGCTCGCCTTGCTGGTGGTCTACGGCGGCTTCACGATGTTCCGCATGAGCGTCGCGTTTATCGTCGCCGGGCATGTGGTGTTCACGCTGCCCTTCATGGTGCGCGCGGTCGCCGCGGTGTGCGCGAGCAGCGATCTGCGCACACTCGAAGAAGGCGCGGCGAGCCTCGGCGCGAGCTTCTTTCAGCGCTTCACGACGATCGTGCTGCCGAATGCCCGGCCGGGCATCGTCGCCGGCGCGCTCGCGGTGCTGACGCTTTCGATCGGCGAATTCAACCTCACGTGGATGCTGCACACGCCCGACACCAAGACGCTGCCGGTCGGTCTCGCCGATACCTATGCGTCGTTGCGCATCGAGATCGGCAGCGCCTACACCATTCTGTTTTTTATCATGACGATGCCCTTGCTCGTCGCGATGCAATGGCTCGGCGTCGATGCAACCGGCCAGCGCAGCGCGGCGAAAACACGCATCGCTGCCACTTCTTCAAAGTCCGCCACCACGCCATGAAACTCGCTTCCGTTCCCATCGCACTGACGCAATGCGCGAAAACGTTTCGCGGCACACGCGTGCTCGAACCGCTCGACCTGCACATCGGCGCCGGTGAAACGCTGGTGTTGCTCGGCCCGTCCGGTTGCGGCAAGACCACGACGCTGCGCATGATCGCGGGTCTCGAGACGCCCGACGTGGGCGGGCGCATCGCGTTCGGCGACGAAGACGTCACCGCGCTGCCGATCGAAAGGCGCCACGTCGGCATGGTGTTCCAGAGCTACGCGTTGTTTCCGAACCTGACGGTGCGCGGCAACATCGGCTACGGCCTCAAGATCAAACGCGTACCGGCTGAAACCGCGCGGCAACGGGTCGACGAATTGCTCGCGATGATGCGCCTCACCGCGCACGCCGACAAACCGATCGATCAGCTCTCCGGCGGCCAGCGTCAGCGGGTAGCGCTGGCCCGCGCCCTTGCCGTGCAACCGCGCGTGCTGCTGCTCGACGAACCGCTGACGGCCCTCGATGCGCGCTTGCGCGACACGTTGCGCGGCGAAATGAATACGCTGCTGCGCGAACTGGGCATCACGACCGTCTACGTGACGCACGATCAGGCCGAAGCGATGGAACTCGGCGATCGCATCGTCGTGATGAGTGCCGGGCGTATCGAGCAGATCGGTTCGCCGCGCGACATCTACTATCACCCTGCCAATCGCACGGTCGCGCAGTTCGTCGGCACCATCAACCGGCTGGCGGGCGAGCGGCGCGACGGCATGCTGATGACGACCGGCGGTGCCGTGCCGCTTCCGTCTGGCGCCACTCGCGCAAGCTCGGCGCACGAAATTTTCTTTCGCCCCGAAGATGCATATCTTGCCGACCCGGCCAGTGCGCAGTTGCGCGGCAATATCGAAAGCACCGCGTTTCTCGGCGAGCGCACTCGCCTGACGATCGGCGGCGCCGCGCCGGACGCCTTGCTGATCGACGTCGCGGGCCGCGTCGAGCTGGCGCGCGGAACGCCCGTCGGCATTTCGATCGTGCAGGACGCGCTGATTGCGCTATCGTAATGAAGCCGCGCTGCGTTGGTAGCGCGCATCGATAACAAGGACATCCCCATGCTGCTGGCTCAAATTAGCGACCTGCATATCAAGCGGCCCGGCGCGCTGGCTTATCGCCGCGTCGACACCGGCGCCTATCTCGCGCGCTGCATCGCCGCGCTCAACGCGCTCGAGCCGCGTCCCGACGCGGTGATCATGACCGGCGATCTCGTCGATCAGGGCGATCCCGAGCAGTACGAGCATCTCAAGCATCTGCTTGCGCCGCTGGAGATTCCCTACTTCCTGCTCGTGGGCAATCACGACGAACGCGCCGCGTTGCGCGCGGCGTTTCCTGATCGCGTGGAATTGCAAAGCGGCGGCGAGTTCGTGCAATACGCGGTCGACGTCGGGCCGCTGCGTGTCATCGCGCTCGATTCATTGGTGCCGGGTCAAAGCGCGGGCAATCTATGCGACGCACGGCTCGGCTGGCTCGCGAAGCAACTCGATGCGGCCCAAGGCAAACCGACGGTGGTCGCGTTGCATCATCCGCCGTTTGTTTGCGGCATCGGACATATGGACGAACTGCGGCTCGATCCGGCAGCGGCCGATAAACTCGCCGCATTGATCGCGCGTTATCCGAATGTGGAGCGGGTGATCTGCGGGCATGTGCATCGGCCGATGTTCGTGCGCTTCGGCGGCACGATCGCGTCGGCGGTGCCCGCGCCCGCGCATCAGGTCGGTCTCGATCTGCGCGAGGACGCGCCGTCCGCGTTCGTGATGGAGCCGCCCGCGTATGCGGTGCATCGCTATGATCCGGCGACGGGCATCGTCACGCATCACGCGTATGTCGATAAAACCGATGGTCCGTATCCGTTTTACGAGCCCGAAGGTGAATTGATCGATTGATCGTTCAACCGGTCAAGCGTTGACGAAAGTCCCATGAACGCGCCGGGACAGCCTGAAATACGGTATCCCGAGCGCGGCGGCGATGACGGCCTGAAAGAAACCGTCGAACGGAATCGCGATGTCGATGCCGATCGCGTGTGTCATGTAATCGCCAAGCAGGTAAGCGCCCGTGCGCATGACGACGATGGCGGCCAGCCACGCTTGCACCTGCACCGGAAAGCGCGCCGATTTGCGTCGAGCGAGCAGCGTCAGCCAGCCGGCGCCGGCAACGATGAACGTGCCGGTGATCACGTCGCAGCCGACCATCGCGATCACGGCGCGATACCAGCCATGCGTTTCGTGCCGCGCGAACACGGCCAGCAACTCCCATTCGAGCATCAGCTTGAGCGGATCGCGCAGCGCGATCGCGGTCGAGACCGCCCATGCGGCGAGGCAGAACAAGGCGGCGAGCAGGCAGCCGCCGATTCGCCGTGATTCAGATTTCGTGCTTGTGGTCATAAAGTCGGGTACGTGTGGGACTTATCGCGCGCGCCGATTCTACGAACGAAAGCCGCAGCACCATCTCATTTTTGTCTGCCGGACGTTTTGCAGCTGCCTTACCTACGCCTGAGTCGCGCGCGGGTCACGCCTGGGTGATGCTCAGGCCCGCGCTTTTCCCTTGCCCCCGACCGCCAGCACGATCCGCCATGCTCCGGTATGATCGGCACGCTTGAGGACCGCGCATGGGCCGGTCCGTCGATCGTCCCCTCTCATGTCCACTTCCGACGCTTCCAATTCCGCTTCCGCTTCCGACCGGTCATTGCGCGGCTTGCTGCTACTGCTCGCCACCATTGCCGGCGTGGCGGTTGCGAACATCTATTACAACCAGCCGCTGCTCGACAACTTCCGGCAATCGTTTCCGAATAGAGCGTCATGGGTCGGCGCGGTGCCCGCCGTCACGCAACTCGGCTACGCGGCCGGCATGCTGTTGCTCGCGCCGCTCGGCGACCGTTTCGACCGACGCCGACTGATCCTGCTGCAGATCGTGGGCATGTGCGTCGCGCTCGTAATGGCCGCGGCGGCGCCGACGCTGTCAGTGCTGATCGTCGCGAGTCTCGCGATCGGCGTGCTCGCCACCATCGCGCAGCAGGCGGTGCCGTTCGCGGCCGAACTCGCGCCGCCGGCGCAGCGCGGCCATGCGGTCGGTACGGTGATGAGCGGTTTGCTGCTGGGGATTTTGCTGGCACGGACTGCCGCGGGCCTCGTCGCCGAGTATTTCGGCTGGCGCGCGGTGTTCGGCGCGTCGGTCGTCGCGTTGCTCGCGTTGGCGGTCGTGATCATCCTGAGGCTGCCGAAGAGTCAGCCGACTTCGACGCTGCCATACGGCAAGCTTCTGGTTTCGATGTGGCATCTGGTGGTCGAGCATCGCGCGCTGCGTGAAGCGTCGCTGACCGGCGCGGCGATGTTCGCGGCGTTCAGCATTTTCTGGTCGGTGCTGGCGTTGTTGCTGGCGGGCGCGCCGTTTCATCTCGGACCGCAAGCGGCCGGGCTATTCGGCATCGTCGGCGCGGCGGGGGCCATGGCCGCGCCGCTGGCCGGCAAGTTTTCCGATCGACGCGGACCGCGGGCGATCATCACTGTGTCGATTGCGTTGGTGGCGGTTTCGTTTGTCGTGTTCGGTTTGTCGGCGACTAGCATTGCGGGTTTGGTGATCGGCGTGATCGTTCTCGATATCGGCGTGCAGGCGGCGCAGATTTCGAATCAATCGCGGATTTACGCGCTCAAGCCCGATGCGCGCAGTCGGGTGAATACGGTTTATATGGTGGCGTATTTTATTGGCGGAGCCGTTGGCTCAGGGGTTGGCGCTGTGGTTTGGCCGGTTTTTGGATGGGTTGGGGTCAGCGTGGCTGGTGTTGTTTTTGCCGGGCTGGCGGCTTGGAATCATTTGGGGCGTTCAGTTGGGGGATAGGTTTTGGTGCCTGGCGCAGACGCATACTCATGCAACGCATCAATCACCCGATCAAACTCAAACGACTTGTCATAAAAATGCCGCACCCCATACTGCTCGCACCGCTCCCGATAAGCCGGCAACGCATGATTGGTCAACACGGCGGCAAACACCGAATCGATCAGCCCTTCGCGCTGCAGGTAAGCCAGCACAGGCACCCCTGACCCCCGCTTCAACTGCAAGTCCACAATCACCGCATCGAACGCTTCGTCGTTCAGCAGCGCGATAGCCCCGTCGGCGGAATCCGCGTACGCGGCCACCTGCAGCAAACCGGACGCGTCGATCGCCTCCACCAGGCTTCTGCGGATCAGCGGCGAATCCTCGATCAGCAACACGCGCAACGGCGCGCGGCTGGCTGGATCGGCAACGGTGTTCGATTCGCTGTTCATCGGGTGTCTCGATCGTCCATTATTCGATCAAGCCGTTCTTGATCGCGTAATAAGTCAGATCGGCATTGTTCGCCAACCGCATTTTCTCCAGCACGCGAGCCCGGTAAGTACTCACCGTCTTTACTGACAAATGCAATTCCTCCGCAATCTCGGTCGGAATCCGGCCCGCCGCGAGCTTGCAGAAGATCTGGAATTCGCGCTCGGATAGCGCTTCGTGCGGCCTTCCGGCGGCCGGCTTGTCGAGATTGTCGGCGAGCGTGTCGGCCACCGCCTCGGATAGATAGCGATGCCCGCGCGCCACCGCGCGAATCGCCCGCACGATTTCCTCGGGCTCGCAGTCCTTGTTCAGATAACCGTTCGCGCCCGCGCGCAGCAGGTTGATCGCGTATTGGCTCTCCGGGTAGCCCGACAGAATCAGCACGCCCTGCTCGGGACGAACCTGCTTGATCACGCGCAGGGTGTCGATGCCGTTCTTGTCCGGCATCGCGATGTCGAGCAGCACCACGTCGAACGCCTGCTCGCGCACGAGACTGATGGTTTCATCGCCGGTGGCGGCTTCCGCCGCGACGCACATGTCCGGCTCGTCCGCGACGAACTGTTTGAAACCGCCTCGGACGATCGCATGGTCGTCAGCTATCAACACTCGAATCATCGTTTTGGTGTCCATGCCATGGAATCGCTCCAAAGCAGACATTGTAATGATCTCCAGCCCGCGTCATGCCGCAAATCTGAAAAGCTCGAAATCGGCGGCTCATGCCGGCTTGTGAGACATCCGCGGACGATCCCGCGCCGCCATGCCGCCCTTAAAAGCACCGCTGCGGCCGGAGCGTCCGCTCATCGCCGCCGCGGCCGCACGCCGCTCCCGCATGCCGCCTCGACACTTCGTTTTAGCGCACCCGTCGAGCGCTTTCGCACACCGCGTTACTCGCGGCCCTGGAGCAAGTCCGCCATATCGTCGGCATGCTCTTCCTCGACGGCGAGAATTTCTTCGAACAGACGGCGCGTGGTCACATCCTTCTCGCCGAGATAGCGAACAATCTCGCGATACGTGTCGATCGCGATACGCTCGGCGACCAGGTTCTCGCGGATCATATCCGTCAGATTCTTGCCTTCCTTGTATTCCGAATGCGCGCGCGTTCTCAAACCGTCCGGCGCGAAATCCGGCTCGCCGCCCAGTTGCACGATGCGCTCGGCGATGCGGTCGGCGTGTTCCTGCTCTTGCGCCGCATGCTCGGCGAACTCCGCGGCCACGGCCTCCGAGTTGATGCCCTTCGCCATGAAGTGATGGCGCTTATAACGTAGCGTGCAGACGATTTCGGTAGCCAGTGCGTCGTTGAGCAGCTTGAGCACCGTCTCGCGGTCCGCGCCATAGCTTTGCGTGACCGGACCATCCGAGATGTGCTTGCGTGCGTCTTCACGGATCTTCTGGATGTCCATCACGAATGGATCGCGGGATCGAGATGCCGCGCCATGGGCGCCAGGTGAGTTCGCCATTGAATTTCTCCTTTATCCGGTATTGCGAGAATGGCGCATCGCACGCGGATCGCACCCGATGCGCCGGTGGAAGCAATTGCTTTTCGTCTACGTTCGAAACACGCCGAGCAGCAGCGTGACCACGAACACGACAAGGAAAATATAGAACAGGATCTTCGCGATTTCGGCCGCGCCCGCCGCGATACCCGTAAAGCCGAATACGGCGGCAATAAGCGCAATCACGAAAAAGACGATGGCATAGTGAAGCATGGCAACTCTCCTTCTTGTTGGTATCCGCATTGAACGAACCGCGCTTTTACTTCAAAAGATACGGCGCGCAACTTCCGTTGAACGTCGCTAATCGATGATTTTTTTCGTCACCACGAAGCCCAGCACGAGGAACACCACGCACAGAATCACGAACACCACGAACAGGAACTTCGCAATTGCCGCGGCGCCTGCCGCCACGCCGGTAAAACCCAGAAGGCCGGCAATCACCGCGATGACAGCGAAGAACAATGCCCATTTCAGCATGATGGCTTCCTCCTGGAAGAATGGTTGAACGACCAGGTTCATCCTATCGGGCGTCGACGGCGCGCGCATTCCGACGCACTCCGGTTTTCGTGTGAGAATCCGCTTACATTCGATTACGGCAGCGTTACGCCGCTTGCATCCGCTGCGCGCAATGGAATGTGCTTGCGCCCGGCGCGAGAGCGGCAAGATTGCGGGCTCGCACGCGCTATGGCGACATCATCGCCAAGCCCGCGGGACGTTACACTGATGCTCCAAGCGAGGAGCCGAATGTGCCAGATGTGCAGAACATGCCGAACGCGCAGAACCCAGGTGCCGCGGCGCGGCTGAGCACCTGGATGCGCAATCGCAGTTGGGCGATCGCGATGACGGTGGCGATCGTCATCACCGTGGGCGGCCTCGTGATTCTCGAGACCGCGCGCGAACGCATTGCCGCTGAATACGAAACGGCGCTCGAGGCGCGCGACGTCACCGTGCAGTTGAGCATCCTCGCGAGCGAGGTGTCGCGCCTCAGCGCGCAGCAAAGCACTTTTCTTCTGACGAAGCAGGACGCCGCCGCCCAGGACTTTTGCGCGACCGCCGCGCGGATTCGTCAGAGCGAACAGCAGTTGACCGGTTTCTACCGTGGCGGCAAAGCGGACAACGCCGAGTCCGCGAGCTTCGCGCAGATTGTCGCGTTGATCGAAGCGCGCATCGGCGCAGGCGCTGCTGCATTGCAACGCGCGGCGCCGCATCCGCTCGATCTCACCGCTTGCGGCGGCACGAGCGAGGCCAATCCGGCCGACGCCTCGCTGGTGGACAGCACGCTCACGCTGCTGCGCGACAACGAGGAGCGCCGCGCGCAGCATGCGCTCGCCGCGAGCCGCGCCGATCAGCGTATCTCCACGCTATGCGCGGCCGGGCTGTCGGCGCTGAACATCGTGCTGTTCATCCTCCTGTTTCGCAATCTCGGCATCCAGATCGATCGTCAGGCGCGCGTGCAGCGTCAACTGATCACGCAGCAGGAAGAACTCGACCAGCTCGTCAATGAACGCACCCGTCAGCTGGAAGCGCTGGGCTGGCACTTGCAGGCGGTCAGTGAAAACGAAAAGACCCAGCTCGCGCGCGAGTTGCACGACGAACTCGGCGCGATTCTGACCGCGAGCAAAATGGACGTGGCGTGGGCCAACCGCAAGCTGAAGAACAGCGAGCCGGATGTCTCCGAAAAGCTGAAGCGCGCGCTCGCCAATCTCGACCAGGGCATCGCGCTCAAGCGCCGCATCATCGAAGACATGCGGCCCACGGTGCTGGCGAACTTCGGGCTCGTCACCGCGTTGCGCACGCTCGCCGACGAAGCCGCGCAGCGCAACAACTGGACGCTCGAACTGCATCTGCCCGCCGACGATATCCAGCTCGACGAGCAAACGGAAATCGCGCTCTTCCGGGTCGCGCAGGAGTCGCTCACGAACGCGGCCAAGTACGCGCGGGCCTCGAAGGTATCGATCGCCTTGCTGGTCGGTGAGGGCGAAGTGGCGCTGCACATCGCGGACAACGGCGTCGGCATCACGCCCGCCGATCTGAAGCGCACGCACACCCACGGGCTGCTCGGCATGCGCCAGCGCGTCGCCGCGCATGGCGGACGCTTCGATATCCGGCGCGGCGTGCCGAACGGCACCGACATCCACGTGGTGATGCCGAGCGTCAGCACGGCCACGCCGTCAGCCGACGCGCCGCCGGCGACGCCGTCGAGAACGTCCGTCTAGCAAGGCATGGCTGGGCACGGCAGGGGCGGCTGTAGGAGTGCGCCGACGCAAACACCGGAGCATGCCTACAACAAAATCGCAGCGCAACCGACAGCGCCGCCCCCGCCCTTTTTTTAACATGCAATCAGACCGGATCGACTGGCTCACGCCACGGTCGGACGACAGCTAGCGCGGCTAGCGCGTGCCGCGCAACACGGGCACGTCAACCGATGCATTCTCGACAAGGGGAACTTTCATGAATCGACTGATCGCTTTGCTTCTCATTGCAGCGACGGCCGCGCTCGCAGGTTGCAACACCATTTCGGGAGCCGGCGAGGATATTTCGAAGGGTGGCAACGCCATCACGAACTCGGCTGAAAAGGCCAAGTAACTAACTTGCAATGGATCGAGCGCCAGGCGTCTCGCGGCGCCAGGTCATGCAGGATATCCAGAGCCCGTCGCGGGAAACCGCGGCGGGTTTTTTTACGGTATTGCGCGCCACCCGGCGCACGGTGTTGCAATCGCTGTCCGCCTTGCAAACAAAACGGCGATCCACGCGAGTGGATCGCCGTCCCGTCCTCCCTTAAGGACTTGTCGCCTGCTGCGCGCGCCTGCTGCCTGCGCTATTTCACATCAACCGCGGCTATACGCACATGTTGTTTCGCACGCTTATTGGCCCGTGAGCGTGTTCGACAACTCGACGCTCGGCGTGCTCGTGTTGCCGTTCTGCGCAACCAGCAGATGGATCTGCCCCGGCACGAGCTGGCTCAGCGTACCGGCGATCGGCACCGAGGTCACCAGCCAGTCGGCGTTGTTCGACAGCGAGAACGACGGCGACTGGAAGATCGGCGTCTTGCTGCCGGCCGCCGTCGCGATGAGCACGTATTGGCCGCCGGACACGTAGATCGAATCCTGGCCGCTCGGCGGCACCGCGTTCTTGAACGACACGCCCGCCATCGTCGGGGAGACGCTGGCGATGTTGGTGCTGGTGGACTGGACCAGATACAGGTCGAGATTGGTCGCGTTCGCCGACGCGTTGAAGGCGCGCAGACGCGCGCTATTGGACAGCAGGCCCTTGTCGAACGGATCGTCGATCAGGCCGATATCCGGCGCGGCCGACCCCGGCAAAGCCAGCACCGTGTATTCGTGACCCTTCGCCACATTGGGGAAGGTGCCGCTCGCGAGCGCGGTGGTCGTGCCCGTCGCCGCGTAGGCCACCGAGGTCGAGCCCGTGTTGATGTTGGTGAAGTTGGTCACGCCTTTATAGGCGACGTTGGTCTGTCCCGAGGGCGCGGTGCCGTTCACGAGGAAGTCCAATGCCGGCCCGCTCGGAATCGCGTGGATGAAATGGATCTCCGGATTGGTCAGTCCGAGTTCCTTGCCCACGTCATCAGAGCCGCCTCCGCATGCGCTCAGAACTGCTGCGACGGCAACCAGAGCCGCCATGGTTCGGATTAGTTTCATTGTATTCACCTATATCGATGTTGGGCGCTCGACCCATTGATTTGCGGGCGTCACACTTCGAACGTCGCGCGGTGCGGAACCTTGTTCGTTGATCGTTGGAACGGTTTCCGCCGGCTCTCCGAAACGAAGCAGCCCCTCCTATCCCTGTCTCACATCACGCCTGTTTTCCAAACGGCGCGGTCCGTGTCGGTGGACGCTCGCAACGAGCAATGCGTGTGCCGCAGGGGTCGATATGGCTTGTGGCGGCTTAGGAATGTCTTACGGGACAAAGCGTTGCGAGGATTAGAAACTTTCCTCGGAAGGTTGGCCTCGCGAGCGGTGTATTGTTCGTGCGCACCCAATACTTACACGGCTCCCTGCATGTCTTACCATCACTTACTCGCCGAACTCGACCTCGGCTTCACTCGCTTGCGCAACCGCGTGGTGATGGGTTCAATGCACACCGGCATGGAGGACCGTTTCTGGAATTACCCGAAGCTGGCCGCCTATTTCCGCGAGCGCGCGAAAGGCGGTGTGGGGTTGATCGTCACCGGCGGCATCTCGCCGAACCGGCAAGGCTGGCTGCTGCCGTTCGGAGGCACGTTGAACTCGGTGTTCGATCTGCGCAATCATCGGCTGTTGACTGAGGCCGTGCATGCGGAAGGCGGCAAGATCGCGCTGCAGATTCTGCATGCGGGCCGCTATGGTTATCAACCGTTCGTGGTGTCCGCGTCGGCGATCAAGTCGCCGATCTCGAAGTTCAAGCCGCGCGCGCTGAGCATCGCCGGCATCGCGAGGACCGTGCGCGACTATGCACGCTGCGCGCGGCTCGCGCAGCGCGCCGGTTACGACGGCATCGAGATCATGGGCAGTGAAGGCTATCTGCTCAACCAGTTCCTGTGCCCGCGCACCAATCGTCGTACCGATCGTTATGGCGGCAGCATCGAGAACCGCATGCGAATCGCGCGCGAGATCGTTGCGCGGGTGCGTGCGGTGTGCGGCGAACGCTTCATCGTCGTGTACCGGCTCTCGCTGATCGATCTGGTCGAAGGCGGCAATACGTGGGACGAAACCGTGCAGGTCGCCCAGGCGCTCGAAGCGGCCGGCGTGACGATGTTCAATACCGGCATCGGCTGGCATGAGGCGCGGGTGCCGACCATCGTGACCTCGGTGCCGCGCGCGGCCTTCGCCGCGCTCAGCACGCGGTTGAAGGCCGCCGTCAAAGCGCCGGTGATCGTGTCGAACCGCATCAATACGCCTGACGTCGCTGAGGAACTGCTCGCGCAGGGAGCCGGCGATCTCGTCTCGATGGCAAGGCCGCTGCTGGCCGATCCCGAGTTCGTCGTGAAAGCCGCCGAGGGTCGCGCGCACGAAATCAACACCTGTATCGCCTGCAATCAGGCCTGTCTCGATCACACGTTCAGGAACCAGCGCGCGACCTGCCTCATGAATCCGCGCGCGGGACACGAGACCGAACTGATCTACCGGCCCGTTTCAGGGCCGCAGGCGGTGCGGTCGGTCGCGGTGGTCGGCGCGGGTCCGGCGGGACTGTCGGCGGCGACAGTGGCGGCCTCGCGCGGGCATCGCGTGACGCTGTTCGATGCGAGCGCAACGATCGGCGGCCAGTTCAATCTGGCGATGCGCGTGCCGGGCAAGGAAGAGTTCAGTGAGACGATCCGTTATTTTCAGAGCCAGCTGCAGCGTCATCGCGTCGACGTGCGGCTCGATACGCGCGTCGATCCCGCGCTGCTCGCGGCGGGCGCTTATGACGACGTGATCATCGCCACGGGCATCATGCCGCGCCGGCCGGCGATTCCCGGCATCGACGGGCCGAACGTGCTGTCGTATGTGGACGTACTGCGCGGTGCGCCGGTGGGCTCCCGCGTCGCGGTGATCGGCGCGGGCGGCATCGGCTTCGACGTCAGCGAGTTTCTGTTGCATCGTCCGGGCGAGCCGTTGCCGATGCCGCGCGATGCGTGGCTCGACGAATGGGGCGTCGATCTCGCGGTGCGGGAGCGCGGCGGTCTGAAAGCGCCGGCGCCCGCGCGGCCGGCGCGGAAAATCTGGCTGTTGCAGCGCAAGGCCGGCAAGCCCGGCATGGGACTCGGCAAGACCTCCGGCTGGGTGCATCGCGCGACGCTGGCAAGGAACGGTGTGAAGATGCTCGCCGGCGTGTCGTATCTGGAGATCAGCGCGCGTGGTCTGAAGATCGCGCGTGAGGGCGTTGAAGAATGGCTGGAAGTGGGCACGATCGTCGTGTGCGCGGGGCAGGAATCGCTGCGCGATCTGCTTCCCGCGGCAGCGGCGGCCGGCGCAGCGAAGAGCACGATAGAGATAAAGAGTCCGCGCTATCACGTGATCGGCGGAGCGAAGATCGCAACGGAACTGGATGCGAAACGCGCGATCCGCGAAGGCGCGGAAGTGGCGGCGGCGCTTTAGGCGCTGCATGGAGCGCGCCGCCGTGGGCCGTGCTGTCGTGCTGTCGTGCCGCCGCCCCCGTCACACTCAGGCAAGCCCCTTCTTCCGGTAATCGAACCAGAAAGACAGGCCCACGCTCGCCAGGATCACGATGGTCGCGATCACCGTCGAGTGCGTGACCGGCTCGCCGAGCAGCAGCGCGCCGAGCGCCACCGCGACCACCGGATTCACGTACATGCAACTGCTGGCGATGATCGGGCTCGTGTGCCGGATCAGGAAACCGTACGCGACGTACGCGGTCATCGTGCCGATCAGCATCAGGTAGATGAACGCGAGCACCGGCAGAAAGTGCACCTCGAGCATCCGTTCGCCCGAGACCCACGCGACCAGCGTCGACATCGCGCCGCCCAGGCCGATTTGCAGCGAGGTCGACAGGAACAGGTCCGAGGGCAGCTTCAGCCGCCCGGCCAGATGCGCGCCGCCGGCCCAGAACAGCGCGCCGCACAGAATCGCGAGACTG
>DASPZL010000447.1:0-7313 GCA_035636295.1 Paraburkholderia sp.
GCTTGCCGCTGAAATTCGAAGTGTCCGCGCTGATCGCGCGCGCGTCGAGTGGCGCGTCGGCGGTTTATCCGCTCGCGCAGAATTCGCATCGCGACGGCGTGCTGTCGCACACCATCGTTCCCGCGCCGGATGCGAGCCCGACGCTGGTTGCCCAGGCGCAGCAAGCCGCCCTGCAAATCGCTGACAAGCTGGGCTATGTCGGTGTGCTGTGCGTCGAGTTCTTCATTCTGGAAGACGGCTCGCTGGTGGCGAACGAAATGGCGCCGCGTCCGCACAATTCCGGCCACTACACCGTCGATGCGTGCGCGACCAGCCAGTTCGAACAGCAGGTGCGCGCGATGACCGGCATGCCGCTCGGCGACACGCGCCAGCATTCGCCGGCGGTGATGCTGAACATTCTCGGCGACGTGTGGTTCCCGGACGGCCCGAAGCGCGCGGCGGTCACGCCGCCGTGGCACGAAGTCGCCGCGATGCCGGCGGCGCGTCTGCATCTGTACGGCAAGGAAGAGGCGCGTTGCGGCCGCAAGATGGGTCACGTGAACTTCACGGCGGCGACGCTCGAAGAAGCCCGCACGGCGGCGCGCGATTGCGCGCGGCTTCTGCATATCGTCACGAACTGACGCGCGCGCCATGCCCGATCAACAGAAACCCGCCGAGGGCGCTGCGAACGCGTCGCCGCCGAGCGCTTCCGGCGGGTTGCCGCAGGACGCCTCGAGCGCGTTGCCAGTCACCGCCGCGCAGATCGAGCACGCCGCGGCGCTGCTCGACGCGGGCGGTCTCGTCGCATTCCCCACGGAGACCGTGTACGGACTCGGCGGCGACGCCGAAAATCCAGACGCGGTCGCGCGTATTTACGCGGCGAAGGGCCGGCCGGCGAATCATCCCGTGATCGTGCATCTGGCGCCGCAGGGCGATCCGAACTACTGGGTCGAGCATTTACCCGCCGAGGCGCAGCGTTTGATCGATGCGTTCTGGCCGGGTCCGCTCACGTTGATTCTGAAGCGTGCCGCGCGGATCAATGCGGCGGTGAGCGGCGGGCAGGATTCGGTTGGACTGCGCTGCCCGTCGCATCCCGTGGCGCAGGCGTTGCTGGAGGCGTTCAGCGCATTGCGCGGCGGACATGGGGGTGTGGCGGCGCCATCGGCGAATCGGTTTGGGCATGTGAGTCCGACTACCGCGCAACATGTGCGCGAGGAGTTCGGTGACGCGATTCATGTGCTCGACGGCGGCGCGTCGGATGTCGGCATCGAGTCGACGATCGTGGATCTGTCGCGCGGCTTTCCGGCGCTGTTGAGGCCGGGGCGGGTGACGCCGCAAGATATCGCCGAGGTACTCGGCGAGGCGCCGCGCTTGCCGGATGGCTCGGACGCGACCGCGCCGCGCGCTTCGGGCACGTTGAAGGCGCACTATGCGCCGCGCACGCCGTTGGCTTTGCTGCCTTTCGACGCGATCGAGTCTTTGCTTGCCGCGCGTGATGTGGACAAAGCGGACGAGCGCGTGGCGTTGGTGGCGCGCGCTTCGCGTGCCGGACATTGGGCTGATGCCGAGGGCGTGCATTTCATTGCCGCGCCTGAAGATCCCCATGTTTATGCGCGCGAGTTGTATGGCTTGCTGCGAGCGCTGGATCGGGCGAACGTCTCGCGGATTCTGATCGAGAAGCTGCCGGACACGATCGAGTGGATCGCCGTCAATGACCGGCTTGGCCGTGCCGCGGCTGCGTTTGAAGCACAGGGTTAAAACTTGGTGTTTGGCTTGCGCGGGCAATAGAAATAAAAAAACGCCTGGCTCAAAGCAAGCCCGGCGTTCCCAGGAACAAGAAACAAGCGCCGTCACACAGCGGCCAACGTCGCCTTACTTTCCAAGCCCACTAGCCGCGACCTGCTGCTGTACATACTGCGCAAAGAGCGCGTGCACGTGCGTGGTCGGATGCACCGTATCGGCAAACATATAAGTCTGATCCGCGCCCGCGACCGTATAGGTTTGCGGCGAGCAGAACAGCGAGGAAGCAAACGCCGTCGGATTCGATTCGCCGTACTGCGCGGCGGCCGTCGCCATTGCGGTCAAATTACACGCCGTGCCCGTATTCGTCACGGTGAAACCGTTGGCCGACGCGTTGGCCATCAGGTTGTCCTGCCACGTGTACGCATCGATAGGAATGACCTTGCTGTAGATGCCGGCCTGCTGCAACGCACCGAAGAACGCGGCGTTGTACACCTTCGTGATCCCGGACAACAACGTCGGCGCGAGCGGCCCCGCCGTCGGGATGAGCGACTGCGCGAGCGGCGTGGTGCCGATGTCTGGAACGTTGGCAACCACCACGTGCGTCGCGCCGTTCTGCAGAATTACGCCGACCTGCTGCGCCAGCGCGACGGCCACCGGCACGAGCGTGTTTTGCGTTTCCTTCAACACCGCCGTTTGCGCGTCCATGCCGCCGGCGATATCGGTTTGAATCGCGGTCGTAAGCGTGGTCAGCTGCGCGAAAATGTCATTGGCGCCGCCGTTCACGAGCACCAGTTGATTCGAATTGAAGCTGCCGTGAGCGGTCAGATAGTTCTGCACTTGCGTGACGACCGGCACGGTGGTGGCCTGCGCATAGCTCGGCAGTCCGGCCGCCGCATGCCCAAGACCATTCGGGTCCACCACGCGCGCGCCGCCTTGCGCATAGCCGTAACCGGAGGTGTTCACCAGCGGTTGACCAAATCCGCCGAGCGCCGCGGCGGACAACGTGTCGCCGTAGTGTTCGGCGACTTTCTGCGTCCACACTTCGCCGGGGTTGGTCGTGAAGCGGCCGCCGCCGAAGTTGCCCTGGATCACCGGCGCATAGGTGCCGACGTCCGACAAGCTGTCGCCGAACGACACGATCTGCAACTTCACGCCGCCTGCGGGCGTGCTGCTGCTTGAATTGTTATCGTCGCCACCGCCGCAAGCCGCGAGCAGGGCAAACGCCGTACTGGCCAGCGTGACTTTCGTGACGCGCAACCACTGCTGTTTCCTCGATGCTGTTTGATTCATTTTGACTTCATCTCCTCGTATGTCTGGCCCTATGCCATGTGTTGCAGGCAGCGCCCGCCGCGTCGGCGGCGTGACGACAGCTTACAGAATCTTCTACGGCCTGCGCGTCGTTTGAAACGCGGCCGTATTGCGTTCGTTCATCTTTGCATCTCCGCTCGATATCGCCGAACCGGCGGCGCGGCGCGCATGATAATCCGCGGCCCACGCGGGCGGCGCAAACAGCGCGCGCAGCTTGTTGCGCCAACCGCGCACGCTCACGAAGTCGGCGGCCATCGACGCCCATTCATGAAACGTCGCCTTGAGCGGGTTGTACGTGTAGAGCGGTTCGACGATGCCGTACACCGGCGCGTCACGTGGATCCTCCTCGACATAGCTGCCGAACAGGCGATCCCAGATCACCAGCACGCCGGCGTAATTGCGGTCGATATAACGGTCGTTGCGCGCGTGATGCACGCGATGAATCGACGGCGTATTGAACACATATTCGAGCCAGCCGAGCTTGCCGATCGCCTGCGTATGCACGAAAAACTGGAAGCCGAGATTGATCAGCACGACGGCGACGATCTGCTTCGGCGGAAAGCCGGGCACGGCGAGCGGAATCCAGAACAGCCACATGCCGGCGACCGGATACATCAGGCTCTGGCGGAACGCGGTGGAAAAATTCATCCGCTCCGACGAGTGATGCACGACGTGCGCGGCCCACAGCCAGCGCACGCGATGGCTGCAACGATGGAACACGTAGTAGAGCAGATCCTGCGCGACGAACAGCACGGCGAACGAGACCCAGCTCGCCTGCCACGTGTAGACGCGGTAGTGGTCGTAGAAAAACGCGTAGACGGGAATGATGGCGAGCCACGCGAGCTTGTCGGCGGCTTGCTGCATCAGCGCGAGCGCGGCATTGCAGAGCGTGTCGCGCCAGCTATAGAGCCGCGCGCCGGGGCGCGTGCGCCGCAGGTGCCACGCCTCCCAGCCGATGCATGCGAGAAAGACCGGCGCCATGGCGAGCAGCAGCAATTCGGCATCGAATTGCATCGTGTCTTCCTCCGTGGTCCCTGACCGCCGCGTGTGCCACGGCGGATGGTGTCGTTATCGTTTGAGCAAGCCACGCTACGCCCCGTAGGAAGTCCCCTTGGGGGACGCCCCGTGGGGGACCGTAACCGCTGCGCGGCTTGTGCGCCGCGCGTGGCGTTTCACGCGCCCCTCGAACACTGCCCGACAGCGTACACGCTTGGGACGTTTGCGCGCGCGGCTTCGCTAGAAGGAATCCTCAATGGGCGCCGCGTTTGCGCGGGTTTTTCCTGGGTTTGCCGTCTGCTTTGCTGTTCGGTTGACCGCGCGATCCGGCGACGGGCGCCGCGACTTGCCTGAAGCCTTGCTCCGGTCCCTGGTACACCCATTCGAGCAACGCGTCGTGCGCGGCGCGCGCGGCTTCCGAATGCGGATCGTTGATCAGGCTGACGATCACGTAGCTGTTGCCGTCCGCCGAGGCGACATAGCCCGCGATCGCGCGCACGTCGCGCAAGGTGCCGGTCTTGATGTGCGCGTTGCCGCCCGCGCCCTGGTTGGTCAACCGGTTGCGCATCGTGCCGTCGACGCCCGCGATCGGCAGCGATTCCACGAACACCTGGGCGACCGGGCTCGCATTGGCCCGCTGCAGCAGTTCGGCGAGCGCGAGCGCGGTGATGTGCTCGTCGCGCGAGAGGCCCGAGCCGTTGTCGAGCGTCAGGTATTCCATGTCGATGCTGTCGCGGCGCAGAAACGCCTCGATCGCGCGCGCCGATTTGGCGGGCGTGGCGGGCGCCTTTTCTTCGGCCGCGCCGATCGTCAGGAACAGGTTGCGCGCCATCGTGTTGTTGCTGAACTTGTTGATGTCGCGAACGATGTCGGACAGCACCGGCCCCTGATGCGTGGCGACGAGGCGCGCGCCGACCGGCACCGCGCCCTCGCGCGTCGCGCCGTTGAAGGTGCCGCCGGTCTGCTGCCAGAGCGCGAGGAAGCCGCCCGCGAAAAACGCGGAGTGATCGAGCACCGCGACGTTGATCGTGCGTGGGCCGCAGCGCACCGAGTAGTCGTCGGTGAACGACGCGATGACCGTGCCGTTAGATTGCGGCGTGACGGAGGGCGATACCGAAGCCGCGTCGCCGCGGCAGGGGCCGTTCACCGCGCGCATGTGATTGTCGATCTGCAACTGCGCGAGCGCCGGCAGCACGTCGATCGCGACGCTGCCATCGGGCGAAGGCGTCAGCGTGAACGACAGCGACTTGAACGCGTACAGCAGCGGATCGGGGCCGACGTTGTACGGCGCGGTGGCGTCGTCGTCGAACGGCGGCAGGTCGCGAGTGGACGGATCGAAGTAGCGCTTGTCGAGCACCAGCGCGCCGTCGACGCCGGTGATGCCCGTCTTGTGGATCTTCTGCACGAGGTCGATCAATTCTTCCGGCACGAGCTTCGGGTCGCCCGTGCCTTGAATGTACAGATTGCCGTGCAGCACGCCGTTGGCGTCGACCGTGCCGTCCGCGTAGGCGCTCGTGCGCCAGCGGTAGTCGGGGCCGAGGATCGACAGGCCGGAGTAGGTGGTGACGAGCTTCATCGTCGAGGCGGGCATCATCGGCTTACCGGCGTTCAGCGCGACGATCGGCGTGCGGTCGCCGATTTTTTCCACCACCACGCTGATCGACGACAAGGGCACGTGGGCGCGCTGCAAGCCGGCCATGACCGGCTGCGGCAACACCGTGGTGACGTTGACGCTCGGATGCGCGGCCTTGACGCGGGCCTGCGCGGCGAGCGGCAGCGCCGCGCCGCAGCCGAGCGCCGCGCAGGCGAGCAGTAACGCCGCGGTGCGCGTCGCAAAGCGACGAGGCATGGGATCGACAAAAGCAGAGGCAGACGAAGAAGCGAACGGCCGCGGCACACGGCGTACAAGAGAAGACAACAAAGCGAGCGTCATGGACGGGCGAGCAAGCAAGATTTCAGGGCGCGTGTCACGGGGCGAACAAGCGGGCATGTGGATGCCGCTGCAGCGCGTGAGGCGTTCGTGCAGCAGTTGCGTTGCGCGTTCGCGAGCGCGGCATCGACGGAATGATGCAACACGGCGGGCGGCTTGACGCGTCCCGCCTACGCAACCGACGCGTGGGCGAATCGAGCCGCGCGACGCAAAGCGCCCATTGTAGAGACATGCCGCCACGCTGCGGTGGAAAAAGCGCCACGCGGCGCGCGCGCCGGAAGCGGGCGCTAGAATGCGGCATCATCAAATGTTTCGGAACCGTACAACCATGCGCATATTGCTAGTCGAAGACGACCGGATGATCGCCGAGGGCGTGCGCAAGGCGCTGCGCGGCGAAGGCTTCGCGGTCGACTGGGTGGAAGACGGCGAAGCGGCGCTCAGCGCGGCGGCCGGCCAGCCTTACGATCTGGTGCTGCTCGATCTCGGCCTGCCCAAGCGCGACGGACTCGACGTGCTGCGCACGCTGCGCGCCCGCGGCCATGCAATTCCGGTGCTGATCGTCACCGCGCGCGATGCGATCGCCGATCGGGTCAAGGGCCTCGACGCCGGCGCGGACGATTACCTCGTCAAACCTTTCGACCTCGACGAGCTCGGCGCCCGCATGCGCGCGCTGATCCGGCGTCAATCGGGCCGCAGCGATTCGACGATCCGCCATGGCAACCTGACGCTCGATCCCGCGTCGCATCAGGTGACGCTCGACGGCGCGCCGGTCGCGTTGTCGGCGCGTGAATTCGCGTTGCTCGAGGCGCTGCTCGCGCGGCCGGGCGCGGTGCTCTCGAAGAGTCAGCTCGAAGAGAAAATGTACGGCTGGGGCGAGGAGATCGGCAGCAATACCGTCGAGGTCTATATTCACGCGCTGCGCAAGAAGCTCGGCGCGGAGTTGATTCGCAACGTGCGCGGTCTCGGCTACATGATCGCGAAGGACGCCTGAGCCGATGCGTTCGATCCGCCGTCAATTGCTGGTCTGGCTGCTCGCGCTGATGCTGCTCGGCGTCGGCATCGCGGGTTGGCTGATCTACCGGCAGGCGCTTGCCGAAGCCAACGAACTATTCGATTACCAGCTGGAGCAGATCGCCGCGGCGCTGCCGGCGGAACCGTTCTCGCAAGTGCTCGGTTCGCGCGACACCGGCGACGAAGGCATCGTGCTGCAGATCTGGAATCGCAACGGCGTGCTGATGTATTACTCACGTCCGCGTGCGCCGCTCGCGCCGCGCGCCGAACTCGGTTTTTCAACCGAACACACGGATCGCGGCGACTGGCGCGTGTATGGCGCGATCGTCGGCGATAACGTCGTGCA
>DASPZL010000448.1:0-1810 GCA_035636295.1 Paraburkholderia sp.
GTGCAGTTCGCGGAACATCACGCCGGCGCGCTCGCCGAACTGCTTCGCGAAAGGTGTTTTCTCCGGCGAAATGACGGTGACTTGCGTGCCGCGCTTGCGCAACGCGGAGGCCGTCTCCAGCCCGATGAAACTGCTGCCGAGAATCGCGACCCGAGTGTTTCCAGCGTCTTCACCGATTGCGTCGACGAGCGCGGCGGCGTCGTCGCGATTGCGCAGCACGTGCACACCGCCGAGCTCGGTGCCCGCTATCGCGGGCACTTTCGGCACGCTGCCGGTGGCGAGCAGGGCGGTGTCGTACGTCAACTCGCCGCCGGTTTCGAAATGAATCGTGCGTTTGGGCACGTCGAGGCACGCAACCTTCGCGACGATCCGCTCCACATCGTGCCGCTCCAGCCAGTCCGGCGCGAGAAGCGGCGGCACGTCGGCGGGCGCCATTTCAGCGGACGGTACGAACTTCGTGAGCGCGGTGCGATCGTAGGGCGCATGCGGCTCATCGCCGATCAGCGTGACGCGCCCGTCAAAACCGCACTCGCGCAATGCCGCGCAAGCCGCGGCGCCTGCGGCGCCCGCGCCGATCACCACGTAATGCGGTTCTTGCGCGGCGGCATGGCGAACCGGTTGCGGCTGTCTTTGCGGCGTGACCATCACATCGTCGCCGCTCACCACCACGGGATAACGGTCGAGCGCGGCCAGCGGGGGCGGTTCGAGCACGTTGCCGGTGGCGACGTCGAAGGTGCCCTTGTGCCATGGGCAGATGATGCGGCCATGGCACAACGCGCCCTTTTCCAGCGGGCCGCCCGCATGCGGGCAGTCGGCGGCATAGGCGCGCACGGTATCGCCGTCGCGCACGAGCAGGATGTGCTCGCCGTCCACCACGACGCGCTCAGCGCGATCCGCTCGCAGTTGCGAGAAGCGGGCGACGCGGCGGGCAGTGGCGGGCATGGCGGATTCCTCGCGGAGGTTCCCGAACGGTGCGTATGACGGTACGTGCGGCGGCGGTGTCTTGCTGATGAGCAATCCGTGTGCCCGGAAAAACGCAGCGCTTTCCGCATGGTTTCCTTGCTCGTCGTCCTTTGGAGAACCGCGGAAGTAAGGTATAAATTCATGAGAAAGGAAATAGCGCACGAACACCGCCCCGCGGCACGATGAGTGCAAAATCCGATGTGTGCAAAATCTTTCTGACCTGTATCGACCTTTGATGGAGAGAGTGACCGTGCAACGTGCGGAGCGTGCCGCAGTCGATTTCCCCATGCCCTCGCGCAATTTCGCGGCAACGCGGCGCATGCTTCTGATCGTGCTTGCCGTTTCAATCGTGTTTCCGCTGGCCTGCCTCGCGGGCTACGGCTATTTCGATTACCAGCGCCGCATCGCCGATTCGGACAACATGATCGACCGGCTCGCACGGGTGACTGAAGAGCAGGCCGTCAAGGTGCTCGATCTGAACGAGCAGATGGCGTCGCGCATCGTCGAGTTGCTCGGCAATCAGGACGACGCGCAGATCCGTGCGCGCGAAGCCGAATTGCACGAACGCCTGCGCGAAATCGGCGGCGACTTTCCGCAGGTGGCGTCGATTTCCCTGCTCGGTGCGAACGGCGACCTGCTGGTGTCGAGCCGCGGTTATCCGGCGCCGCCACGCTCGATCGCTCAGCGCGAAGACTTCACGGCCGCGAAAGCGATGCGGCCGCAAACCTATTTCTCGCTGCCGATGTTCGGGCCGCTGTCGCAAACCGATGTGTTCGGTAGCGCGACGGGCCGCTCGGGCGCGGACGGCGAATTTCTCGGCGTGGTGTCGGTGGCGCTGCGCAACGAA
>DASPZL010000449.1:0-8506 GCA_035636295.1 Paraburkholderia sp.
CGGCGGCTCCCTTTCCCTTGCCCGTCGAAGCGCCCGGCACGCACAGCGCGCCTGGAGGCGGCCATGCTTGAATCACTTTCGCTTGCGGCGGGTCTCTCCTGGGGCAGCGGCCTGCGCCTCTACCTGACGGTCCTGCTGGCCGGCGTGTTCGCCCGCCTCGGCCTCATCCATCTACCCGATACGCTGTCCGCGCTGTCCTCGCCGTGGGTGATCGGCGTGGCCGGCGTGCTGACGCTCACCGAATTTCTCGCCGACAAGATTCCCGCGTTCGATTCGTTGTGGGACGCGATCCATACCTTTATCCGCATTCCGGCCGGCGCCGTGCTGGCGGCCGGTGCGCTCGGTCATGCCGATCCGGCGCTGCTGACAGTCGCCGCGCTCGCCGGCGGTACTTTGGCCGGCACCGCGCATCTGGCGAAGGCGGGCACGCGCGCGTTGATCAATCTGTCGCCGGAACCGGTCTCGAATGTCGTGACCTCGACCGCTGAAGACGGGCTCGTGTTCGGCGGCATGCTCCTCGCGCTGTTCGTGCCGCTCGTGTTTCTGGTGCTGATGGTGGGCTTCATCATATTGGCCGGCTGGGCGTTGCCGCGGCTCTGGCGCGGCGTGCAGGGCGGTTTTCGCGGCATGGCGACGCATATGGTGTCGCGTTTGGCGAGGAGCAGGCACGATTGAGCGATACGGTAAGGACTGCGACGGCGCGCGCCGCCTCAGCGACTGCGGGGACCGGGACGGCGCGCCGGTTCGGCGGCATGGATCTGTTGCGCCAGGCCATGCGCATGACGGCGCGCGACTGGCGCGCGGGCGAACTGACGATGCTGCTGCTGGCGCTGGTGCTGGCCGTCGCGGCTCTGTCGAGTGTCGGGTTTCTGGCTGACCGCTTGCATCAAGGGCTCGAGCGCGACGCGCGGCGCATGATCGCCGCCGATTTCATCGTGCGGGCCGATCATCCGGTCGATCCGCAGTTCGCCGCCCAGGCCAAGGCGCTCGGTCTGAACACCGCCACCACGGCGATTTTCCCCAGCATGATCAATTCGACCGGCGCGCAGCCGGCCTCACGGCTGGCCGCCATCAAGGCGGTGTCGCCGGGTTATCCGCTGCGCGGCGCGTTGCGGATCGCCTCGGCGCCGGGCGCGGCAGACCATCCGGCGCAATCGATTCCGCCGCCAGGCACCGTGTGGGTCGATCAGGCGCTGCTCGACGCATTGAAGTTGCGAGTCGGCGACACGGTGAAGGTCGGCAATCGCGGCTTCACGATCGGTGCGGTGATCACGCGCGAACTCGACCGCGGCTTTTCGTTCGTCAACTTCTCGCCGCGTTTGATGCTGCGCGCCGACGACGTCCAGTCGACCGGCCTCATCACCTTCGGCAGCCGCGTGACGTACCGGCTGCTGGTGGCGGGTGCGGACGATGTAGTCGCGCGTTTCGCGCAGTTCGCGCACGGCAGGGTGGACGGCGGCAAGATGCGCGGCGTCGCGCTGGAATCGTTGCAGGACGGCCAGCCGCAAGTGCGCCAGACGCTCGACCGCGCGGGCCACTTTCTCACGCTGGTTTCGCTGCTCACCGCATTGCTCGCGGCGGTGGCGATCGCGATGGCCGCGCATCGGTACATGCGCCGGCATCTGGACGGCTGCGCGGCGATGCGCTGCCTCGGCGTCAGCCAGGCCACGCTGCGCGCGCTCTTCACGCTCGAATTCGTCGGCATCGGCTTGATCGGCGGCGCGCTTGGGGTGGCGCTCGGTTATCTTGGACATCTCGCGTTGCTGACGTGGCTCGGCAGTCTGATCGACGTCGCATTGCCTTACCCGACTGCATGGCCGGCGCTCCAGGGCATTGCCGCCGGCCTCGTGCTGTTGCTCGGCTTCGCGTTGCCGCCGCTGTTGCCGCTGACGCGCGTGCCGCCGGTACGTGTGCTGCGTCGCGAGTGGGGCGAAGCGGGGCGCACCGCGTGGGCCGCGTACGCGCTCGGCATCGTGCTGTTCGCCGCGTTGCTGATCGTCGCGGCGGGCGAGTTGAAGCTCGGCGGAATCGTCGCCGGCGGCTTCGCCGGCGGTCTGCTGGTGTTCGCGTGCATCGCGCGGCTCGCATTGTGGGGCGCTGCGCGCGTTGTGCGCAGCGAGCGCGTGAATGCGGGGATCGGCTGGCGTTATGCGTTGGCGTCGCTCGAGCGGCGCAGCGGCGCGAGCGCGCTGCAGATCACCGCGCTCGGCATCGGCCTGATGTGCCTGTTGCTGATCGCGATGACGCGCAACGATCTCGTGGCCGGCTGGCGCAAATCGACGCCGCCCGATGCGCCGAACGAATTCATCATCGACATCCAGCCCGATCAGCGCGAAGCCGTCACGCAATACCTGGGCACGCACGGCGTGCCCGGCACGGTGCTCTCGCCGATGGTGCGCGGGCGGCTGATCGCGATCAACGGCAAGCCGGTGAATCCCGATTCGTTCAAGGCCGAAGATGCGAGGCGGCTGGTCGACCGCGAATTCAATTTGTCGTACACGACCGAACTGCCCGAGGACAACCGGCTCGCTGCGGGCACGTGGTACGGCGACACCAAAACCCCGCAGATTTCGATCGAGCAGGGGCTCGCCAAGGTGATCAACGTGAAGCCCGGCGACGTGCTGCGCTTCGACGTGACGGGTTTGCAGATCGACGCGCCGGTGACGAGCGTGCGCAAGCTCGACTGGGGTTCGTTCAAGGTCAACTTTTTCGTGCTGATGCCGCCGGCCGCGTTGCAGGATTTCCCGGCGACGTTCATTACGAGCTTCCATCTGCCGCAGGACAAACAGTCGACGATCGACGGGTTGATCGCCGCGTATCCGAACCTCACGGCGATCGACACCGCTCCGATTCTCGCGCAGGTGCAGCGCGTGTTGCAGCAGGTGATCGGCGCGGTGCAGTTCCTGTTCGCGTTCACGCTCGCGGCGGGCGTGCTCGTGCTCTACGCGGCGCTCGCCGGCACGCGCGATGAGCGTATGCGAGAATCCGCGCTGCTGCGCGCGCTGGGGGCGTCGCATCGCCAGGTGCGCGCGGTGCAGATCGCCGAATTCGTCGCGGTGGGGACGCTTGCCGGATTGATGGCGGCGCTCGGCGCGCAGGCCATCGGCTGGGTGCTGGCGACCCGCGTGTTCGAGTTTTATCTGAGCTTCAATCCCTGGCTGCTGCCGGCGGGCATCCTGGCCGGCGTCGTGTGTGCCGGTGTGGGCGGCTGGCTGAGCTTGCGTCATGTGTTGTCGCGGCCCGCGTTGCAATCGCTGCGGGACGCGTGATTTTTCTTTTGATGTGTGAGTGGGTATGAGTGATCTGGATGACGAAGTGTCCGCGGCGCAGCCGACGGCCTTCGAGTTGGTCGGCGGCGAAGCGCGCGTACGCGAACTGGTCGACCGGTTTTACGACTTGATGGATCTCGAAGCGGAATTCGCCGGGATTCGGGCTTTGCATCCAGAGTCGCTCGACGGCTCGCGCGATAAATTCTTCTGGTTTTTGTGCGGATGGATGGGCGGCCCTGATCATTACATCAGCCGCTTCGGTCATCCGCGTTTGCGCGCGAGGCACTTGCCGTTTGCGATTGCTTCGAGTGAGCGCGATCAGTGGTTGAGGTGCATGGCGTGGGCCATGGAAGACGCCGGGCTCCCCGAGCCGCTGAGAGAGCGCTTGCTCGCGTCGTTCTTCGAGACCGCCGACTGGATGCGCAATCGCAATGGCTAAGGGTTTCGATCAGGCGCCTTACACGGCTTCGGCGGATTATGCCGCGTTGGCTCCGGAGGCTCGCGCTGTCCTCGATTGCTGGTTCGGCGCTCCAGATGCACCGGGCTTCGGCGACGCGCGCAAGCTCTGGTTTTCCCGCGACAAAGCCTTCGACGCGATGCTGCAGGAACACTTCGGTACCCTTATCGATGCCGCGCGCGACGGCATGCTCGACAGCTGGAAAGAAACGCCGCTCGGCGCATTGGCGCTCATCATCGTGCTGGATCAATTCTCGCGCAATTGCCATCGCAATACGTCACGCGCATTCGCCGCCGATCAAAAAGCATTGCACACAGCGCAGCAGATGATCGCAACCGGAGCCGATCGTTTATTGCCTACCGCGCATCATCGCGCGTTCGCCTATTTACCGTTCGAACATGACGAAACACTCGCCAGCCAGCGGGAATCGCTGCGCCTCTTCGAAGCATTGGAAGCGGAACCGGGCGGCGCGTCTTACTACTCGTTCGCGGTGAGGCACGCGAAAGTCATCGAGCGGTTCGGGCGTTTTCCGCATCGCAACGCGCTGCTTGGGCGTGCTTCGACGGATGAAGAGAGTGCTTTTCTGCGAGAGACCGGCTCGTCGTTCTAGGCGGAAGGGTCAGGCCGGGGCGAAGCAGCGCGACGTTTCATTCGCCGCGCGCAGTTGCGGCGCCAGCCGGCGTCCGCACGAACACGCGCAACAATTCATCAGTGTCGCCCGGACGCGCGCCCGACCAGAACAGACGCCACTCGCCCGCCGGCGCGCGCGCGTGATCGCGGCGGCTCTGATCGATCAGCCACGTGCACTCGGTCGTTCCGGCGTTCGCGGTCGGTTGATGCTCGATGTCGGTGTAGTAGTACAGCATCGGCGCCTCGGATTCGCCAAGCCCTGTGCTGGCCATGCAATCGCCGTCGTTCCATTCGATGTTCATCCTGGCGCCGAGGCTTTCGAACACCGAACGGTAGCTCTTCGCATAGTCGAGCCAAGGCAGCAGCAGCGTGCTCACGAGGCCCCATGCGAGAATCGCGCCCGCGCACCAGCTCACCACGCCGCGCCATTTGCCGGCGTACTTGAAGACCGGCAGCAGCCACAGCCAGACGAACGTCATCAGCAACGCGGCCGTGATCAGCCCCGGTTTGGTCGGCAGCACCCAATCGAGCGGCAACCAGCGGCCGAGCCGGTGCAGCGACGCATGCGTGTTCGCCGGGTTGCTCATGATCGACCAGATGATCCACGCAAGCGCGGCCGTGCTGCCGAACAGCACGCGGCTCACCATGTCCCAGCTTGCATGCAGACGGCGCGGAAGCCATTCGACGCCCTGCATCGCCAGCAGCGCGAGCGGGGCGATGAACGGAAGAATGTACAGTTCGCGGACCGTCGCCGAGCTTTGCAGCACCGCGAATCCCGTACCCGCGAAGATCACCGGCAGGGCCACGCGCGGATCACGCCAGCGCTGCCATGCGCCGCCGGCGAGCGCGGCCAGCGCAAGCGGCACCACCGGAAAGCCGACGCTCAGCACGGTGCGCAGCACGAACAGGCGGCTCTCGTTTTCGGAGCCGAGTTCGGCCACCGAAAAGCCGAAGAAGCGGCCGATGTTGTTATCCCACAGCCAGACCTTGAAGAGCGCTTCGGAGCGCAGATGGAAGCAGATCGGCCAGATCAGCGCGAGCGGAGCGCAGACCAGCGCGGCGACGCCGAGCGCGCCTGCAAAGCCGCGCGTGCGGCAAGCGGGATACAACACCAACATCGCGATGGTGGTCGCGCCGAACACGAGCGGCACGAACAGGCCCTTGGCCAGAAAGGAGACGCCTACGCCCGCGCCGAACATCGCCGCGCCGCTGAGTATCGCGTGGCGCCGGCGGCGCGTGTCGACCGGCAGCAGGGGAGCCTCGTCGCGCAAATGCACGAGCACCAGTTCGAATAGTCCGCAAAAGCCGAGCGCGGCGCCGGCCATCAACGCGACGTCGGTCATCATGTCGTGCACGTGCTTGATGACGACGAGCGTGCTCGCGAACAGCGCGAGCGTGCCGATCACGCGAACATCGAGCCAGCTCGATGCGGCCACCGCGCGGCGGGCGGCGCGCGCCGTGTAATAGACGGTCAGTCCGGCGAACAGCGCGCTCGCGAGGCGGGCCGCGTCATGCAAGGGCAGATAGCGGCCGAGCATCCACGCGATGCCTGTGGCGACCCAATCGTAGATCGGCGGCTTTTCGACAAAAGGCTGACCGGCGTTGGTCGGCACGACGAGGTCGCCGGTCTCGAGCATGTGCTGGACGATGCCGAACGTGTAAGTCTCATCCTGCTTCCACGGGTCGTGGCCCAAGGTGCCCGGCAAGAGCCACGCGCACAGGATCGCCAGTGCCATGAGCCACATTAGCGGGCGGATCGCGGCGAGCGCGCGCAGGCGCCTGATGCCACGGGCGCAGCGATCGACTGGACTTGCGGGGCCGGCTGGCGTGACGGGTCCCGCAGGCGCGGCTGCTTGCGTTGCGGCAGCGGGCGGCGGGGCCGTGCGCCAAGGCGCGAGTGGCTTTTCTTGCATGAGAATCTCTGGTCGCCGCACGTGGCGGCATGGACCGCGTACCTATGCTTTGGCTATGCGTCGCGTGCAGTTGCACGCAATTCGCAGCGATTGTAGTCCCAGATTATTACGGTGGATTACGGAAAAACCTGAGGCATGGCCGAATAGGACACATGACGCCGATTCCGCATCAAATCGACGGGAATTCGCAGCCCAGAGAGAACGGAAGGCGGTCGCGTGAAACCGCGTGCGGCGCGAAGAAAAGCGAGGGGCTTAGCGTCCGCCGGAGACGTCGAGCAACGCGCCCGTCACGTACGAGGCGGCGTCACTCAGCAACCAGACGATGGTCTCGGCCACTTCATCCGCAGTGCCGGGCCGGCCCAGCGGCGTTGTCGCGCCGAGTTGGGCGGCGCGCTCGGGCTTGCCGCCGCTCGCGTGAATTTCGGTGTCGATGAGGCCAGGGCGCACCGCGTTCACGCGCACCCCTTGCGGACCGAGTTCCTTGGCGAGGCCGATCGTCATCGTGTCGACGGCGCCTTTGGAACCGGCGTAGTCGACGTATTCGTTCGGTGAACCCAAACGCGACGCTGCCGACGAGATGTTGACGATCACGCCGCCCGCGCCGCCGCGATCCTTCGACATGCGCCGCGCGGCTTCGCGCGCGCAAAGATACGCGCCGAGCACGTTGACATCGAACATGCGCTTCAGGCGCGCGAGGTCCATGTCGGCGAGCTGCATCGAGGGCGCCACGATCCCGGCGTTGTTGACGAGCGCATCGAGTCGGCCGAACTTCTGCTGGAGCGCGTCGAACATCGCGATCACGTCGGCTTCGTTGGCGACGTCGCCGGCGATCGGCAGCGCGCGGCCACCGGCGCGCTCGATTTCGGCGACGGTTTCCTGCGCGGCCGCGAGATTTTGCGCGTAGTTCACGCCGACGGACCAGCCGCGCGCGCCGAGCAAACGCGCGCTCGCGCGGCCAATGCCGCGGCTGCCACCGGTGATCAGGACGGCTTTCATCATCGCAACCTCATCGTTCAGGTGTGGTCCGCCCGGAAGGGCGCGGCCGGGGGGCATGCACCGAAGCGCAACAAGCGCACCTCAAACCGCGTCGCGGTTGATCGCCCATTTGTCGCTGGCGGGCGGCTGATAGCGTTGCAGCTTGCCGATCAGCGCGGCGGGATCGGCATCGATCTGCAGGATGTCGAAATAGGTTTGCCGCATGAAGCCTTCGTCGACCGTGTGCTGGAGCAGATTGATCAACGGGTCGTAGAAGCCGTCGATATTCAGCAGCGCCACCGGCTTCTGGTGATAGCCGAGTTGCGCCCACGTATAGACCTCGAACAGTTCTTCGAGCGTGCCCGCGCCGCCCGGCATCGCGACGAACGCATCGGACAGGTCGGCCATCATCTTCTTGCGCTGGTGCATGTCCGGCACGACATGCAGTTCGGTCAGGCCGTTATGGCCGACTTCCTTGTTGACCAGCAGCTCGGGAATCACGCCGATCGCGCGGCCGCCTTCGGCCATCACCGTGTCGGCGATCACGCCCATCAGACCGACCTTGCCGCCGCCGTAGACCAGCGCCAGATCGGCTTGCACCAGCGCGCGGCCGAACGCGCGCGCGGCTTGCGCATACAACGGTTTGGCTCCATTGGAGGAGCCGCAATATACACACACCGACTTCATGCTCAAACGTCCTTCGGTTCGTTGCGGGGCGCGGCGCCTTCTTTTGGCGGCAGGTAGTCGTAAAACTCGCGTTTGGGCAGCTTGCCCGAGACGAGGTCGTCGAAAATCTGCCGCGAGCGGCCACGCAGGTAAGGCGCCATTAGCGACACGATCTGCACGCTCACCTGATGCAGTTCCGCGCGGATCGTTTCCTGCTCGTTGTATTTGCGCGGGTTCATCACGAACTGGTACGACAGCCAGTAGGTGGCGATCACGCCGATGTTCGTCGCGATGACTTGCAACTCTTGCGGCGTGGCGACCATTTCGCCGTCGGCCACGAGCTGCTCGCAGAACTGGCTCGCAAAGCGCACCTTGTGGCTGATGATCTGCTTGAAGTGCGTCTCGAGCGTGCGGTTGCGCGCCAGCAGGTCGTTCAGATCACGATATAAAAAACGATAGCGCCACGTGAAATCGACCATGTACTGCAGATACGACCACATTTCGTCGATGGTCGCGCGATGGTCGTCGGGGAAACGCAGACGCTTTTCGATCTCCTGCTCGAACTGGCTGAAGATGCTGTTGATGATGTCGTCTTT